>CAYGBP010000066.1:3506-7437 GCA_964348105.1 uncultured Nitrospirota bacterium
CTATTTTTTCCTCCTGAGCCCCCAGGTCCCGCTCGCGGTCACGCCTCTGACGGCTCATCTCCTCGTACGCCGCCTTCAACTTGTCGTACTCCGCCTGCGCTTTGTTGATCGGCACCCGCGCTTTTTCAACCTCTACCGGGAATGCCTCCCGCTTCCCACGCAGGACGTCCATCTGCGAATCAATTTCCTGCATTCGGATCAGATTTTCAAGATGCTCCTTCAAAGCGATCCCCCCAAGCCTCCCCGTCGGCCAGGCAGATCACCTTCGCGCAAAACAGAATCGCCGGCATCTTTTTCTATCATAAGAAACACCTGCTTTCGTCTCATTGCGATTACCCCATCGGATCAAATCATTTAAAATGCCGGGGCTGGTGGGCCCACCAGGATTCGAACCTGGGACCAACTGATTATGAGTCAGTCGCTCTAACCAAGCTGAGCTATGGGCCCGGCTGAATGATCGGATGACCTCCGCCTGCAGTTCGGTGATCGCCTGAAACCCGGACAAGAGAATCATCTTGATAAAGCGGGGTCTAATAGAACGGCGCCCGGAGAAAAAGAACAAACTTTCTCAAAGTTCCGGTCAAAGATTTTCAACGAAACTCTTCAGTCGCTTGCTCCTGCTCGGATGGCGAAGCTTTCTCAAGGCCTTGGCCTCGATCTGGCGAATCCGCTCCCGGGTGACCTCGAAGTCCTGACCCACCTCTTCGAGCGTGTGGTCCGTGCTCTCCCCGATTCCGAAGCGCTTTCTCAGCACTTTTTCCTCACGGGGCGTCAGGGTCTGAAGGACATTGTTGATCTGTCGCTGCAGATCGTACCGGATGGCGGCCTCGAGCGGGGAAATCACCTTTTTGTCTTCGATGAAGTCTCCGAGATGGCTGTCTTCTTCCTCGCCGATCGGCGTTTCAAGTGAAATCGGCTCCTTGGCGATCTTCAGGATCTTTCTGACTTTGTCCAATGGCAATTCCATCTTCTCGGCGATCTCTTCCGGGATCGGCTCCCGGCCCAGCTCCTGGACCAGCAGCCGGGAAGTCCGGATCAGCTTATTGATGGTTTCGATCATGTGCACCGGGATACGGATCGTTCTTGCCTGATCGGCGATGGCCCGGGTGATCGCCTGACGAATCCACCATGTGGCGTAGGTGCTGAACTTGTAGCCCCGGCGATATTCGAATTTATCCACGGCCTTCATCAATCCGATATTACCCTCCTGGATCAGATCCAGGAACTGCAGACCCCGATTCGTATATTTCTTGGCGATACTCACCACGAGCCTGAGATTGGCCTCCACCAGCTCGCTCTTGGCCTGCTTGACCTTGTATTCGCCCTGCTCGAGCAGCTTGACGGCCTCCTTAAGGTCATCGGCCGAAACGGTGGCCTCCATTTCAACCCGTCGTACGGCCTTTATGGCCCCGCGATAAATTTTCTCCGCCTTGTAAAGGTCCCGCTCGGTAAGCCCTGTTTTGCGCATGACGGCATGCAGGGCCTGGGAGTTCCGCTTCATCTTCGTGAACAGCACTCTCAGCTCCGGGGTCGGCACTCCGGTGCGGCGCCTGCACCCCGCGATCTCGCGCTCGGCCTGGACGACTTCTCGCTCCAGCAATTTGAGCCGGCGAACGACCGCATCAACCAGGCGCGGATGAAGGCCTAATTCCTCCACCTTTTCGACGATGCGGCTCTTGATTTCCTTGATCGATGATTTCAAGAGGCGCTTGCGGCCCACGTCGGTCCGGACGCGCCGCAGCTGCCCGATCAATTTTTGCAGGGCCTTGTGCAGGGCCTTGATCTGCGCGAGGACCCGAAGCGTCTTGGCCTTCAACTCCTCGTCATCCTGCTCGACGATCTCTTCAAATTCATCCTCGGCCGTGGCGACCAGGTCCGTCACCGTGATCTTTCCCTGCCTGAGTTTTTCGCCTAGCGCCAGGATTGCCTTGATCGTCATGGGCATGCTGAAATTGACCGAGGTCACATCCCTCTTGCCTTCCTCGATTCGCTTGGCGATCTCGATCTCGCCTTCCCGGCTGAGGAGCGGCACGCTGCCGATCTCCCTGAGGTAAAGTCGTACCGGATCGTCGGTCCGGCTGAGGATGCCGGGCGAAAGATCGATCTCCTTTTCCTCCGCGAACAACTCCTCATCAATTTCATTGCTCTCCTCGATTTCCTCCATTTCCTCGGAGGGTTCGACCACCACGCGCTGATATCGTCCCTCCTCGGCCGAGTCAATGACTTCGATGTCCATTTCCCCGAACATCATCATGATATTGTCGAGCTGCTCCGAGGCCAGCACCTCTGCCGGGAGGGTGCTGTTAAGCTCCTCATATGTCAAAAAACCCTTTTCTTTTCCAATAGATATGAGCTGCTTGACCTCGTCGATCTTCTCTTCTTTGGCCATAATGATCTCCCGACACCCTTTATTTTTAAGTATACCTTATTCTTTTTCACTTACCATATTTGAATGACCAAAGAAACTAAAAAATTCCCTCCCCCTGGCGGCAGTTCAGGATCTTTTTTTTGAGGGTCAATACGCCTTCCTGGAGCGTTTTGACCGCCTCCCTGTCCGATTCCCGCTCCTTGAGGCGTATGCGTTCTTCGAGGGCCTGAAGCTCTCGCTCCATTCGCTTGGTCTTGATGCGGCTCAGGCAATCCTGCACCGTTTTTTCGTAATCGTCGCATTCCAGCTCCTCGAGGCTCCAGGCCGAAATCAATTCGCTCAGCTCAAGCTGATCCTGGGTCTGCCTCAGCAATTCCACCAGCCTGGATTCCGACATCCCCTCCGCCCCGGATCCTTGGACCAGAATCTCGTAAATCCGGGAAACGCGCGGGTCCATAAAGTCCTCGGAAGATAATTCGCTTTGAACCTGGTGCACCGCGATTTTTCCCTGCAGGAGCAGCTTGATCAGAAACCTTTCTTCACTGGGATAGGAAATCACCTCGCCCTGCGGGGGCTGCGGCGGGCTTTTGCGCTTTCTTCCGGTCTTGATGTGACGGGAAAGCTCCTGCCCGAGGTCGCGCTCATGAACATGAAGCGCGTCGGCCACCTGACGCAGGTAATGAGACCGCTCGACGGGATTGGAAATCAATGCCAGCAGGGGAAGGACCGATTCGACGACCTTCAGCTTCTCCTGAATCGTGGCCTTTGCGGACCGGCCCACCAAGCATTGAATGGCGAAGTCCAGAAGTCCCGTCTGCTTGGATAGCTCGGCCTTGAAGGCCTCGGCGCCCCGTTGGCGGATCAGGGAATCGGGATCTTCGCCTTCGGGGAGCATGACGACGCTGGCCTTGAGATTACTCCCCAGGAAAAGCTCGACCGATCGAAGGGCCGCCCGGATCCCCGCCTCGTCCGAGTCGAACAACAGGACGGCATTGCGTGTAAATCGGCGGATCAGGTGCAGGTGCTCCGAGGTCAAGGCCGTCCCCAGCGTGGCGGCTACGTTGCCAATCCCTGCTTCATGGGCCGAGAGGGCATCCAGATAGCCCTCTACGATGATTAAGCCTTCGGCAGATTTGACGGCGCCGATTGCCCGATCCAGCGCGAACAGGTGATGCCCCTTTTGGAATAATGGGGTTTCGGGTGAGTTCAGGTATTTGGGCTGATTGTCGGAGCTCCTGGTCCCCCCCGCCTCTGCCGGGCGGGGGATGATCCTTCCGCCGAAGGCAATGACCTTGCCCCTGAGGTTACGCACGGGAAAGATGATGCGGTCCCTGAACCGGTCATACTGGCCGGAGCCGTCCTCTTTGAGCACGGCGAGGCCGGCGTCCCGGATCCGGGCCTGCGGCCACCCTTTTCCGACGAGATGACTGAGCAGGGCGTCCCACCGGGGCAAAGCGTAGCCAAGCCCGAAAGTCTCGATCGTTCGTGCGGAAACGCCCCGTTGCGCAAGATAATCGCGCGCCATGGCGGCGGAGGGATGGCTGATCAGGTTTTGATGAAAGA
>CAYGBP010000066.1:7447-14147 GCA_964348105.1 uncultured Nitrospirota bacterium
ACGCCTGCTCATGGATCTTGAAGAGATCGTCTTTTGAAGGGTCACTTCCTTGTTCCGCCCGATAGGATCCGGATGAAGGCATCGGGACGCCTACCCGCTCCCCCAGCATCCTGACGGCCTCGGGGAAGCTGATCGACTCGGCCCTCATCAGAAAGCCGAATACATCTCCCCCCGCGCCGCAGCCGAAGCAATGGAAGAGCTGTTTGGCGGCACTGATGGTAAATGAAGGAGATTTTTCTTGATGGAAGGGACACAGGCCGGTGTAATTCTGGCCCCGCCGGTGCAGGGTGAGATATTGGGAGGCCACCTCCACCAAATCCGCGCGTTCCTGGATGGCGCGAACCGTCTCTGCCGGGATCGAACCCCTACCCATGGTCCTTCCTAACGATAGAACTGATCTAACGGGGCGCCGTCAGCAGCTCTTTCACCCGCTTGCTGACTTCGGCGGAGTCCGCACGGCCCAGGACCTGAGGCATCAGGGTCTTCATGACCTTGCCCATGTCTTTGGGGCTGCTGGCCCCGGTCTGGCGGACGACTTCCTGGATCTTTTCCTCCAGTTCCTGGGGGCTCAAGGCCGCCGGGAGGAAACTTTGAAGCACAGACAGCTCACCCCGCTCCTTATCGGCGAGATCGCCGCGGCCGGCCTTTTCATATTGGTCGATTGCTTCTTTGCGCTGCTTGACGGCCGAGACCACCACCTCGATCAAATCGGCCTCCTCGAGAGGTTTGCCCTTGCCCTTTTCGATTTCTCGGTTCTTGATGGCGGCGCGCAGAAGTCGGATGACCGAGAGACGGACCGAATCCCCCGCCTTCATGGCCATCTTCATTTCGGAGGTTAGCTTTTCCTGAAGTGTCATTCCTACCTGTCCGCCCTACCGGGAATCAATAGCTCAGAGACCTCCCCCGCTTCAGGCTTTTTTTCCGAGCCGCCAGGGCCTTTTTCTTTTTCTGAACGCTGGGCTTCTCGTAGTGCCCGCGTCGACGGACCTCGGAGAAAATACCGGCCTTCTCGCACTGTTTTTTGAACCTTCTCAGCGCGCTCTCAAAGGGCTCGTTATCCCTGACCTTGACTGCTGGCATGCCAGCAAACTCCTGACGCTTACCCTGAACCGGGAGATCGGGGAGGTCGGCATCGCGACACCTACGCGATGCCGACCACAGAAAAACCTTTATTTTCAAAAAGTTAAACCAGAATTTTAGCAGAAAACAATTTTAGTGTCAAGACAATTTCAAGGTAAAGTACCCGTTCGATCAGCTCCCCGAAACGCGTTTATGCTTATTATCCACCCGGGGCATGGCGATCATCAAGCCGTTTTTTTCCCGGGGCCTAGCCGGCCAGCCGGCCCCCAAAACGCTATTTGACTCTGGAAAAGGAGTCTGTTATATTTTTGGTTTAAAACACGCTTCGTGCTTCAAGCCTCCGGGATCACGTTGCTTAAAGAACAGGGCGTGGATGGGAAAGGGCGGCATCATGGCAGCGAAGGGCAAAAAAGAAAGCAAAGATCGTCCCTACTCGGACATCCGCAAGGATCTGGAAAAACAGCGCACAACCCTGCTAAGTGAAGCCGGGGTCATCATCGGGAGCGGAATTAACCAGAACCAGGAAAATCTCTCAGACCTCGGGGATCAGGCCACGGCCGTTGCGGACCAGAATTTCCTCCTTCGCCTGAAGGAGAGAGAGCAAAAACTCCTCAAGAAGATCGACGAGGCCATCGATCGGATCGACTCGGGCAGCTTCGGCGTCTGCGAAAGCTGCGGCGGAGAAATCGGCTATAAACGCCTCAAGGCCCGGCCGGTCACGACCTTGTGCATCGAGTGCAAGACCCAGCAGGAAAAAGAAGAGAAGATTCGTCAGTGATACGCCGGTTTGGGGGGCAGGGCCTCATCGGCCAGCTCCGCCACATGCCTGACCTCGGTTCCCTCCCGTAAACCGTTCTTCAGCTGAATGATGCAGGCGGGACAGCTCGTCGCAACGATCTGTGCTCCGCTTTTCTCCACCGCCTTTTCTTTCCTCCGGAAGATTTCCCTGGAAAGATCGTAATTCTTGACGATGAAGGTCCCCGAGCCGCCGGCGCAGCGGTCTGCATCCGGCATCTCGACGAACTTCAGGCCCGGCAGCGCGGATAAGGCCCGCCGAGGCGCCTGTGAGACCCCCGCCGCCCGCAGGTGGCAGGAAGAATGATAGGTGACCACGCGCTCTCTGGTTGATCTGGTCTGCGGGACATCCATGGCGGCAATTCCCTCCCGCTCGAATAATTCCGTGATATGAACCACCCTCGAGGCCAGCTCGGCCGCGCGCTCCCGCTCGCCAGTGCCCGCGAGGAGATTCGGATAGTCCTTCAGCATGAAGGTGCAGGAGGCGCAGCCGGTCACGACGGTCTTAAACCGCAGAAGAGACTGCAGATTGAATCGGGCGTAGGCCTCGACTCGCTGAAGGTGGCCGTAGGTTTGAATGGGCGTGCCGGAGCATTTCTGCTCGGGCAGGGCGACGCGATGACCCAGCTTTTGCAGGATCGAGATGACGGAATCACCCACGCCGTCCATGAAGTAGTTCGCGGCGCAACCGTGAAAGTAGGCGATGGTGTCTTCGGAGGAGGAGCCTCCGTCGTTGACCAGCGCGGCATGCCGCTGGCGAAGCTGTCTGGAGGCGATGCGGGGAATGATCATATCGTGGGGCAGCCTCGCCGTCGGGGCGAGCATGCGCAATACGGGACGGCTCAACAGGTCCAGTATCCGGCGGGGCACCGGACGATCCCACAGCCATTGGGTCCGGCCCAGTCCCCGGAGCAACCCCTCAAAAACCGGCCGGCGATCCTGAAGCCAGAAGATTCCACCCATCAAACGGTTGGGCCGCTCGGCCCGGCGCCGGATGGCCTCCTCCGATACGTCGATCCCGGCGGGACAGACGGTGCGGCAGGATTTGCAGTTCAGACAGGCCTCCACGACGCGACCGGCCTTTTCATAGGAATAATCCCGAGCCGTCAGGATATGAAACCAGCCGCGGGCGCCGTTCGACTCCTCGGCGGCGATATCATAGGCCGGGCAGACGGTGTTGCATTTTGCGCAGGTGGCGCAGGCCTTGGCAAGACGCTCCGAATCCAGGTGACGGGTAAAATCGCCCGCCTCGGGCGTGGGGACTTCGGGATCGATCTTGACGCCGGGGTTCAGGATGCCTTCCGGATCCATGATTCGTTTGGTGGCCTGAAACAGTCTGTAGAGCTCTTCGCCGAACTGATCCCGGACCATGGATTTCCGGATCCGGCCGTCGCCATGCTCCCCGCAGATCGAGCCTTCATACTCCCGTATCACCTTTTCATGAATGTCCTTGTATGCCTTTCGCATCCGGTCGGTGTCGGCCGGATCCTCCAGGTTCAGTAATGGGTTGATGTGGGCATTGCCGTTTCCGATGTGCCCGTAGACCGCAACCGGCACTCGAAGGTCCCGGAAATAGGCCTCGAGAAAGGCGATCAACTCGGACAGCCGGCGCGCCGGGACCACCACATCGTCCGCGAAATTCACCGGATGCCTCTTGCGATCGAATCGATATAGCGCGGGATAGATGGCCTTACGGGCCTCCCAGAACCGAACCTGCTCCCCGGCATCCTGCGCGATCCGTACCGCGTCACATAAATCATATTCCCCGCAGATGCGATTCATGCCACTCAGGCGCTCTTCGAGCGGCTCTTCATCGAACTCCACGAGCAGGAGGGCGGCCGCCCCGTCGGGGATTCCGAAGCGGGCGCGTCCTACGATATCCATTGTATTGGAATCCATCACCTCCATCGCACTGGGCGATAGATCCAGAAGGCGCTGGACCGCCTCGCCGACCTGCCCGAGTTGCGTGAAGTAGATTAATGCCGTCGCGGTCCTCGGCGGGCTTTCGATCAGGCGAAGCTTCGCCTCGGTCGTCAGGCCCAGGGTGCCCTCGCTTCCGACAAATAGGCGCGGCAAGTCCAACGAGCCCTCGGCCAAGCCATCCGCCAGGGCGAACAGATTGTATCCGCTGCTGTTCTTGGTCACCTTCGGCTTTCTTTCGCGTATCAGATCCCGGTGGTCCTTGACGAGTGAGGCCAGCTCCGAGAATTGCGGACATCGACCGATCAGGTCGGCATATTGCGGTTCATCCAACCGGTACGGACGGGCCGTGATCCGGGCTCCGTCGGCAAGGTAGACTTCGAGCGACAGGACGTTATCCTTCGTGGCGCCGTATTTGAGCGTATGGGGGCCGGCCGCGTTGTTCCCCAGCATTCCGCCCAGCTTGCACATCTCGCCGCTGGACGGATCGGGGGCGAATCGGAGGGAAAACGGTTCGAGCGCCCGGTTCAGATCGGCATAGGTGACACCCGGCTGGGCCCGCATCCATCGCCCCTCACGGTTGATTTCAAGGATCTTGCGATATCCCGAAAACTCCAGGATGATGCCTTCGCCGATTGCGTTGCCGGTCAGGTTCGTTCCGCCGCTCCTGGCCGTGACACCGATCCCGTTTCGCTTTGCGTATTCGAGGACACGCGGAATATCCCTCTCTTCCTGGATGAGCACCACGGCCCGGGGCGGGATCTTGTAGATCCCGGCGTCGATCGCATAGCTGGTCAGGGCGGAAAAATCGGCCAGCACCTTCTCCGGGCCCATCAGGCGCCTCAGATCGGCAACCAGGGGATCCTTTTTCCGGGTCGTTTTCTCCATTCGGATCTCACCGCAGGGACGACTCAAACCAGTTGCGCCGATTATATCATAGACGCGTCATTCTGGGCTTGGCAGGGGATTAGATTTGAATTCAGTGCGAGGGGTGGTGGGCGATGCTGGGATCGAACCAGCGACCTCTTGCGTGTGAAGCAAGCGCTCTACCACTGAGCTAATCGCCCATCTTCAAGAATTTTCCGGGGCTTATCTTACCACAGACGGACCCTCTCACGTCAACTTGGCGCAGACTGCCACAAGCACCGTCCGCTGGGCCGGCTCAGGATAAGCCGATCATAGTGAATCGCCCCTTTGCCGGATTTTTTGGAATATCCATGAAACAATCAGACACCCTCTTATTTCAATTTGCTTAAATTGCCGAAAAAGCCATACCACAGCCGACACCGATGATGAAAATGTCCTGCTCCCACATGAATCCGCCCTCCCCCTGGCAGAAGAGATTCTTCATCAAATCCAACCGAATGCCGGCGAATCCCTGCTGGATTGAATGCTCCAGGTCGTCAATCGTCAGGGAGGCGTCGAGCTTGGAACTCCCCGTCAGCAGATAGCGGTAGGACGCGTAAATTTGCAGCGGTCCGATCTGCCTCCCCAGGATCGCCTGAAAATGAAAAAGAGAGGGAATTCCCGTCCCTCCCAGAAATGCGAGATCCAGACCGTGCCGGTCGCTTTGCAGGACCTGATACTTGGCATCCACCATGACGCCCAGATAGGGCACGTCGAGGCGCGCGCCCAGATCGAGCGGCATCTTGGAGCCGATTCGCGCCTTCAAGACACCGAAGCCGAACTTGTTTCCCCCCTCGTCTTCATCCTCGGCCTTCACGCCGGCGAGCAGGAGGTTGACCTCCCCTTGGGGAAGGGTTCGCGGGGTCTCCATTCCGATGAACGAGGCACAACCGGAAAGGGTGATGAGGAGGAGGATTAACCCGAGGACTTCCTTCCATCCGATGGCGGGATGATCGCGTCGCATGACGACAAGCATACCACAGCACAACCGATCCGTCAGGTCAAGGGTCGGAAGGATGATGACCATTTGAATTCAGCAGAGCTTGCGGAGAAATTTCAGTAGATGGATTGAATGATTGGATAGGGGGAGTGGTCGGGAACGGCCTGATCCGAAATGTCGCCAGGACGACATCGCTTCGAAACGCGAGAAGGGGCCCGTCTCATTGGATCTTGATTCTTATCCGAAGCCGGCTCGCTCTTCAGAACGAGATCAAATCGATGACAACTCCTTCGGCTCAGGCGATGGCGTCCACGATCTGGTTGAGGGTCGGGCTCGGCCGCATGGCCTTCGTCGCCTTTTCGTACTCCGGCCGGTAATAACCCCCGAGGTCGACCGGTTTTCCCTGGGCCGCGTTCAGCTCGTCGATGATCTTGGATTCATTCTCGGCGAGCTGCTTGGCAACCTTGGAAAAGCGGGCCTGAAGATCCTTGTCCTCGGTCTGCTCGGCCAAGGCCTGCGCCCAGTACAGGGTGAGGTAGAAGTGACTTCCCCGGTTGTCCAGCTCGCCCACCTTGCGGGAAGGGGATTTTCGGTTGTCCAGAAGCTTTCCGGTGGCGCGATCCAGGGCATCGGCCAGGATCTTGGCCTTGGCGTTGTTGGAGGTCTTGCTCAGGTGCTCCAATGAGGCAGCCAGCGCCAGGAATTCGCCGAGCGAATCCCACCGCAAGTGCCCCTCCTCCTGAAGCTGCTGGACATGCTTGGGAGCCGAGCCGCCCGCGCCCGTCTCGAACAATCCCCCGCCCTGCATGAGCGGCACGATGGACAGCATCTTGGCACTGGTCCCCAACTCCAGGATCGGGAAGAGATCCGTGTTGTAGTCTCGGAGCACGTTGCCCGTCACCGAGATGGTGTCCTTGCCCTGCTTCATGCGGTCCAGTGAGAAGCGCGTGGCCTCCACCGGAGACATGATATGGATCTCCAGCCCTTTCGTATCGTGATTGGGCAGATAGCGATTAACCTTTTTGATCAGCTCGGCGTCATGCGCACGGTTCTTGTCCA
>CAYGBP010000067.1:0-3898 GCA_964348105.1 uncultured Nitrospirota bacterium
TGATTTGTCCTACCTGCCTGCCGGGATGTCAGGCGAGATGGATCTATTGGCCGTCCCGTGACCAAGCCAACCGTTTTATCCAAAGTAAAAGGGCCAGGCCTATCACAGGCCTGGCCCTTTATTAGTGGCTATCGCTGATTGCTCGATTAGAAATCGGACCAGTTGAGCGGGCCCAGCGTGGTCTCAAACATCGTATCACCGTCGGCGTCCACTTCCACCTGGAAGGTCAGGGCGTCGAGGGCCGTCAGGCGGGCCTGCGAGCCGCCGCTTCCGGTCAGGAGCAGCACGCCCGAGCTCGGGTTGTCGTCGCCATCGGTGATACGCAACGGCGTGGAGGTGCTCACGGTCACATATCCGTAGTCGGGATGATAGAAGTCCCCCGATACGGTGACATCCACGTAGCCCGCCCCCTGCGTGGTCGTGCTGCTGTAATTAACCACGCGGTAGACCTTGTCCGCGTTGCTCAGCTTGATCTTCACGTCGGTGAAGACGACGTTCGTGGAGGTGAACACCGCTGTGCCGCTGAAGGCAATCGTCTCGCTCCCCTCCGTGATGGTAATATAGCTGAATGTCATGTTCGCGGCGCTGAAGGCTTGCGTATTCAGATCGATCACGCCGGAGAAGGTCAGGCTTCCCGAGATGGTGGTATTTCCCGATGTGTCGGTCGTACAATAGGCGTTGAAGCTGAGACTTCCGCTAAAAGCGCCCGTGGAATCATCCGCGGTGATGCTGAAGGACATGCTGCCGCCGCAGTCTCCCGGGAGGGAGTCGTTCACCGATAGGGTGGCGCCCAGGGCCATGGCCTGGGATTGGGCGGCCGGATCGAGCCGCACGAGTGCGTCGTTCAATACGGTGGCCAGGGTCAGCAGGCGCGACTCTCCGGAGGATCCGCTCCCGCCGGACTGAACCGCCCCGACGATATTCATGTCGGTGCCGCCGAGCCCCTTGTAGGAGTTGGCCGACATCTCCGATGCATTATTGGAATCAATGCTCGACTGGCTCGTGAGGCCCGTGTAGGAAAGGGAGGCTGGGCCGGCGGAATCATCCCCGCAGCCACCCAGGGCTAGGAAGGCGCCCAAAAGGGCGGGCCGGATGCACACACCATTGAGGATTCTCCTCATTGAAAAGCTGCTGTCTCAAAAGATCATGTGGCATATACCTTGAAATACTTCTTTCGCACTGCAGATCACAAGTATAGCGGGGGATCCGGGTTTTGGCAAATAATCGATCTCCGCTTGACTGACAAAAATTGTCACTGCGTGTTTGGATACCCTCATATCATTATATATAGGTGATGTATATGTGGCGGGAAAGAGAGCATGGGCTGAAATGATGGCTGACGGATTGAGTAAGGCGCGGGGATCTATTACATTTCCTGAACGTGGACCTCGCCCTCCAGGGCATACAGGGCCGAGATCCTGGCATGCTTCGCGCTTTCGCGAGCGTGCGAGAGCCCGCTGCGAAGCGTACTGGACATCGTGGCGTGGTGGGCATGCATCACGGCGGTGCGCCCGTGCTTGATGGCCTCCCGAAGATGGGTGGCGGCCTGATTTGCGATCCGGCCGAGTTGATCGTTTCCGGGATCGGATGACACCACGGTTCGAATCTGCTCCAAAGCGGCGCGTGCCTGCTCGATCATGCTCCGGCCGGATCGGACGCACTCCCGCGCTTGGGAGCGCACCGTGTTCAGATTACCGCTGGTGGCGGCCCGGTTGATGGCATGGACCATCCTTCGACCGGCTTCCACCATGTCGGCGACGTGCCGGTAGGCCGCCTCGGGCGCCGGCTGATCGGCGGAGAGGGATGCGGGGAGAAAAAATAGGGTGAGTGCAATCAGGATTGCACTCACCCTATCGGTTTGCTTCAGGATCATCGGATCGATGATATGACGGATCCGCCTATTCCAGGTCCAATCCCACCTTTCGAACCTTGGGCTTGACCCCCCGCAGCGTGAGCAGACCGGTGTCACCCGGCTCCCTGACCCGGAGGAATCCCCACTGGCCGGCCTCCATGTAGGCCATCCGGTGGTTCATGTAGAGATAATCGCCTGGCAGCTTGAACGGCCCGCCCGCATCGAAATAGATGTTGAGGACCGATCCGCCGCCGAACTCGAAGTTGCTGACCAGGTCGGCTCCGCTCAGGAACGGCTCCTCGGGCCACTGATGCCCCTCGAGTCCGAATACGCCGTTCTGCTCGCTGAAGGCGCCGAAGACATGCAGCACCACCGGATCGCCGGCATGCGTGTCCAGGATCGGCGTGGTGGGGTCTCCCGTCTCGTCCTCGCCGACGCAGGTGAAGATGGTGCTGACGTCCTCGCACCCGTTCTCGAACCTGGCGTCATAGGGCTCGATCCGATAGTTCACGCCGACCAGTCCCGCCGCCTTCTGCAGGTAGGGCATGAAGCTGGTTCCCAGGATGTTGTCTTCGTCCTGGAAGTACAGGGCGAAATCCCGGTAGTTTCGCCGTCCCTTGTTCTCGGCGATGGTGCGGTCCACGATGACGTCGGCCTTCCAGCTGTTCTTCATGGAGATGTCCTCGCCCGTGACCGGGTCGCGATAGCTGGAGCCGCGGGGTCCGATGATGATGGCCCCGAAGAGGCCGTCGCGCTGCTGCTCCATCGTGCCGTCCGCCCAGTCATGGATCAGGGCGGCGTTCTCGCCGATCTCGGGGTGGGCGTAGAAGGTGTAGGTCTTGCTCCGCCCCGGCCCGACCGTCTGATCGCCGCCGTTGTAGCCCACGTTGATCCCCTGCGACTCCTTGGGATCGAATGCCATGTTATGGACGTGGAAGGAGACGTGACCTTCCTTCTGCTCGTTCTTGAGGTTGACCTTCACGCAGTCGCCCACGTTGACATGCAGGGTGAGCGGCATGGGCTGCACGCTGCGGTTGGCCACGCGGGCCTTCTCATCCGCCAGGATGAAGATCTTGCCCTTGGGGTTGGCGGTGAGCATCTTGCGGTCGAAATCCACCTCGATGGGCTCGCCGTCCCGCGGCGTGTTGAAGATGAGCTCTTTGTCGATCGAAAGCACCCGGAAGTCCTTCACCGGGGCGTCCGGCGGACAGACGCTCTTGGCCGAGGCGGGAACGGATTCCCGTCCCGGCAGCAGCTGCAGGTCCTTGACCTCCTTGTCGAGGACGCGAATGATGCCCCAGCTCCCCTCGGTCACCTTGGAGACGCGTCCGTTGTAGTAGAGATAATCTCCCGCCATGCGCTGCGGACCGCCGGCCTCCGGGATGGAGACATCGTGCCGCTCGGCGATTCCGATATGCATCGTGCTCCGGGGCTGAGAATCCGGGTTGTAGCGCTGGAAGCGGAACCAGTGTCCCGTCACGTGCAGCGTGTGCGTTTCGTTGATGGCGGTCACCAGGGTTCGGATCATGATGGGATCGCCCAGGTAGGCCCGCAGCAGCGGCGTGTCGGGATCACCGTGCACCTTGCTGCTGAAGACGTTCTCGACCGAGGGATCCACCTTGAGCCTGCGGTTGAGCGGTGCGATCCGCATGTTCAGGGCGCTCCCGGTGGTATGCGTCCCGCCGTTGATATAGCTGTTCGGCGTGAGCATGATGTTCTTCTGTTTCTCCAGGGGGTAGAGCAGCGTGTGGGCCGCCGCGGCCGCCTGCTTGAGCAGCTCCGGCGGGCTGCCGGTCGTGACGCTATTTCCCGTGGTGAACATCGTATCCTGAAGATGAAGCACCAGTTCTCGGAAGCTGCCGGTGGCGTCGGTGGAATGGGGCTCGTTTGTCCGGATATCCACGACGTACCCGCTACGCTTGAGCTTTCCGGTCTTCGGATCGTGGTAGGTGGAGCCCGGCGGCTCGATGATGGTGCTGCCGAAGGCGCCGTGCTGCCACGAGATCGCGCCGAAGGCGTGGTCATGCCAGTAGGTGGTGCCGAAAT
>CAYGBP010000067.1:3908-13990 GCA_964348105.1 uncultured Nitrospirota bacterium
AAATCGGCGTCCGGGTAGTAGCGGTACCGGACGAACTCCACGCTGACGATCTCGCCCTTGGCGTGATCGAAAGACAAGTCCGTAAAGAAGGTGATCTTCTTGCCGGAGATGTTCTTGATTCTCCGGATTTCGAAGTTGTCCACCTGATCCATGCCGATTCCCAGAAGGGTTCCTTCGTGGAACCGGGCGGCGGCCTTCTCGTCCGTGAGGGCAATCGAGTCTTTGCCGGCCTTGGCCTTCTTGGCCAAGGTGCCGTTCATGGCCGCCGGCAGTCCGTGCGTCGGATCGACCAGCTCGTCCTTGTAGGGGCGAACCGCCTGTTCGTAGGCGAATCCGCTGATCACGCCGTCCGAAGCCTGGTTGTCGAACTGCCACATGTGGGGATGGATGTTCAGCTTGCTGGCGTACCCGTTCTCGACGTTGTCGCGCCACAGGCTGGTCAGAATGACGTCGATGCAGTCATAGACATTCCCGCGATAAACGAGCGGGACCCGGAGTTCCTTGTTGGCCCGGATCTCGGCCTCCTCCTCCTTGAGGACGTAGAGGATGCCGTCGTCGTCGATCACGGCCTCGTTCTTGCCGTCGGCCCTGGCCAGCTCGATGGGGAGCTGCCCGATGACATTGAGCCGATACAGCTTGCGCTGGGCCATGTTGTCGCTCTGTCGCGGGCAGAGGCTCCAGGGGCCCTGCTCACCCGGACGCGCCGGTCGGTTGGTTTCCTTACCGCTGACGCCTCCACCGCCTTCGGCCCCACCGGGCTCGCCGTAGGGATTGAAGACGTCATCCTTGGCGATCACGCCGCCTTCCTCCAGGTGAAACGGCTCCAGCCAGGGCGCAGGCCCGTGATTTCGGGCGAACGGAGGCCGTTTGCCGAAATGCGGCTGAAGGTGCGGCCAGGCCAGCTTGCCCGTCCGGGACTCAAATGCGATCTTGCGCCGCTGTCCGGGTCCCACCTTGATGCCCATATGCTCGGCGGGCGGGGCGTACTTCGGCCACTTCTGGGTGGTCTCCGGCTCGGTCATCGCCAGCAGTCCGGCCGAGGTCTTCTTCCAGGTCCAGTCAATCACGGTGGCGTCATGCGCCATGATCTGGCCGCGCTCGTCGTCCGCGTGACCCGGCTTTCCCTGCACCGGGAGCATGGCCGTCACCCAGTCCTCGATCGAGACGAGCGGGGGGTCCTGCGACCAGTTGGTCTTGCGGGCCGTGATCTTGTACTTCTTTCCGAACCAGTCCACCGTCTTGCCGATGAGCTGCGTGGAATCCACGGCCTTCTTCACCTTCCCGATCCGGTCGGGCATCTCCACCAGCGGCGGCATGATGTCCTGCTGGAATCCCGGGGCCTGCAGGGTGTTGTAGACCCGCCAGTAGCTCCACATCCCGGCCACATAGTGGTGCGCCACGTGGCAGTGGAACAGGAAGTCGGCCGCCAGGTGCTGGCACAGCCCCGCGCCGCACTCCGGCTCCAGGTCGAACACGGTGGATGGTCCGATCACCTGCACGTCCACGCGCTCGCTCTTGGAGCGCATGCGGGGAAATTTTACCGGACCCATCCGCCCCGCGTCGAACAAGGTGCGCTCGGCCTTGGGGTCCCGCTGCCAGCGGATGGTGCCGCCGTGCGGATGGTGCGAGTGGAAGATGTCCGAGCCGCCATGAACCAGCCGGAACTTCGAGGGGTCGCCCAGGTAGGCGCGCGGGATCGGGGTGCCGGCATCGCCGAAGACGTAGGCGCTGTAGGCCTCCGCCTCATCCTCGAAGCCGAAGCGCGCCTTCTGGCTGGCCAGGTTGTTGGTCCCGAAGGGCTCGCTGCGGTAGTTCAGGGCCCGGGCGGACGGCCGGTAGGCGTCCGTGATCGGGTCCCGCTGCGGAATCATTTCGCCGTTCTTGCTCAGGGGCCGGAAGGCCTCGTCTCCGACCTCATGATAAATGATGACGAATTCCCGAAAGTCGTTTTCCTTGGGATGGGCGATGATGGCCTCCCAGCCGCTCTTCAACTCGCCGCCCGTGAACGGGTCGACGTAATAGGAGCCGGCCGGCTCGACCACGAAGGTTCCCATCATGCCCAAGCCGGTCTGCTCACGGTTGCCGTGGCTGTGGAAGGTGAGCGCGCCTTCCTGGAAATCGGGGTCGATGTACCACTCGTAAACCTGCGTCTCGCCGAAGGGGACGGTGGTGTCGGGATTGGTGGCGGTGGCCGGCTTGCCGGTCTTCCGGATCAGCATGCTGGATCCGTGAAGGTGGAAGCCCACCGGCTCCTCAAACTCCGTTTCGTTGCGCAGCGTGACGATCACGCAGTCGCCCTGGTTGGCGCGGATGACGAGAGGCTGGATGATGTCGCCCTGCAGGCCATTGCTCACGGCGCCGGGATCGTTGTCCTTCTCACGGGCCTCGGCGTTGCGGGCCTCCTCTTCGCGGGCCTTCTCCAGATTCTCGGTCAGGACATACATGTAGCCCGGATAGAAATCGAGCCACTGGTTCAGGGTGATCTCGATATTGATTGCCGTGATGTCATAGGCCTTGACGGGGACCGTCTTGGGGCATCGCCCGCCGGGCGCGACGCTCTCGTCGGCCGAGCCGGGGCCCAGGAGGACGCCCTGCTTCATCATGCCCGAGAACATGTCCAATTGGTGGCCCGGCCCCTGCATCGCCGTAAAGGCGCCCTTGCCCTCCTCGCCCGCCTGATGGGCCTCGTGGGCCAACTGATCCATGGCCATCTTGTGAAGGAGATCCATGCGGGACAGCCGTCGCGGACGGCCCTCCATGTTGTCCTCGATGATGATCTGCGTTTTGAGCCGCTCCTGCCAGTCATCGGAGGAGCTCGTTTCGGTGGCCGATTCATGGTGGTGGCCCGGATGGGACTCCTCCGCCCTGGTCAGCCCTTGCACGGTGAAGACGAAGGCAACCGCCAACATCGCGCTCAGTATCGAGATTGCCGCTTTCCTCATGATCGTGTTCCTTTCTATTTGCCTGATTGACTTCGGCAACTTTCTGTCCTTAATGAAATGCTCGAATTCCCTTCTCGGATTCATAAGTCCGGCGCCTGACCGTGCTGGAGTCGAACTCGAAGTTCAGATTCGCGGCGCCGCCCTCTGTAATCTTGATTTCCTTTTCCGCAATCTTGAATTGAGGATGCCAGGCATGGACGCGGTAGCTTCCCGGCGGCAGTCGGTCGATCGTGAATTGACCGTCGCGTCTGGTCTTAGCATAGTAGGGATTGTCCACCACGAAACCCCAGGTCTGCATGAACTCGTGCATGCCGCAGATCATCTGGCTGATACGCTTGCCGGGATCGAAATGCAGGATGCCTCCCCCCGGTTTTCCCGAGATCGGGAGGGGAAAGTTGAGCATGATGTTGCCTCGCTCCTTCTGAAAGATCTGGCCGTTGTGAAAGATCGGGTCCTTGTTGACCACCCAGATCGGTTGATGGTTCTGCAGCACCGTGACCATCGGATGGATGTGGTGCGTATGGCCCATTGCGTCCGTCTCGTACAGATCGCTGGCCGGAACGTCGGCGGGATGAAACATGCAGTCGGTGGCATCGATCTTGGCCTCGATCAGGGGAAAGGGCTTCCCTTTCCTGACGCCCTGGACCGCGACGACGACGTCCATCAAGCCGTTTCCGGGCCCGACCGTGAATTCCTCCAGGGCGATATTTCCCCTTCCATCCGAGATCTTCTTCTCGCAGAAGGGGCCGAAAGGGGAAAGGGAGAGGTGGTACATCTTGGGGGGCGGGATGTCACCTTTCAGCGTGACCTTCCCGCGGAGGGTGCCGCCTTTTTCGACCCGGATCTCCTGATAACCCGGGGTTGTGGCCGAGGCGGCCAACGGTGCTCCGAAAGACGACGCCACTGCAACTAAGACCGACAAAAACCGTAACACTTCCTGCCTCACTTTACCAATTCACCACCTGAGCTGACATACAGAACGGTGATCCAAGGATGATGAAACAGAGGTCAACTGTTGGGAAGAACAGGTAAACGGGTGTTTTTATTTCCGAATAGATCCCCTATTATTGGTAAAATCACCGATTTTCTCGGCGCCCAGGTCTTAAATCCTCAATTGCCAGCCCGGCGCCCTAATCGCCCAAGGCGCCGTGAATTGGTAACACTTAGCACAGGCACCGGCCGGTGTCAAGAAAATTTTACACACCCGGATGACCAGTAAAATAAAAGCGATCCGAGGGCCGTCTAAGGAGGTGAACAGCCAATCAGGGATTCCCGGCCGCTCGCATCCCAGAACGGCCTGATTTGAGCGAATCAGAGGAACAAAGATTCCACTTGACAAGCCATGGATTCTGTTGTAAATATTTCGTTTCAAGATCCGCCTGATCGGATCCATCCGTTACAGGGCGGTTTTCTCCTGGAATCATCGTCGGGATATCGGTGAGTACGGGGAAAGGGCAGTTGAGGAATATCCTAAAACAGAGGGCCTGTTCAGTGAGAAACAGGATGGAGGCAAAGCGATGAATAGGGTAATCGGAAGTTTGGCAATCGTGGCGGCTTTCGGGTTTTCGGTCTCGACGGCTGCCGCCGCCTATAAAGAGGGTCAGGTCAGCAACGGGGGCACCATTGCCGGGAAGGTGACCTTCGCGGGGACGCCGCCGCCCCCCAAGCTGCATGAGCTGGGCAAATTCCCGCAGGCCGAGTTCTGCGGAAAGGCGGACAACGACGGAAAGGGCAACCGCGTCCAGCACCTGGTCCGGGTCAATGGCGGTGCCTTGAACGACGTCGTCGTGTTCATTGAGGATATCAAGGAGGGTAAGCCCTTCAAGTTCGACGGAACGGATGTGGTTTCGGATATCTGCCGGTTCCTGGTGAAGACCGGTCCGTCTGATTTCGTGGGGGTGGTAAAGATCGGCGAGAAGTTCCGGGTCCAAAACCTGGATGCCGACCCCAATGATCCGAAATCGGCCGACGGCGTGCTGCACAACCCGCACACGTACAACATTTACGGGAATGCCAGCCGAACCATTTTCAATAAGCCGCTGAGCACCAAGGGACAGAAGATCGAGTACAAGCTCAAGAAGATCAACCTGAAGAAGTCTCCGATCATGTTCCTGCAGTGCGATCAACACAACTACATGGAAGCCTGGTTTTACGCCGTTGACAATCCCTACTATGCCGTCGTGGGCCAGGACGGGACCTTCAAGATCGACCAGGTCCCACCGGGTGAGTACGAGCTGTACGCCTGGCATCCCATGATGGAAGAGCCGATCGAGCAGAAGATCAAGGTGACGGCCGGCGGCTCGGTGACGGCGAACTTCAATGTCAAGGATTCGGATATTCGCCTGAAGGGCGGCGAGCAGAAGTAAACCTAAGGATAGGCGGTATATCCGTAACGGAAATGGCGGTAAGGGGAGTGCGGTACAAGGCTCCCCTTATTGCTTTTCTGCAAGGATTGATGGACTGAAAAGGGCTGGAAAAATTTAGAACAGGTCGAAGTAGTAAAGCAGCATGAAAACGGCGATCACGATGTTCGCCACCATGCCGAGCAGGACGATAAAATCGAAGACGTTGGTGTTTCGCTCTTTCTGCTGCTGTTGCTGCTCGTCGAGTTCCACGCCGTTTCCTTTCGGTATTGGAAGGCAGGCCGGGGTCGGTTCACAACCGGACGACCTCTTGGATTGACAACATAAATCATAAGCGACGGGTCGAATAAAGTCAAGAAATTTGTAGGAACCGGGCTGCT
This sequence comes from uncultured Nitrospirota bacterium, assembly GCA_964348105.1. Lineage (GTDB taxonomy): Bacteria > Nitrospirota > Nitrospiria > DATECO01 > DATECO01 > CAYGBP01. The sequence goes on from CAYGBP010000067.1 coordinate 9,594, forward strand.
GGATGAAAAAGGACGCTTTTTTTTACGGAATTGTTCTGGCCTTCGTGGCCTTCGTCCTCATGATCGCCAGCCTTCTGTTTGAGGCCTGGCGGTCCAAAGAGGTGACACGGCTGGCCGGGACGATCGCGGATGAAGAAGAGGCTGAAGTGAAGGGGGAGGTTTTCGACCTCAGCGGCCTGGAGACGATTCAGACCGCCGACGGCGCCATGATGGTCAAGGTCCCTGAAGGCCCGTTTCTGATGGGGAACCCTCCGGTGGCGGGCGATCCCGACGAGATTCCCCAGCGGACGCTTTACCACGAGCAGTACGGGGCCTTCACCCGGGCGACCCGGCGTCCGGCCCCGGTGATCCCGGTTTTCAACGACGAGATTTCACTCATCACGCAACCGGAGCTTCCCGTGGTCGGGGTGTCCTGGAAGGATGCCAGCGCCTACTGCGCCTGGGTCGGCAAACGGCTGCCGACCGAGGCGGAATGGGAAAAGGCCGCCCGCGGTGAGCGAGGTCTGAAGTGGCCCTGGGGGAATCAGTTCGGCCCCAAGTTTTTGAACGCGTCCGGCGGGGAAGACGGATACCGCTACACGGCGCCCCCGGGCCGGTTCGAGACGGGCAGAAGCTCCTACGGAATCTACGACGCCGCCGGCAACGTGGGGGAATGGGTCGCGGACTGGTACGAAGAGGACTACTATCAAAAGGGACCCTTCCGGGACCCGAAAGGGCCCTCGACGGAGGGAAAACACCGGGTCTACCGGGGTGGGTCATGGGATGACCCTTCCACCGGCGTTCGGACCGCGAAGCGATACGCCGCGGCTCCGCACCAGACCAGCGCCGTGATCGGTTTTCGCTGTGCCCGGGATGCATCCTGACCGGACGCGGTCGCCGGGATTTGTCCTTGACAGGTCATCGACCGCAGTCATATAATGGCCGAAAGGATTGTCATGCGCCACATCTTTTTGTATTCTTTTTCAGTGCTTGTATACACGGTCGCCCTGTTTGCGGCGGGCCTGCTGACGGGCCAGGCCATGGAGCGGTTCCGGGCATTGCGCCGGGCCGCCTGGCGGAGATCGGACCCCGCCTACGCCCGTAAGATCAAGGCGGTGGGATAAGGAATCATGTTATCCAGGGCCTGGATTTACGTCGCTTACATGGTTTTTTTCGTGGGGGTGATCTATTTCGTTGAGTGGTGGCTTGGCCAGCTCTACGCGCGCTACGTGCTGGCCTATACCGGGATCGTCTTCATGGCCGGGATGTTGCTGGGGCAGCGTTCAGAGCGTGCCTGGGAGATGCGCGAAGACGGGCCCGGCGACGGTTTTTCCGGCATGAGGGAGAATATGGACAGGAGGAGCATGGGATGAAGCATCTTTTCTATGTGGCATACGTCCTTTTTTATACCGGCGCCGTGTTCGTGGCGGGGATGTTTGTCGGGCAGATGATGGAACGGGCCTGGGCGGCCCGTGAACGGGCGGCCCGAGCGACAGCCCCCAACAAGGGTTTTCCCGAGGCACCGGCGCAGGGCAGCGCGGCCATTCCAATGAGCGAGCACAAGGTCGCCGTATCCGGCAAACGCTAAAGAAGGAATTCCGTACGGCAGGATCGAATGCCGTGGGGTGGATTCCTGATCGGAGAGAGAGCGCGACACTTATAATTGACGGCTGACGGCGGGCGCACCCCCGCCGGGGCAGGTGGGGCTTGTCCCGATGCTGCCGAGCCCGCGATCTGCAGGAACGAACCCCAAGCAGGACAAGCCAGGACGATTCCCTGGACTCTTTTTCCCTACCGTTTCCAGACAGGTCCCGCGGACCGAGTGCTTGTCTCAATCCCCACCTCACCGAGTCGCGTTTTACGCACAGGGTCATGAATAAATACCTCAAATATATTTACTTCGCCATTGTGAGCGCCTTCACCCTCTTTATCTTTTTTGAGATCCGGTACGGAGATGCCCCCGCCAATCAGGGCGTTCAGAATGAGTCGGAAGAGTTCAAGACCCTGGCCGAGAAGCGCAAGATTCTGGAGGGCGAAATCCGAAAGGCCGAGCTGCGGATGGCCGGCATGCGTGTGGATCCCGAATTCGAGTCGATGATCGAGGTGTCCGAAGGGACTTTTACGATGGGGAATGAAGACGGGCACTGGACCGAGCAACCGGAGCGGCAGATCCGTCTGTCCCGGTATTTCATAGACAAATACGAGGTGACTTTTGCACAGTATTATGCCTTTGTCAACGCCACGGAGCATCGCAGGCCCCGACTGGCGGGCTATCTCGGCGTGGATTCCAAAGATCTTCCGCGCCTCATGAATTTCTTCAGTCCGGTCGTCGGCGTGTCCTGGGAAGACGCCGCGGCCTACTGTCGGTGGAAGGGCAAACGCCTGCCGACCGAGGCCGAGTGGGAAAGGGCGGCCAAAGGGACCGGCCGTCAAAAGTGGCCCTGGGGTGATGAAGCCCGGGCCGAGTATGCCAATCTGAAGGGGGAGGTGGACGGCGCCCAATACACCTCGCCTGTGGGCGCATTTCCGAAGGACCGCAGCCCGGAGGGCCTTCACGACTTGGCCGGGAACGTGATGGAATGGATTGCCGATTGGTACCAGGAGGGTTACTACCGGGTGATGCCGGCGCTGGATCCGATCGGCCCGAAGCGGGGGGAGCAGACGGCCCATTTCGGCGAGCAGCGGGTCATTCGCGGGGGCTCCTGGAACGATTCCCTGACCCGCGCCCAGACCTCGGTTCGGTTCAAAATGGATCCATTTTACCGAGATGTGACCATTGGTTTCCGTTGCGCGAGATCGGGGTGAAAACAATGGGTTACAAGATCGGATTTTTTTCTTGACAAACGATTTTTTAGGGGAGTATGATTAGCCAATTCATTCGCGAGGGCCTTAGGTTTCATCCGGCCGCACGGTTGCTGAGGCGGGGTCGTCCTGCCCTAGCAGATATTCGCATAGGTATTCAAAAGCTTTTCATCGGTTCCCAAGCCAAAGCCAAGGAGAATTGAAGTATGGATAAGGGAAGACACGGGGGGTCTCAGAAATCCGATTCATTTTTGGACACGAAGGGGGGGCCGATCCTGTATGTTGTGCTCTGCGTGGTCGGTCTTTGGTTTCTCCTCTGGTTTGCAAACGTTTAGATCAGGATATTGAACGGCTTCTCGGCCTAAATGTAAGAAAGGGAAGGTGATCGAACGTGAAGATGGCGATGATCTACGGTGGGTCCATCCTGTTCTGGATGATCTATTTTCAGTTTATCGACTGGCTGTTCCAAAGGGCACAGGGATTGGGTTATTTTGAGTTTTTCTCGAGCGTGAGCCTTTAAACGGGCGTTGGCGGGCCGGTCTTTTTTGACTGGATTTACGCATAGCTCGGAGCATCCGCGGAATAAATCGATCTCGAAGAGGGTTTATTAAATAACAGAAAATTATTAAATAACAATAAATCGGATTTCAAGATCGCGATGGATTCGATAAAACAGGAGGAAGCAAGATGAGGGCGATGCGCAGGGCTAAAAAGGCGTGGTCCCTGTTTGTATTGGGGTTGATCGGATTGTCGTTTGTGGCGACTCTCCTCGTCCCGGCGATGCCGAGCAGCGTCGGGGCCCAGGAGGCTGGCGCACCCGAGGTCAAGGTCGAGAAGGCGAAGGATGTCTATTACAAGACGATGGGCATTGTCTCCGGACCGCCGAGACCCGAGCTGACCCCCGAAGACTATCCCCAGACCGGATGGCCGGGGCCCCTGGGTGAGAGCCGGGTCATCATCTGGACCATCGCCCAGCAGCACCTCTACTTCGGCAGCTTCGTGCTGGCCGTTCCCATCTTCTGCATGATCATCGAGTTGGTGGGCCTCCTGATCAAGGACCCGGTGGTCAGCAAGCGCTACGACAACCTGGCCCATGACTTCATCCGGATCAGCTTGACGGCCTATTCGGTGACCGCCATTCTGGGCGGCTTGTTGATCTTCGCGTTCATTACCCTCTATCCAGGGTTCTTCACATACATCTCGTCCATGTTCAGGCCCTTCATGCACATTTACGCCCTGCTGTTCCTGGCGGAGAGCGGCACCCTTTACATCTACTACTACGGGTGGGACCGCATGAGCGAGGGCTTCCTGAAGTGGGTCCACGCCTCCCTAGGTGTGCTGCTCAACGTCTTCGGTACGACCCTCATGATGCTCGCCAATTCCTGGAGCACCTTCATGATGTCGCCCTCCGGCGTGGATGAGCAGGGCCGGTACTTGGGCGACCTCTACCAGCTCCTGCACAGCGCCCTCTGGAATCCCCTCACCGTGCACCGGATCATCGGGAACATGGTGTTCGGCGGCGGTATCGTGGCCGCTTACGCCGCTTATAAATACCTCTCCTCCCGAACGCAGGAGGAAAAGGCCTATTACGACTGGATGGGCTACGTCTCGATGTT
>CAYGBP010000068.1:0-1504 GCA_964348105.1 uncultured Nitrospirota bacterium
GTCAAAATAAGAACCCTCGATTCCCAACTGTACGGCGGGGGGCAGATACAGGGCTAGATCGATCCCCAAAAGCACATCCCGCTCGGAATTGTAGAGGGCTTCAAATCCGGATCGCTCCGGTTGAAACACCCCGCCTTTAAGGGCGAAGGACCATCGCGGATGTTCCGCTGCGCCGGCGGGTGTGAGGACCGCGCCGGCCAGGAGGAGGCATGCAAGCAGCAGGCTTGGAATCATTGGAGATCGCATGATGGTTCGGGCTAGCATGAGTTGTAAAATCATTATATGAAAAATCGGCCGGCGCTGTCTATCCCGCTTCGGCGGTCCTGACCCGGGGAGGCATGAGGGCCCAGGCGGCCCACGAGATTCTTGATCCGTGTCCGATTTCGTGCGAAAATGCCGTTTGCAATGCGAAAATACTTCTTCAATTCAGCCCGTCGGCTCTTGTTGGCTGCAAGCCTCGTCCTGGCCGGCTGCGCGGGGCAGCACCTGGTGACGGATGATCCGGTCGATCCGACCGCGGTGGTCCCGATGATTGTGGCCGGGGGGCATCATGTGCTGGCCTTGAAAAGCGACGGCACGCTGTGGGCCTGGGGGGATAACAGCCACGGACAACTGGGAGACGGGACCCGGAGGGATCAGTTGACTCCGGTCAGGGTGAGTGGTCTGGTTGGGGTCAGCCAGACCGCCGCGGGATCGTTTCACAGCGTCGCGATCCGCAGGGACGGCACGGCATGGGAGTGGGGAACGCATTTTATACTCCGGCTGGAGGATCCCGCCCTGGAAGATCCTTCTTTCGAGAGCAGCCTGCCGGTCCGGGTCAGGAATCTGGAGCATGTGCTCCGTGTGGCGGATGGAACGGCCCATAGCCTGGCCTTGGCCAAGAACGGCACCGTGTGGGCCTGGGGCAACAACGACCATGGCCAGCTTGGCGACGGGACCGTGACGGATCGGCCGACCCCCGTGGGCGTCCGGGGGCTCGACGGAGTCATTCGGATTGGGGCAGGAGAGGGACACAGTGTGGCCCTCCGGGAGGATGGAACGGTCTGGGTTTGGGGAGATAACCGACGTGGCCAGCTGGGGGACGGAAGCCGGCACAACAGGCGCTTTCCGGTGCCGGTTAGGGACTTGTCGAATGTCGTTTCGATCGCCGTCGGGGCAAATTACACGCTTGCGTTGAAGGACGACGGCTCGTTGTGGGGCTGGGGAGGGAATGACAGCGGGCAGCTGGGCGACGGCACCACAACGGACCGGGAAAAGCCGAGGCGTGTCAGAAGCCTTCCCCAGTTGTCTGCGGTGGCGGCCGGAGACGCTCACAGCCTGGGATTGGAGCCGGACGGGACGCTGTGGGCCTGGGGAAATAACGCGAGAGGCCAGATCGGGGATGAAAGGGCCTTGCAACGATCCCTGCCGGAGCCGGTGAAGGGGTTGGAAAAAATCATGGCGGTCACCGCCGGGAAGCGTTTCACCGCCGCACTGGATCATGGAGGGTTTATCTGGACCTGGG
>CAYGBP010000068.1:1514-12971 GCA_964348105.1 uncultured Nitrospirota bacterium
CAGCAAGGCCAGCTCGGCGACGGGACACGGACGGATCGAGCCGTTCCTTCAAAGGTCAGAGAACTGCGTCTCTTTGAGGCAGCGGCGGGAGTTTCCGGCCCCTAGCCTGAGTTTTTCGGGCATACGCTCCTGGCGGGGGATTAGGAGGTGTGATGACAATATCCCACCGGGTGGTTCTCATCACGGGGGGCGGGCAGGGCATCGGCAAGGCGATGGCCCGACGCTTTCTGGAGGAGGGCGGTCGCGTGATCATCGCCGATGCGGATGACGAAGCGGGAAGAGAAACCCAGGCCGAATTTCAGGCGCTGGGCGATATTTTTTTTATCAGGACGGACGTCGCGGTCTCCGAAGAGGTGATCCGGTTGATGGATGAAACCGTCGAGCGATTTGGACAAATCGATGTCCTGATCAACAATGCGGCCGTGACCCGTACGAAGCCCCTGGATGAATTAAGCCTGGATGACTGGCGTCTCGTCCTGGACATCAATCTGACGGGTCCCTTCCTCTGCAGCAAATACGCGGCGCAGCACCTGCGGCGGGTCGGAGGGTGCATTATCAATATCGCCTCAACCCGGGCCATCATGTCCGAACCCCATACCGAGGCCTACTCGGCCTCCAAGGGCGGCTTGGTCGCCCTGACGCATGCCATGGCGGCCAGCCTGGGCCCCCAAGTGCGCGTAAACTGCATCAGTCCGGGCTGGATCGAGGTGCGAGACTTCAAGAAGAGGGCGCTTCGAAGCGCGCCGGATCTGACCGAGGCGGATCACCGCCAGCATCCCGCCGGCCGGGTCGGCAGACCGGATGATATTTCTTCGCTAGCCGCTTTTCTGGCCTCGGGGGAGGCCGGATTCATCACGGGGCAGAATTTTGTCGTGGACGGGGGGATGACTCGAAAGATGATCTATTTCTGATAGGCCGCCATGTGCTTTTCGTGCACCTTTTCAAAGCCTTCCAGCGAATCGGGAGAGCTGAGGATCAGGCGATCCAGCTCGGGCAGCATGGCCCGGCTGTAGCCATCCCGCGAAAAACGGTACAGGTAGCGAAGGACCGGCAGGATAATCCGCTCCGTCTGATCCAGTGATTTCGAATCGAGTGCGATCCTCTTCCAGTGGCTCAGAAATCGATGCGTACTGAGTTGAGTGGTTGAGCTTTCGGCCATCTGGGCCCCGAGCCGGCAGGCATCCTGGTTGGTCGGATCCGCCTGAGCGCATTCCGGAACGATCTCGATCAGCCGGGCGTAGCCCACCGGGTGGAAGGACTGGATCTCACGGGACTCCGGCGTCGAAGGAAGGACCGCGCATCCGGCGAGGATGAGGAAAACCGCCCCCATGGTCAATTCCTGTCTGATTCGCGCCCGCATGGCTCCAAGACCCCTGCCTGTGAAATCATAGAGGGTAAATATAGAATAACACAATCCGGCGCGCGTGAGCAATCACCCCAGGCCTCACTCCCCTTCAAATCCCGCGTTTGGGGCCACCGATCCGCATCGAGGCTGCCTTCCTGAGGCTTTGGACCTTACCCAATCTTTGCTGGATCGCTTCTTCATAACTTGACGGAGCACGACGAACGGATATACTTGAAAATAGCCTTTTTTTAAGTCAATTCGATAGGAGCTTCATGTTCAAGCTGGTCCGATATTTTGCGATTACGAGCCTGATGGCGATGGTGCTGGTGGTCGTTTTCATGGTGGTCTTCTATCGCCAGATCGCCATGGAGCACTTGGTCCTGACCTTGGAAGACAAGAATATCGCCCTGGCCCGTACGGTGGAAAACTCGATCTTTACGGGATTCGAGGTTTATCTGGAGACCGTTTCCAACATCAAGCCGTCCGAGCTGAGAGGGCATCCGGAGAATGAGAGGCTCAATGAGGCTCTCCTGTTGATTATGGAGAATACTTCGATCGCCAAGATCAAGATCTTTTCCGGCACTGGATTAACGCTCTTTTCGACCGAGCCGGATCAGATTGGAGAGGATCGTGCCCAGGATCCGAACGTGGTCAGGGCCCTGTCGGGTCAGATCGCAACCAAGTTGACCCGCGAGGTTAATGCTGATGCTCCCGAGGGGACCGCTCCATACCGGGACCTGCTGGCCAGCTATGTCCCGGTCCAGGCCAGCGGGGGCCCCGGTCCGATCGCGGGGGTGGTGGAGATCTATTCCGACGTTACGGCACTGATCGGTCGGATCGGCACCACCCAGAAGAAGGTGATCTGGGGCGTGGTCATTACCCTGGCTTCACTCTATGTGATTTTATTCCTTTTGGTTCGCTATGCCGAAAAGATCATCCAGAAGCAGGTGGAGGAGCGCCGCAAGGCGGAAGACGCGCTGGCCGAGCAGGCGATCCGCGACCCCCTCACGGATCTCTATAATCGGCGATTTTTCGATGATCGGATCCGCGAAGAGATCGCGCGTGCCAAGCGTAGCAATCTTCCCCTGGCGATGCTGATCTGTGACCTGGACCGGTTCAAGGCCATCAATGATACCCAGGGTCATCAGGCGGGTGATGAGGTGCTCAGGCTGGCCGCCAAGGCCCTGCGCGAGTCCACTCGGGGGACCGACCTGGTCTTTCGCTGGGGCGGCGACGAATTCGTGGTGCTGCTTTCCAACAGCACCCGGGTAGGGGTGTTCGTCGTCGCGGATCGTATCCGAAAATCCGTGTTGAAGATTGCGGAGGGGAGGGCTCCGGGCCTGGACATGAGCATCGGAATCGCCATTTTCCCGGAGCATGGGAGGGAGGTGGACCGGTTCGTTCGTTCCGCGGATCAGGCCCTGTACATCGCCAAAAAGAGCGGTGACCGGGTGCATATCGGGGCGGAGGAATATAACCTCGGAGAGCACTCCATCAAGGTGGTTTTCCAGCCGATCGTGGACCTGCAACCGATTGTCGACCTGCGGACCAAGCAGACCCTTGGATACGAGGCCCTCAGCCGGGACCCCGAGGGGAAATTGAGCATTCTGGATCTGTTCAAGAAATATCAGTCGATCGGGCAGCTCGGGGAGCTGAAACGGATTTGCTTCAAGGCCCAGCTGCATGCCGCCCAACAGAAAGAGATCGCGCGTCTGGAAGCCGCCATTGCCCGCTAAAAGCACCTCGGTCGTGTCTTCATCAACGTGGATTCCAGCGTGCTGGCGGAGCTCGAAGTGGTTCCTCTTCAGGACGAGATCGAGGTGATCCTGGAAGTTTCGGAAGTCGAGGCGCTTCGCGATATCACCAGCCACTTGGCCATGGCCCGGAAGTGGCGCGATGCGGGCTACAAGTTCGCCATTGATGACTTTGGGGCCGGGTATATTTCACTTCCCTTTATTGCCCAACTCTATCCGGATTATATCAAGGTGGATCGATCCACCCTCCTTCAGGCCGTCTCTTCCCTGAAATTCGCCTCATTTCTCAAGGAAGTCGTCCGGGCCCTCAAAAATTACACCCTCGAAGGCGTTATCGCAGAGGGGGTCGAAAATGAGCGTGAGCTCCAGGTCGTCGAGGAGATGGGTATCCACATGGTTCAGGGCTATCTCTTCGGAAGGCCCGAGGATCTATCGGGGGCTTAGTATCAATCCGATGAGCTCAATCCGCCCCGCAAGGCGGCTTTCCCCTCATTTTATATAGACGATTCGGTCTTGGGCGCCAGGGACGGGAAGCATCCCGTCGGCTGAATTGGCGAATGGTGCCGGAACCGGACACCCCAGGGTGAATCGGCTCAGTCGTCGGTCCAGATCTGGATGGTGCCCTGGCTGGCGAGAAGGCGGCAGACTGAAGAAGGGCGCCGGCTCCGGCGTCATTCGATATGGCCCGGAGAGGTGCATCTCACGCTGGTGCGATGGCCATGAGATAAATTGACGGAATATTTTGCAATCCTCGTACCAATTTCCCCCATTCCCCGGGTCGGACGGCTTGCTGAAGTCGCGTTTCACCCCTTACCGACAGGGTTTTCACGCGATAAGATGGCGCCAAATAAAATTTCCGGAGTGGATTGCCGAGCCGGCGGCCGGGGGTAGGAGGGCGTCGAACTTCACAAAATAGGAAAATAGTTCTTACCGATCGCTACCTGATTTTGGGTGGGATCGCCCTCGGGTAGGCAGGACCGGCCAGGCTTTGGGCGGGCCTGTCAGGTAAAGGCGGAGTCGACATACAAGGGCCGCTGGCGGAGATCTTTGTTTTGCCAGCGGGAACCTTCGGGCATGATGGCGAAGGCGAGCATATCGAACGTGTGGTAGAAGTACCCATGAAGCGAGCGGGCGAGGGGGGAACCCGCAGGCAGGCCGAACGTAAAAAAGAGATGGGCCCCGTAGCAATGATCATTGTTGATCCGGTCCATGAGCGCTCTGAAGACGGCTGGATCCTCATCCACGATGGCCAGGTGCGAAAGATAAAAATAGGGGAGATAGTTTCCGGCTTCGGGCATGGGCCGAAAGGCAAAGATGCGCGTGAAAAAGTTGTAAAAACTCCGGCTTATTCGAAGGCCCGGGCTGAATGAGAGCAGCTTGATCTTTTTGAATGACTGCTGGTCCCAGGCGGCGACCAATCCCCGGATCCTGCCCCGTTGTTTCGCAAGGTAGAAATTGTGCAGGCCCAGGCCGGGGATCTGCTCCACCTTCTTCAAGAATCCCGGGAGATCGATGACCGGCGCGAATTGATGCCGGCAGAACACCTTTTGCATCAGCTCCGCCATGGCCGGTGCGTCTTCTCCCGCGGCGCGCACGATTTCATAGGGACTGGACCCTTTTTTGCGCGATAGGAGATGAACCGCATAGTTTCGGATGGTCCCCAAGGGAACGAAACGGGGCATGTAGGCCCTTCCGGCCGGAAGGACCCTGGATGCGGGGTTGGTTTTGACGATCAGGCTGAAGCCCAGGTCGGCGCCTGGCACCTCACTCCAGAAGGACTCCGAGGCACGGTTGATGAATTCCCGAAGCACGCCCTTTCCCCGCATGTCGGGCGCGATTTTCAGATCCCCCAGATACCAGGTGGGGCACTCGGCCCCGTTGATATAGGTCCAGCGAAGGGCGCAGGAGACCGATCCCACGATCCGGCGGTCCGATTCGGCCACATAGACGCGGTAGGATTCGCCCTGGATCTCGCAAAGCGCGAAAAATCGAGGCGCTCTTTCCTGATAGAAGCTGACCCGTCCCTGAACGGGGCTGTCTCGGGTCAGTTGGAGGAGCTGCGCATTATCCTCTTCGCCAGCCCGTCGTATCTGGATGGGTGTCATCCTCTCTCCTTTCCTTTATAAATTATACCATCTTAAGATGGGTTTGCTCTTGCGGACGGCACAGGGCTCGATCGCCGGGCCGGCTGATTTGCTTGATGTTTTGGGGGGGATAACGGTACAATGGGCCGTCATGACAGGAAGGGGGAATGAAATGGACGAATACGGCCGGTATCTTTCGGTCTTCACCTGGCGGTACGCCAGCCGCGAGATGCGGCGGATCTTCTCGGAGGTTCACAAGCGAAAATGCTGGCGCCGGATCTGGGTGAGCCTTGCCAGGGCCAAGATGGGGGTGGGACTGCTCAATGAAGCCGATTTTCGAAAGATTGAATCATTGCAGGATCGGGTGGACGTGACCGCCAGCCTGAAGCTGGAACAGGTCAGCCAGCACGACCTGGACGCCGAGCTTCAAACCTTCGCCGTTCAGTGCGGAAAACCGGGCGCCACCCTGCATGTCGGGGCGGCCGCGGCCGACATCAAGGACAATGCCGATGCCTTGATCATACGGGAGGCGCTCGAGCTTTCCAAAATCCGGCTGGCGCATCTGTTGCGAACCTTGATCCAGCGTATCCGCGAGACGAAGGATCGCGGGATCGTCGGAATGGGTTATACGCACCTTCAGCCGGCGATGCCGATTCCGCTTGCCTACCGGCTGGCCAACTATGCCCAGGACCTTTTAAAGGTGCTGGGTGCATGGGAGGACCTGCAGGTGGAGGGCAAGGGAATCAAGGGGGCCGTCGGGACGAGCTCGGGTTTTGCCGAGATCTTGGGGGGCAAGGGCATTACGCCGCAGGAACTGGAGGCCCGGATCATGCAGGACCTCGGACTGCCCTATGCCCGGATATCGGGCCAAACCGCTACGCGCTTGACGGACGTGGCCCTCCTGGGTGCCCTGCAGCAGTTCGCGGTCACCATGCACCGGATCTTCACCGATCAGCGGTTGCTTCAGAGCATGGGGGAGACCCAGGAGCCTTTCGCGGAAGGGCAGAAAGGCTCCAGCGTCATGGCCCACAAAAAAAACCCTAAGGATTCCGAGCAGATCTGCTCGCTCGCGGCGGCTATTCTGGGCTATTACACCATGGCCTCCTATGCTGCTTCGAACAGCCTGCTGGAGCGCACGCTAAACGACTCCGCGATCCGGCGGATCTACCTGCCGGAAGCCTTTCTGGCCGTGGACCAGATGCTGATCAAGGGATGCAAGGTGATGCAGGGCCTGAAGATCAATGAGACGCGTGTCGTGAACAATCTGAGGACCTATGGGGACTTCGCGAGCACCGAGAAACTCCTGCTGTATCTGCAAAAGGAGGGGATGGATCGCGAGGCGGCCTATCGCCTGATTCAGAAATGCACGCTCGAATCGGCGGAGGCCGTCCTGAATGGATGGCCGAGCCCGTTGAAGGACCATCTTGTGGTGGAGCTCAGTCGAGGGGGCATTGAGGTGACGCGGGAGGAGTTGGATTATATCCTGGATCCCACGGAGTTCGTGGGTGACGCCTTTGAACGGGTGGATCAGTTCCTCTCGGAGGCCGAGACCGCATTGACGCCGTATCCCGCCCCGGGTCCGCAAACCGAGCCGGTTTTTTAGGGCCGGCGCCGAGGGATTACTGAAAGATGATGGCGGTGGTGGTGCTGCGAACGCCGGAGATGGTCTGAATTTCCATCATGATCCGCTGGCTGAGCTGTTCGAGGCCCTTGGCCTCCACCATGGCGATGATGTCGAACTGCCCGGCCACGATATGGGCCTGGGTCACGCCCTTCATGCTCCTCAGGGCGGTGTGTGCCTTTCCGACCTTTCCGGACTCAATATTCATCAGGATATAGGCTGCGGCCATTTTGGGATTCCCCCTCTCTCCCCGTAATCTTCCGGGTTCAAAGATGGATTCGCCGTTCGTCTTGTCGCGCGGCATCCGCGGGGGCGATCGGGGCGGCCCCCCGGGAGCCGCTTGAAACCGGATTCATTGTAGAGCATGTTACGGCCGATTTCAATGCCTACGCCTTGAGGAGGCGGCGGGCCGTGGCGAATATCCGATGGAACATCGGGCGGGTGAGTCTCTTGGTCAGGGTATTCTGCTGACTCGGATGATAGGAGGCGATCAGGGTCATGTCATGGGCGAGACGAAAGGTTTTGCCGTGGCCGAAGCCAGGACGGGGCGCCTTGATCGGCGCGTCCAGGCCCTGGACCGATCTCAAGTATTGATCGAAGGCGACCTGGCCGAGGGCCACGATCACCCGCAAATTCTTCAACAGGGCCAGTTCCTCCAGGAGAAACGGCCTGCAGTTTAGGATTTCCTCACGGTTGGGCTTGTTGTCCTGTGGCGCGCAGTGGATGACCGCCGTGATGTAGCAGTCATGGAGCTTCAAACCGTCTCCGCGGTGAGACGACTGCGGCTGGTTGGCGAAACCGTACCGGTGCAGGGCCTCGAACAGCCAGTCCCCGCTGCGATCGCCGGTAAAGATACGGCCGGTTCGATTTCCCCCGTGCGCCGCGGGTGCCAGGCCGATGAGAAGCAGGCGGGCGCCCCGATCCCCGAAGCTGGGCACGGGCCGTCCCCAATAGGTCCAGTCCCGGTATTGGCGCCGCTTGGCGGCGGCCACATCGCGGCAATGGCGGACCAGGCGCGGGCAGCGACGGCAGTCGACGATCGCCCGCTGCAGCGAGGTAAGCCGGTTCATCTAGGTTTCGATTCCGAGCATGCGGGGTGCGATCGTGCCGATCAGATACCCCAACAGGGCGGAGAGCGTTCCCAGCATCATGATCTCCAGTCCCGAACGGAACGGATTTTTGCGCGTGACCTTCGCCTTGGCAGCTCCCACGCCGAAGAGGGTGGCGATCGTGGCGCCGATCGAAACGGGAATCGCGGTGTTTGAAGCGATGAAGAAGTAGGGCATGACCGGAACTGCCGCTCCGGCGATGAATGAGACGCCCATCGTCATGGCATCCTTGGTGGGGCTTTCCCCCGTATCGGTCGACAGGCCCAGCTCTTTCTCGGCCAGGGTCTTCAGCCAGAGCTGTTTATCCTCGGCGACGCGCTCGGCCAGCCGCTCCGCCTCTTCAAGCGTCAGCCCTTCGTGCTGGTAGATCTCGATCAGCTCTGCCAATTCCTCCTCCGGCTTCTGCTCCAGCTCGAGGGCCTCCTTCTCGATTTCGGCCGCGTGAAGCTCCTTTTCCGCCTTGGAGGATAGGTAGCTACCCGTGGCCATTGAGATCATGCCTGCCACGGCGGTTGCCAGCCCGGCCACGATGACGACATAACGCTGCGTCGTGGCGACCGCGACGGACGAAACGAGGGCCACGGTGGAAATCAGACCGTCCTGCATGCCGAAGACCACCTCCCGGATGCGCTCCAGCATCGTGATCCGGGCTTTCTCCCCGCGGACCTCGCGGAGGGCGGCTGCCGAGGTGGCGTTTTGAACCGGGCTGCCTTTCAGGTCCGCTTCGGCCGCGGCCGCGGGCTTCATCCCGCCTGCCTCCACAGCGCGCCCGTCCCCACGCCTTTCTTCCGGAGGCTCGAACGACCCCAGCTTTTCCTCCAGTTGCTTTAAGGCATCCTGAAAGAGCTTGAGATGGTATTTCTCGCGCTCCATGGCCAACCGGAAGCTTTCGGCCGCGGCACGCCGCCCTTCGCTCAAGGCCTGTTCGATCATTTTGGGATACATGCGGGCGCTCTCATAACTCTCGCTCTCCACCACGTGCTTGAGGTTCTCATGCGTGGATTTGACCTCGTCCATGGCCTTGAGGTGGCTGATGGCATGCGCCGTTTCGGCCCCGGCCACCTCCATGAAGATCTGGGCGATCTCGGGATGTCCTTCCTCCATCGCCTTCATGGCGTAAGCCATGTACATGCGATTGGCCTTGGCCTCTCCGATAAAGGCGGTCCAGAGATTTCGGTTGGTCTTGTTCATTCGTTTCCTTAGAAAATAAACATTAATTTTAGCATTCGCGCCGGCAAACCACAATGAAGGCCGAACGCGGTCTAGCGACGGTCATTCGCCGGGGCGGGGCGATGGCGCTGGGCCTCTGGAATCCATTCCCGGATCTGGCGAATGCGGCGCTCGTCGCTCGGATGGGTGGAGAGAAACTCTGGAGCCGCCTTCTGTTCCTCCGTGGCCCGCGTCATCCGCTGCCAGAATGCAACCGCGGCCCCGGGGTCGTATCCGGCCTTGGCCATCAGAATCAATCCGATCCGGTCCGCCTCGGACTCCTGCCGCCGGCTGAAGGGCAGGGTTACGCCCACCCCCGTTCCGATCCCGTAAGCCGCGTCAATCGCCCGGACGGTATTCGGATCCTTCCCGCCCAGGGCGATGATCAGGCCGATCTCTCCGAGATTGATCAGCTGTTGAGCGGACAGTCTTTCGGCCCCGTGGCGGGCGATGGCGTGTCCGATCTCATGCGACAAAACGACGGCCAGTCCCGTTTCATCCCGCGCAACCGGCAACAGGCCGGTATAAACGGCCACTTTGCCTCCTGGTAGGGCGAAGGCGTTCACGGCCTCATCGTCCTGGATCAATGTAAATTCCCATACATAATCGGGCCGGTCGGCCACCGCGGCCAGGTTGGCGCCGACGCGCCGGACCATCTCATTGGCCTTCGGGTCTTGGCTGATTTCGGCTTCTCCAAGGAACCGGCGGTAGGATTGAAGTCCAAGGCTGATTTCCTGTTCCTCCGTGATGAGGATCAACTGACTGCGGCCCGTCAGGGGAACCGTCTGGCAGGCCATTAGAATCAAGAAAACCGTAGTCAGCGAGATTGTGCGAAGCACTCCAAAATAGTCCAAAGATCTATCTCCGCCCGGATTGTTGCATCGATGACGGCATCTATTCTGTCATACGCAGGCGACGATCGCAAGCCTCGGCAGGGTTGCCGCCCGGGACGATTTGCCGTAAAATCAAGAGTATGCAGATGATTGTAGACGGGTATAACCTCATCGCTCACCAGACAGGGCTGCAGGGCGGCATCGAGCAGAAGCGCCGAAGGTTGGTGGACGAGTTATCGCGTTATCGCCGGGTCAAGGGGCTTCCGGTAACGGTGGTGTTCGATGGATGGCAGTCGGAATGGGAATCAGAGCATGAGGAACGAATCGGGGGTGTCTCGGTGATTTACTCCCGGCGTGGAGAAAAGGCGGAC
Organism: uncultured Nitrospirota bacterium; assembly: GCA_964348105.1. Classification (GTDB taxonomy): domain Bacteria; phylum Nitrospirota; class Nitrospiria; order DATECO01; family DATECO01; genus CAYGBP01. Next base: position 11,841 of record CAYGBP010000068.1, read on the forward strand.
GCCGTCATCGCCCGCCTGGCGTCGAGGCTGGGGAGCGCCTGCCTGGTGGTGACTTCGGACCGGGAGGTTCAGCGGGCGGCCCAGGCCTGCGGAGCGACGCCGGTTTTTGCCGATGAATTTGAGCGAAGGCTGGCGGCCGCGCTATCGGCGAAAGCCCGCGGTGGCGAGTCCGAGCCGGTGGTTGAGGACCCGCAAGACAAGCCGATGCGCCCGAACTGGAGCCGGAAAAAGGGCAACCCTTTCAAGCGCTCCAAGGCCGACCGCAGGCGGCGCTCCAAGTTGGAAAAATTATAAAAACCGCCGTCGTAGCCCGGTTCGTGGGGGGTCAGGCGGCTTCCATGCAGAACTGAATGATGGTGCCGCCGGCCTGAATTCGGTCGCCGTTCCTGAGAAGGTCCTGCTTGACCAGATAGCCGTTGACCACGGTGCCGTTCGTGCTTCCCTGATCCTTGAGAACCGCAACGTCGTCATACATTTCGATGCAGAAGTGTTTGGCCGAGATTTCAGAATCCCGGAGCCGAATGTCGGCCTTCTTGTCGCGGCCGATTAAGGACACGGGCTTTTGCAGCGCATAGCTGCTTCCGGCCTGGTCGCCTTCAAGAACCTTCAGCGAAACCTTGAAACTTTGGGGGAGGGCCTTGGGCTTTCCCTTGATGGCCTTTTGAATGGCCGTAATAGGATCATCCTTGGGGTCCGCGTCGGGATAGAACTGCATCGTCTTGACCGGGCGTTCCTCCTGGGCGGACGACGGCCTGGGCTGGGGCCGTGTCGGATCCAGACGGCCGCCCTGCACCGTATTCACCCGTTTGCACATGGGGCATCCCCAGCGCCCTCCCTGGCCGTCCGGCACCTCGTAAGTCGAGAAGCAATGCTGGCAGGTGATCACCATTTGATGACTCCTATGGGTCTGGTTCCGGGCCGGCAACGGGTGAGTCGGCGGCTTCCGGCGGGGTTTCCGGTTGGGTTGAGATTTGTGATTCCGTCACGGACGGAGCCGTTTCAGGCGCGACGAGGACCGACTCCGTCTCGTCCAGCGCCATCAGCAGTCGGCGGGCCTGGTCGGCCTTGGGATAATCGGAGGATAAGTCCAATGCCTCGGTGAATTCCTGCCGGGCGAGGTCCAGGTAGCCG
>CAYGBP010000068.1:12981-13969 GCA_964348105.1 uncultured Nitrospirota bacterium
CGCGGTTGTAGTACAGGTTACCCAGATCGTGATGCAGCATCGGGTCGCGCGGGAAGAGGTGGACGGCCTCCGAAAAGATGCGAAATGCCGCCTCTTCGTTCTGCCGCTGAATGTAAACGGTGCCCAGCATGTGGTAGGCTCGGGATGCCCTCGGATTGATCTCGATGATCTTGCGAAGGCTGGCCTCCAGGCCATCCAGGTCCCCTTCGGTGTATTGCCGGTTGGCCTTCATCAACAGCCTTCTCAGCTCACGGCGTTCGCGGTCCTTGAGTTGCCTGGGCGGTTGGCCCCCGTCGGGCGACAAGGCGGTTTTGCGCACCTCGGGTTTGGCGGGAGCGGGCGCCGCAGCCGGTTCCGCCCCCTCTGCCAGAGGGGGTTGCGAGACGGGGTCGAATTCCGATTCGGCCGTTTCGGCCAGTTGCGCCATCTGGGTTGAGAGATCATCGGGCCCTTCTTCAAAGGACCCCAAACCCGTGTCCCCGTGGGCCGTCTCACCCTCGGGGCCCTGGATCAAACCGATCAGCTCCAGATGGTAGCGGACCGGATTTTCCAGATCCTGAAGCCATGCATGCCGTTCAATGGTTTCCAGCAGGAGATGGGGGCGCAGGTAGACCAGGACCGGCAGGCCGATCAGCAGGGCCATCAGGCCGAGCAGCAGGCTATTGAGAATCGGATGCTTTCGTTGGGCCGCCGCCCTGCGACGCGGCGCGCTGGAGGTCAGCGGCGTCGCAGGAGCGATGTCCACGCCCGCCGGAGCCGGCATGGGAGGTTGCACGGGGGGGCGAGGCCGTTGAATGGTCGGCTCCACCTTCGTCTCGGCGGCTTCGATCGTTGTGGCTATCTGAAATCTCGCCGTGTCCAGCTCCATTTCCTGCTTAAAGAGGGCGGACATGTACTGGGAGAGGCTCAGGCTGCTCATTCCATAGCCCCGGTTGACGATGAGGCTTTCCAGCGCCACCTCCATTTCGGAGGAGGTGGCGTAGCGCTC
>CAYGBP010000069.1:0-4139 GCA_964348105.1 uncultured Nitrospirota bacterium
GGGCCAGGTCCAGCTCGACCAACTGAGGATGGCGTGAGAGGTTCACCACCACCAGTATCTTCTCATCCTGATATTGGCGCACAAAGGCCAGGACCTTGCTGTTTTCCGGGAACAGGAATTCAAGACTGCCACGGCCGAGGGCCTTGTACTGTTTTCGAATGGCGATCATGCGCTTCATCCACCACAGTAGGGAGGCCTGATTTCGCTCCTGATTCTCGACATTGATCGCTTCGTAATGATATTCCGGGTCGATGATGATCGGCAGAAAGAGCCGCTGCGGGTTTGCCTTGGAAAACCCCGCGTTGCGGTCCGCGCTCCAGGGCATGGGCGTGCGCACCCCGTTTCGGTCTCCGAGGTAATGATTATCCCCCATGCCGATCTCGTCCCCATAATAGATCACCGGCGTCCCGGGCATGCAAAACAACAGGACATTCATCAGCTCGATCTTTCGCCGATCGTTGTCCAGAAGGGGCGCCAGCCGACGCCGGATCCCCAAGTTGATCCGGGCCGTCGGATCACGGGCATACACCCGGTACATATAATCACGCTCTTCGTCCGTGACCATCTCCAGCGTCAGCTCGTCGTGATTTCTCAGGAACATGGCCCACTGGGAGTTTTCGGGGATGTCGGGGGTCTGGTCGAGGATGTCGATGATTGGAAACCGGTCCTCCATCTGCACCGACATGAACATGCGGGGCATCAGGGGAAAGTGAAAGGCCATATGGCACTCATCGCCGTTGCCGAAGTAGGCCGATGCCTCCTCCGGCCACTGGTTGGCCTCGGCCAAAAGCATCCGGTTTTCAAACTTTTTGTCGACATGATGGCGCAGCTTCTTCAAAAAGGCGTGGGTCTCGGCGAGGTTTTCGCAATTGGTCCCTTCCCTTTCATATAGATAGGGCACCGCGTCGAGGCGAAGGCCATCCACGCCCATTCCAAGCCAATAGTCGAGCGCTTGGAACATCGGGATTGTCGAAGTTCAGGTCGGGCTGGTGGGAGTAGAACCGATGCCAGTAGTAGGATTTGGAGACCGGATCCCATGCCCAGTTGGAGCTTTCGAAATCCTTAAAGATGATGCGTGCCTCTTTGTATTTTTCAGGCGAATCGCTCCAGACGTAAAAGTTCCGAACGGCCGACCCGGGCTTGGCCCGCCGGGCGCGTTGAAACCACGGATGCAGATCGGAGGTGTGATTGATGACCAGCTCCGTGATGACCCGGATCCCTCTCCGGTGGGCTCCCCTGAGGAACTCCTCGAAATCCTTCAGGACGCCGTAGTTGGGATGAATGTTCAGATAATCCGAGATGTCATACCCGTCATCCTTCAGGGGGGACGGGTAAAAGGGCAGCAGCCAGATGGCGGTGATGCCGAGACTTTCCAGGTAGTCCAGTTTCTGGGTGAGGCCCTTGAAGTCGCCGATCCCGTCACCGTTGGCATCATTGAAGGCGCGCACATGCACCTCATAGATGATGGCATCCTTGTACCATAACGGATTGGAATCTATTTCGGGGCCTTTTTTGCCAGCCATAGGGGTTCCTTACATGAAATAGTCGAAATCGGTTTCCCGCTTGACCTTGCGCTTGATCCGTAGGATGTGGGCCGGCACGGTGTGGGGGTTGAGCTGGATGAAATTGGATTCCCCCTGCCAGATGTATTTTTCGTCTCCCAAGAGGTCATGTGCCAGATAGGGCTGGCCGGGATCGATCCCCCACTGCCAAATCGGGACCTTCACCCAGCCGGACTGCGTGTGAAAAGGATCGAGATTGACCAGGACCAGAATGATGTTCTCCATATCCTCGGTTATTTTCACGTAGCCCAGAATCTGGTCGTTGTCGACATCCACAAATTGCAGGTTCCGGGTGGTCTGAAGGGCGGGATTCTCCCTTCGAATCCGGTTGACCCGGGCGGTGAATTCCCTGAGATTTCCGGGTGCGTTGAAGTCCCAGGCTTTGATTTCGTATTTTTCGGAATTCAGGTATTCTTCCTTGCCCGGTACGGGCTCGCTCACGCAGAGCTCGAACGCGGGGGAATAAAAACCGTAGTTGGAGGAGAGCGTGGCGGCCAGGACGAGGCGCATCAAGAATGTCGGCCGACCGCCGTATTGAAGATGCTCCGGGAGGATGTCGGGGGTATTGGGCCAGAAATTGGGCCGGAAGTAGTCCGCCACGGGTGTCTGCGTCAACTCGGTCAGATAGGCGATCAATTCCTGTTTGCTGGTCCTCCAGGTGAAGTAAGTATAGGATTGGGTAAAGCCGAGCTTTGCCAGTCGGTACATCACCTTCGGGCGGGTGAATGCCTCCGACAGGAAGATAACGTCCGGATATTCGCCCTTGATTTCGGAAATGGCCCATTCCCAGAACGGAAAAGCCTTTGTATGGGGATTGTCCACGCGGAAGATCCGAACTCCCCGCCGAACCCAGAACAGCATCACCGATTTGAGTTCCTCCCAGAGGGATTCCCAATGCTCCGTGTCGAAATTCAGCGGCAGGATGTCTTCATACTTCTTCGGCGGATTTTCGGCAAACTGGACGGTTCCGTCCGGCTTCCATTTGAACCATTCTGGGTGGGCCTTGACGTAAGGATGATCGGGTGAGCATTGAAAGGCGATGTCCAGGGCGACCGCGATACCGTGCTCCGCGGCCTTTCGAACCAGGCGGTCGAAGTCTTCCAGTGTACCCAGGTCCGGATGAATGGCGGTGTGTCCTCCTTCCGGCCCCCCGATCGCCCAGGGGCTTCCGGGATCTTCCGGTCCGCACCTGGTCGAGTTGTTTTTCCCTTTGCGCTTAGTCCTCCCGATGGGGTGAATCGGAGGGAGATACAGCACATCAAACCCGAGCCGCGACCATTCCGGCAACAGCGCTTCGCAGTCGCGAAAGGTGCCGTGCTTTCCCGGCAGGGGCGAGCAGGAGCGGGGGAAGCGCTCGATCCAGGTGCTGAATTGGGCCATGGGGGGGTCGACCGTTACCGCCAACTCCTTGGCGTAGCGGGTGGCGTGATGATCCTGGGGATTCTTTTTCATGAGGCCGGTGAGGACCTGGCCGAGGGCCGCGTCGATTGCGCTCTTCAGATTGCCGGCGTTTTTCAAGGTCTGGCCGAAGGGGATGAGCTGCTTCTGATCGGCTGCATTGGCCCGCTTGGCGGCCTCTTCGACATACCCCGCGCCGATTAGCAGTTCCACCGTCACATCCTGGCCAGCGTCCACCCGCTTTTTCAGATCCCGCTGCCAGGTCTCGAACAGATCGACCCAGGCCTCGAAGGTATACAGATAAACGCCGAGCTCGTCCACACGGAATTCGGCCGACCAGCGGTCGTTGACCAAAAATTGCAGGGGCGTCGTGGTCCAGTTCTGGTCGGATTGACGCTTATAGAGGAGCCGGCCGGCGATGGCCTCATGACCGTCTGCCAAGATGTCGACCTCGGCCCTGACCTTTTCCCCCACCGCCCGCTTGATGGAAAAACGGCCGCCGTCAATCTCGGGCTGCACGCCCTCGATGACCACGCGTTTCCTTCCGCTGCCCGATGGTTTCATCCCGTCCATTCCTCCTGCCCCCCCGGGGAGGAGAGGGATACCCTTTATACCACAGGCACCCCGAATATTCAATGAATCCGGGGACTAGGCGTTTCCCCTGGGAGCCGGAACGCGGGGGCTCCGGGCCGTTTGCCATCCATAATCTTTTGATTTACAATGAGGGAATGGATCGGAGGGCGCGATGCTTATCCCGGCTCCCGGCCAAGCATTTTTCCGGGCCACCCTGATCCTTCCAATTCCGGTTCGTTTGGGTGGATGGGTCTTGAGCGCTCAACGGCTCGGCCCCGCCCGGAGTGACGTCGCGCATGCCGAAAAGCCTCAAACGCCGGATCTGAGATGCGCATCCTGTTTACATCTCCCGAAATCTATCCCTTTGCCAAGACGGGCGGCCTAGCAGACGCCGCCGGCTCCCTGGCCATTGCCCTGGCCCGTGCCGGACACGATTTAAAGATCGTCATGCCCAAGTACGGGATCGTGGACGAGGAGCGCTGGGGGCTGAAGTTGAAGGGAGACATGACGCTGAACCTGGCCGATCAGCTCATCCCCTTTTCCATCTGGGTCGCGCAGCTCCCAGGGACGGATGTGCAGGTCTTTTTTCTGGGGACCGATCGATTC
>CAYGBP010000069.1:4149-6982 GCA_964348105.1 uncultured Nitrospirota bacterium
TCTTGAGCGATTCTCCGCATTCAGCCGGTCAGTCCTGGAAGTCCCAAAGCGGTTGGGCTGGATCCCCGACGTCCTGCACGCACATGACTGGCAGACGGCGCTGACCTTTGCCTACCTGAGGTTCTACCTGGCCGCGGATCCCACCTACAGACAAACCGGCACGCTCTTCACGGTGCACAATCTGGGCTATGCCGGCCTGTTTCCGGATTCCAAGTTTCCCAAGCTCGGGCTTCCCCATCATTACTTTACGCCGAGTTCGCTCGAGTTTTACGGCAAAATCAACCTGATTAAATCCGGCCTGGTCTATGCGGGCCTCTTGAATACGGTGAGCCCCACCTACAGCAAGGAGATCCAGACCCCAGAATTCGGGATGGGACTTGAGGGGGTCCTCCAGTCCAGGCGCCAGGACCTTTTCGGCATCGTCAACGGCGTGGACTACACGAAATGGGACCCCGCGACCGATCCCTATCTTGCGCAGCCCTACGATATCGAACATCCGGGCGGCAAGCGATTCAACAAAGCGGCGCTTCAGCAGATTTGCGGGTTGCCGCGCGCCGATATTCCCTTGGCCGGCGTCATTTCCCGGTTGACACCCCAGAAGGGCACCGACTTGATTTTGGAGGCGATGGGGGAGTTGGCGGGGCTGGATCTTCAATTCGTCTTCCTGGGGCAGGGCGAGCCGGAGCTTGAGCAGGCCCTGAAGAACGCGGCCACAAAGCACCCCCGAAAGATATCGGTTCATCTGAAATTTGACGAGGCCCTAGCGCACCGGATTGAGGCGGGCGCGGATCTGTTTCTGATGCCTTCCCGGTATGAGCCCTGCGGGCTGAATCAGCTCTACAGCCTGCGGTACGGCACGATCCCGGTGGCCCGGAAAACAGGCGGACTGGCCGACACCATCGTGGACGCAAGCCCCTCCAATCTGGCGGCGGGCAAGGCGACGGGGTTTCTCTTTGAGGGCGTCACGGGCCATTCGCTTTGGAATGCGATCCGCCTGGCCCTCTACCTGTTCCGGGAACGGCCGGTTTGGGCTGCGATGGTCCGCGAGGCGATGCGGGCCGATTATTCCTGGGACCGCTCGGTCCGGCAGTATTCACGGCTTTATGAATTGGCCGCGGACAAGGCGAGGGGCCATGGCTAGCCTGGGGCGACCTCATCGACCTTGCGAGCAGTGCGGTTCCGCAACCTGAGGATTGAGGACGGGGGATTCCGGATGAAACGGCCTAAGAAGCGGCATACTCAGATTATCTGCACATTGGGCCCGTCGTCGCGTAGCCCGGAAACGATCCGGGCGATGGTCGAGGCGGGAATGGGACAGGCCCGCCTGAATTTCTCACACGGCGAGGCGCGGGACCATCGCGAGTTTGCCGAGGTGGTTCGCGAGGCGGCCCGCACGGTTGGCTCTGAGGTTCTATTGATGCAGGATCTGCAGGGCCCCAAGCTTCGAATCGGACGCGTCGGGCACCCCATCCACTTCCGAAAAGACGACAAGGTCAGTCTAACCCGCCAGCCCGAACAGTCGAACGATATCCCCGTGGCGATGCCCGAAATCCTGGATCAAATCCGCGTGGGCGACCGCATCTTTCTCGACGACGGGGCGGTCGAGCTGGAGGCAATCGAGATTCGTGCTGCGGGGATTGTCTGCATCGTGCGCATCGGGGGGCGTGTGGACAGCGGAAGCGGGATTCAACTTCCCGACAATCCCATTTCGTTGCCGGCGCTTTCGCGCAAGGACGTGGAGGATGTGCAAGCCGGGCTTCGGATGGGCGTGGATCTCGTCGCGCAATCGATGGTGAGGAGTCGGGCCGACGTGGACCAGCTGGTCGGCCATGTCAAAGGCAGCGCTCGGATCGTCGCCAAGATCGAGAATCCCGAAGCCCTGGGTGATCTGAACGGGATCGCCGGGGCCGTCTGGGGGATCATGGTGGCGCGCGGCGATCTCGGGGTGAGTATCCCCCGTGCGCAGGTTCCGCTGTGGCAGAAGGAGATTCTCCGGACCTGTCACGCACGCGGGCGCTTCGGGATCGTAGCCACCGAGATGCTGATTTCCATGGTCAAGAATGATCGGCCCAGCCGGGCGGAGGTGTCCGATGTGGCCACGGCCGTCCTGGATGGAGCCGACGCCGTGATGCTGTCGGAGGAAACGGCCATCGGCGCTCATCCCGTAGAGGCCGTCCAGGAAATGCGGGAGATCATTGAGACGATCGAGGACTCGGATTGGTATCGGCGGATCAAGGGACCGCCGGAATGATCAGGTCCGGTCGCGGCCGATCGACTGCGCACGGCGAAGGGAAAACGGTCAAGGGAAAGGAGGCGAAGCATCATGGGCGCGGCGGATGAAACCCCCGGAAACGGTGTCCGAACCGTCCTCGGCGGTTATGATGGAGTGGTCCGGGGGGCGATCGGAAGGCTGCAGAAGGATCGGGTGGTCGAGCGCCTCTGGGAGAAGGATGCCTCGTTGTGGAAAGGGGAGGAGGAAACCCGGACAAAGATCCGCCACAGCAGGGGATGGATCAAGGTCATTTCTAAGATGAAAGGCCGTGTGCAGGAGGTGCAAGGCTTTGTGAGGTCCCTTACAGATGGGGGTGTGCGTCATGTGGTATTGCTCGGAATGGGGGGGAGCAGCCTCTGCCCCGAGGTCTGCATCCGTACTTTCGGAGCGGCCCCGGGCTACCCCGATCTGATGGTGCTGGACAGCACTGATCCCGCGACCATCCGGGAAATCGAAGGGGCGGTCGATCTGCAGAAATCGGTCTTTATCGTAGCCAGCAAGTCCGGATCGACGATCGAGGTCAACTGCCTGTATCGCTATTTTTTTGAGAGGGTCAGGGCC
>CAYGBP010000069.1:6992-13898 GCA_964348105.1 uncultured Nitrospirota bacterium
CCCGTCGCGGACGGCGAGGCGATCGCCGCACTGTACCGGGAGGGTGAAGTCGTCGAGAGGGTCGACACGAGCTCGTGCGTCTCGCTCAGCGCCCGGATTCCCCGGGCGCTCATTTTGTCGCCATTACGGACCCTGGCACACCCCTTGAGGCCCTGGCCATGGAAAAAGGGTTTCGGCGGATCTTCTCGGCGCCGCCCGACGTGGGGGGCAGGTATTCGGCCTTGACGCCCTTCGGCCTCGTGCCGGCCGCCCTCATCGGCATCGACTTAAACGCCTATCTGGGCCGGGCCGAAGCCATGGCGGATCGGTGCGGTCCCGGGATCACAGGGGCGAACAACCCGGGACTGTTTTTGGGTGCCGTACTGGGCGCGTTAGGCGCGGCGGGTCGCGACAAAGTTACCTTCTTCACATCCAAGCCGCTGAAAAGCTTCGGCCTTTGGGCCGAGCAGCTGCTGGCGGAGAGCACCGGAAAGGGGGGCGTCGGGCTGGTGCCCGTCGCGACCGAATATCCCGGAGAGGAATCCAGGTATGGTAATGATCGGTTATTCATCGATCTGAGGTTAGAGGGGCATACGGACGCCAAGCAGGACCATTTGATCGATTCGCTTCGGCAGTCGGGCCATCCGTTGGTCCAAATCTCCCTGTCGGATCGATTGAGCCTGGCTGCTGAATTCTATCGCTGGGAGTTCGCAACTGCCGTGGCAGGCGTGGTGTTGGGAATCAATCCGTTCGATGAGCCCAATGTGACCGAGAGCAAAGAAAATACCGCCCGGGTGCTCCAAGGTTACCGGAAAACGGGGCGCTTGGCCGAACAAAGCCAGCTGATCCAGGAGGAGGACATTTCCATTTTCGGCGAATCTGCCCGGCCGGGCGCTCAGGGTTTAAAGGAGGTTTTTTGGGATTTTCTATCTGGGGCCACCCCGCCTCGGTACGTGGCCATCATGGCTTATCTTCAGGATAGACCGGAGCACGAGGGGTTGCTCCAACGCTTGCGGACCGCGGTGCGGGACCGCTTCAAGGCGGCGACGACGCTGGGTTACGGCCCGCGATTTTTGCATTCCACCGGACAACTCCACAAAGGGGGTCCCCCGACCGGCTTGTTTGTGCAGATCACGGCCGACGCGCCGGAGGATCTACCCATTCCAGGGGAGTCTTTCGGATTCGGCACCTTGAAAGGGGCTCAGGCGCTGGGGGATTACCAGTCTCTGGCCAGGCGCGACTTGCCCCTCATGCGCGTCCACCTGGGCAAGGATATTGCTGGGGGCCTGAAGAGACTCCTTCGGCATTTGGAAATCGGGCAGGGGGGGATGCATGCTGATTAGGCTTGCCCGGCCGGGCCGGGGGCCGTGATGACGCCTTGGGCGGTGAGCTTGGCCAGACGAAGCATTCGCGGGTCGGGGACCCAAGGGAGGCTGACGCGATGTCGAAGGACGCCATTTTTGAGATAGGCATATCACAGGGGCCTGCGGCCGACCGGCCGACGGATCCCTGCGGCCTCGTGATCTTCGGCGCCTCGGGGGACCTGACCCGGCGCAAGTTGATCCCGGCTGTGTATCATCTGCTGCAGAAGGGCCTGCTGCCGGACTCGTGGTATCTCATCGGCCTGGCCAGGACCGAAATGAGTGATGAGCGCTTCAGGGAGTCGGTGCGCTCCGCCCTGGAGGCGTTCGGGCGGGCCGGAACGATCGGCGGTCCGGTCTGGGAGCAATTTTCAAGGCGCATTCATTATCTGGCCGGGAATTATCGGGATCCCGAATATTATCGGTCCATCGGTGAGCGGCTGGAACAACTGAACCGCCAGCACGGGGTGGAAGGCAACCGCATTTTTTACCTGGCGACGCCGCCCAATCTCTACGGGGAAATCGTCCAAAACCTGGGGGAGGCCCGCCTGGCCACGCCCCCCAACGCCTCCGGCTGGGGCCGGGTGGTGGTTGAGAAGCCCTTCGGCCTTGATCTGCAGGGGGCGCGGGACCTGAACCGCCAGATCCGGCAGGTGTTCGACGAAGGCCAGATCTACCGGATCGATCATTATCTGGGGAAGGAGACGGTCCAGAACATTTTGTTCTTTCGATTCGCGAACGCCATTTTCGAGCCGATCTGGAACCGGCGTTACGTGGATCATGTGCAGATCACCGTGGCCGAGAAGATCGGGGTGGAGCATCGGGCGGGCTACTACGAGCAGGCCGGCGCCTTGCGCGACATGTTCCAAAATCACCTGCTGCAACTGCTGTGTCTCGTGGCCATGGAGGCCCCGGCCCGGTTCGATCCGGACACGGTCCGTGACGAGCGGGCGAAGGTCCTGAAGGCCATCCGGCCGGTGGTTTCCGAAGAGATCCATCGGACCGCCGTGCGGGGCCAGTATGGCCCCGGGGTTGTGGATGGTCAGTCGGTGCGTCCTTACCGGGAGGAGGAGGAGGTCGATCCACGGTCCAATACCGATACCTATGCCGCCCTCAAGCTTCATGTGGATAACTGGCGATGGCATGGCGTTCCCTTCTACCTACGCTCCGGCAAGCGCTTGGCCTGTAAGACGGCCGAGATCGCGATTGAGTTCAAGCGCGTACCCCACCTGCTCTTTGAGTCCGTCCTGTCCGAGCACATCAAGCCCAACACCCTCGTGTTTTCAATGGAACCCCGGGAAGCGATCGTTCAGACCTTTCAGGCCAAACATCCCGGCCCGGAGGTCTGCCTGGAGACCGTGATGATGGAATTCAACTACCATGGCGCCTTCAAATCCCCGACCGCGGAAGCCTACGAGCGGTTGATCAAGGACTGTCTGGCGGGCGATCAGATGCTGTTTGCCCGAGAAGACTGGCTGGACCTTTCCTGGTCGCTGCTGATGCCCATCCTGGATTATTGGGAGCACAACGCGGCGCCTGACTTTCCCAATTATGCTTCCGGCAGCCAGGGGCCCAAAAGCGCGGATGAAATGATCGAGCGGGACGGAAGGCATTGGCGGACTTTCTAGCTCGGGGGCGCGGGGCTGGATGAGGGCGACGCGGGTCTTGAGATCGGGGAGCCTGGCGCTCTTTGCGGCCGCCCTCTCCTTGTGGATGGCAGGGGCGCAGGCAGCATCGATCATCCAGGTCCATCCCTTTTCGTCCGCGTCCGAGGGCGAGGCCCTCCCGGCGGGCTGGGAGCCGTTGACCTTCAAGAAAATCGAACGGCATACCGAATACCGGGTGGTGAAGGACGGGGGCCTTTCGGTGATCCGCGCGACGAGCCGCCAATCGGCCTCCGGTTTGGTTTCCCGGGTCAGCATCGACCTTGCCGAATACCCGATCATGCAGTGGCGCTGGAAGGTCCAGAATGTGATTGAGAAGGGTGACGTCCGTTCGAAGGAGGGCGATGATTATGCCGCCAGGATTTACATCACATTCGAGTACGATCCCGATCGGGCCTCCTTCTCCAAGCGGGCAAAATACAGGCTGGGCCGCCTGCTGTTCGGGGATATTCCCATCGCCGCGCTGAACTATATCTGGGATAACAGAAACCCCGAGGGGACCCTGGTGGACAGCGCCTACACCGAGTTGTCCAAGATGATCGTGGCGGAGAGCGGGGAGGCGAATCTAGGGGCCTGGGTCACCGAGACCCGGGACGTTTACCGGGACTATCTGGAGGCGTTCGGCGAGGAGCCGACCCGGGTCAACAGTGTGGCCATCATGACGGATACCGACAATACGGGCGAGCAAGCCGTAGCATTCTACGGTGATATACTATTTAAGAGAAGGGGGGAGAAATGACCTCACCCGTTCAAGAGCCCAGACTGGGCGAGATGCTTCCGGCGGACGAGTACAACCGAACGCTCACGGACAACGTGCATCCGCCTCAATGGACCAATCCCGACCCGAAGGAGCGCTACAATCTGGTGGTGGTCGGCGCCGGAACGGCGGGCCTGGTGACGACGGCCGTGGCTGCCGCCCTGGGGGCCCGCGTCGCCTTGATCGAGCGTCATCTCATGGGAGGAGACTGCCTCAATGTCGGCTGCGTTCCATCCAAGGGGGTGATCCGCGCCGCCCGGGCCTGGGCGGACGTGCGCAACGCGAAGGATTTCGGCGCGCACGCGAGCGGCGCGATTCAATTCGATTTCGGCGAGGCGATGGCCCGGATGCGCCGGTTGCGGGCCCGCATCAGCGCGAATGATTCGGTCCGGCGTTACCGGGAGATGGGCGTGGATGTCTTCATTGGCCAGGGTTATTTTACGGAACCTGACGCCATCGAGGTGGACGGCAAGAGGCTGCAATTCTCCCGGGCCGCGATCTGCACCGGTGCCCGCGCTGCGGCACCCCGCATCCCGGGACTGGAAGAAGCGGGCTACCTGACCAATGAAACCATATTTACCCTGACCGAGTTGCCGCCAAGACTCGCCGTCATCGGGGCGGGGCCGATCGGCTGTGAAATGGCCCAGGCCTTTGCCCGATTCGGCAGCCAAGTGGTCCTCTTCGAGGCCCTCCACGGCATTCTGCCAAAGGAAGATCGCGATGCGGCGGAAATCGTCCATGGATCCTTGCAGCGTGACGGGGTCCGACTACTGTGCTGCGGCAAGGAATTGACAGTCGGCAAACTGGACAGTGGCAAGCGGCTGACGGTGAACTCGCACGGCCAGCCCTATGATATCATCGTTGATGAAATCGTGGTCGCCGTTGGACGCGCGCCCAATGTGAACGGGCTGGGCCTGGAGGCCGCGGGGGTGCTTTATGATACCACACGCGGTGTCAAGGCGAATACCCGGCTGCAGACCACCAATCCCAAGATATTTGCCGCCGGTGACATCTGTTTTCCCTATCAATTCACCCACACGGCGGATGCGCTGGCCCAGATCGTGGTGCAGAATGCGCTCTTTCCGCACCCGTTCGGCCTGGCCTCGGCCTCCACGGATTCTTTGATCATCCCGTGGTGCACCTATACGCAGCCGGAGATTGCGCATGTCGGGATGTATGAAGCGGAGGCCAGGGCAAAGCGCATTCCGGTTGAGACCTATAGCTTTCCGATGAGCGAGGTGGATCGCGCCATTCTGGACGGGGAGGATCAGGGATTTGCCCGCGTTCATGTACGCAAGGGAACAGACAGGATCTTGGGGGCCACGATTGTGGCGGCGCACGCCGGCGATCTGATTAATGAGGTGGGCGTCTTGATGCGGGCGGGGGCCGGCCTGGGCGTGATAACCCGCACGATTCATCCCTATCCGACCCAGGCCGAGGTGATCAAAAAAGTGGCCACGCAGTGGCGCAAGACGCTGTTGACCGATCGCAAGAAGAAGATTCTGAGACGCTGGTTTTCCTGGACCAGATAGTTTCAAGGGGATTGGCCCGGGTTCTAAATCGGCCGGAAAGGGAGGGGCATGGGATATCAACCGATAGAAAACTACGGCCTGATCGGGAATATGCATACCGTCGCCCTCGTCGGGATCGACGGTTCCATCGACTGGTTTTGCTTTCCGTACTTCGATTCCCCGAGTGTTTTTGCAGCCATTCTGGACGACAAAAAGGGCGGCCGGTTCAAGATCGCCCCCACCCGGACCAACATCCGTCACCGGCAGCTTTACTGGCCGGACACCAACGTTCTGGTCACCCGGTTCCTGTCGCCGGACGGCGTGGGAGAGATCATTGATTATATGCCCATCGAGATCGAAGGGGAAGGCCATGGTCATTATCAACTTGTGAGACGGGTCAGCGTCATCCGAGGCTCGATGAATTTCCGGATGGAATGCCGACCGGCCTTCAACTACGGGCGCGACGAGCATGAGATCCGGATCCTGAAGGAGGGGGCCTGCTTTCATTCGTCCGGTTTGAGCCTGGGCCTGGCGACGGATCTGAAGCTGAAAAAGGACGGCGACGGGGTGATTGCGGACTTCACGCTTCAGGAAGGCGGGAATGCCAATTTCATCCTCCAGGATACGCATGAGGGGGCGGGTTGCGGTGTCTGCCTGTCCGAGCTGGAGGCGGTGGACCTGTTCAAGCGAACGGTCGATTACTGGCGGCGTTGGATCGGAAAATGCAGCTATGCCGGCCGCTGGCGGGAGACGGTCTACCGATCCGCCCTCATTCTCAAGCTGCTGACCTTCAAACCCACCGGGGCCATCGTGGCGGCTCCGACCTGCAGCCTCCCGGAAGGCGTCGGCGGTGGGCGAAATTGGGATTATCGTTACACCTGGGTCAGGGACGCGGCCTTCACCCTCTACGGGCTGATGCGCATCGGCTTTACCGAGGAGGCCGCCCAGTTCATGAGATGGCTCGAGGCCCGCTGCGCGGAGCTGAACCCGGACGGTTCGCTGCAGATCATGTACGGGATCGACGGTCGGCATCATCTGGGCGAGGTGACCCTGGATCACCTGGAGGGATACGCCGCCTGCCCCGTCCGGATCGGCAATGACGCCCACAAGCAGCTGCAAATGGATATTTACGGCGAGCTCCTGGATTCGGCCTATCTTTACAACAAATACGGCTCTCCCATCTCGTACGATTTTTGGCAGCATCTGCACCGCCTGCTCGACTACGTCTGCGATCATTGGCAGGAGCCGGACGAGGGCATTTGGGAGATGCGAAGCGGCCGCAAGCAGTATGTCTACTCAAAGCTGATGTGCTGGGTGGCGCTGGACCGCGGACTCCGTCTGGCGGACAAGCGATCCTTTCCGGCCGATCGGAGCCGCTGGCTCAAGACGCGGGATCAGATCTACCATGAAATCATGACGCGGGGATGGAACGTGAAGCGCCAGGCCTTCGTGCAGCATTATGAGAGCGACTCGCTGGATGCGGCGAATCTGATGATGCCCCTGGTCTTTTTCCTATCCCCGGAGGATCCGCGGATGCTCAAGACGCTGGATGCCACTCTGAAATCTCCCCAGCAGGGAGGACTGCTCTCCTCCAGCCTCGTTTACCGCTACAACGTGAAGGAGACGGCGGACGG
>CAYGBP010000070.1:0-270 GCA_964348105.1 uncultured Nitrospirota bacterium
CTGTCCAGACAATGTCGCATCAAAATCAAGGAAGGCGAGGAGGGTGACAGGGTCGTGCCGGGTTACGCTCTGATCGCCCCGAGCGGAACCCATATGACGGTGGGCGTGCAGCATCAACTGAACTTTTTGGATGGCGATCCCCTTCAGGGCCATCGACCGTCGGCAGATCACCTGCTTGGATCGGTCGCGAGGCAGTACGGCAAGCAGGCCATCGGTGTGATCCTGACCGGGATGGGATCCGATGGGGCGGAGTGGATGAAGCAGATCAAA
>CAYGBP010000070.1:327-4789 GCA_964348105.1 uncultured Nitrospirota bacterium
TGAATGTGGTCGACCATGTTCTGCCATTGGATCGCATCGCCTCCAAACTGGTTCGCCTGGTATAGCCGATGACCGAAGAGAGCCCCAGTTATTCCAGAATTGACGCGGATCTGCATGAAGAACAATTCAAGCACTTCCAGGAACTGATTTATCAAAGATACGGCATATTCATCGACCAAGGCCACCGGGATACCCTGCGCATGGGCCTGTTGGCACGGACAACGGCCATCAACCTCAACAGCTACAATCAATATTATCATTACCTGAGGTTTCATCCTGACCGGGAGGTCGAATTCCGGCAGCTCATTTCCCTGATCACGATTACCGAAACAAGCTTCTTCAGGAATCGGGAGCAGTTCGACGTACTGACCGGCCATGTCCTTTCGGAGCTTTCCGCGGGCCGTCAGGGAAGGCCGCGGCTCCTGCGGGTGTGGAGCGCCGGGTGCTCGAGCGGCGCGGAGCCCTATTCGCTTGCCATCAGCATTCTGGAGTCCCCCTTGCTGTCCGAGGGGTGGCAGGTTCAAATTCTAGGAACGGATGTCAGCCAAAAGGCGCTTCAGGAGGCCCGGGCAGGCTGGTATACCGAGCGGACGATGCGATTCTGCACGAGCGCGGAGCGGACCAAGTACTTTCGGAAGGTCGGTGATGGCTATGAAATCCTGCCACGAGTCAAATCGATGGTGGATTTCCAATATTTCAACCTGGTGGAGGAGCCGTTTCCCCTGGCCCGGATGGGGGGATGGGACATCATCTTCTGCCGCAATGTGACCATATACTTCAAGCCTGAGTCAACCCGCCGGGTGATTCATAATTTCTACGAAAGTCTCGAAGCAGGCGGGTATCTATTCATCGGGTATTCCGAAAGCCTGCAGCAGATTACGAGGGAGTTAGTTCCGATCGAAATAGGAGGGACCTATATTTATCAGAAGGAGATCTCCGCCGGGGATCCTTGAGTTTCCGGGCGCCCTTTGCCGGGGGGTCCAGGCGGGTTGCACAAAGAGCGTGGCTGGTAAGGCAGGGCGGGGGGGATTGTCGCGGGCAGACATTCACGAGTTTGAAGACACGGGGGCCAAACCATGAAGGGAAAAGAAATGCAAATGGTGTTTACGATACTCATGTGATTGGGATTCAGTATTTCGGCTGCCGCCCAGGATTCCGGATCAGATCCACAGTGAGGTGCACAGAAATCGACCCCATATCCAGAGCGATTTGAGCGAACCGACCTGACGGGACGATAGATTTACCCGGAGAGCCGGTTCTCCCTTAAGGGGCATCTATCGGCGACCTATTCCGATTTCGAGGAGGATTTCGAATTAAACAATTTCCCTATGCCGGGTCAACTTCTGGTCAATTCGCGGAACATGGCGAGATGGACAAGGTGGGTCGCTCATTGAACCTCCCGCAGCCCGTCCTGGACGAGCACAAAGCCTTCCTTGGGCCCGAAAGCGTGGAATCGATCGAAAACTCCCTGAAAGGGCTCAGCCCTCAAGAAGTATCTCGGGCGGTGCGAGTATTAATCGCCCGGGACGTGGGGATTTTGCTACAAGGCGTGAAGGAATCAGAGGCGGAGCGAGCCCGGGTGAGGGTCAGAAATGCAGTTCTCCAATGGCGCCTGATTGAGCTGGACGCCGTGAAGGTCGATTTCCGGGCGACTCAGCTCTTGAGCGAATCCTTTCGGGATCTGAAGCATGCGATCGAAGACGGGGATATCGAAGCGCGCGATCGCCTGGCGTCCGACATTAACCATCGCATGCGAATCCTCCTCGATTGAAAGGCCTGAGGCCCTTGATTCGGGGGACCAGGCCAGGCTGACAATTTTGGTCACCCGGTTGTGTATCCTGCTCCCCATTGCATGCCCCCCTCTGCCGCGTGGGGCCCCCAGAATTTCTGTGCGGGATTTAGACCCGCTCGGATCCAATTGAAATTCTTAGCATAATTTAAGGTTTTTTCGGCTTCAATCTTCCCCGGTACCCGCCCGACCCGTGGCATATCTATTGCACAGGTCTTGACGGACAATTATTTTTTTTTGCCATTCGAACCACAAATCTGTGGGATGTCGTGGTAGATGAGCGAAACGCCTGATAACGGATTGACGTACGGCGCAAAGGAAGTTTGCGAACAGGTGGGCATATCCCCCAGGCAACTGGAGTATTGGGCCCTCATCGGGGTGGTTCGACCGATTCTGGAGCCGCATGGGGCCAAAATCTTCAAGCGGTTTACCGAGCGGGACATCCGCCTGCTAAAAGAGGTCAAGTGCCTGACGGATGAGGGTGTCCTCGTCAGTCGGGCGGCACAGAAGGTGAGGATGCGGAAGATCACCTGATCATCCCCCCCGCGATAGATCGGGTCGTCTGGCCTTCGAGAAAGGAAAACGGGAGAACGGCGTGAAATCCCGAAAAAAGAAACAGCAGCAGGAAAAAAACCGCAAGCACGCGAAGGAACCGGCTGTGTCGCCAAACTCCGGCGAGAGGCCTGAGATGGCCCCGGTTCCGGCGATGGCCGATCGCCCGGTTGATTCCTCTCCGCACCCGGCGGCGGAACCGGTTTTGGATCCACCGGCTCAGACGGCCGCGGTGGCGGATGCCGCTTCCGGCAAGCTCGTGAATGAGCCCCAATATAATCCGGAAGAGGGTGCGGAAGCACAAGCGGCCGACGAGGAATTTCTGGCGTTCAAGGTATCCGGAGAGGAATACGCCGTCGATATCATGGCGATCCGGGAAATCATCCGGCCCATTCCGATTACTTATGTGCCGCGATCCCCCGATTTCATCAACGGCATCATTTCTATCCGGGGGACGATTGTTCCGATATTCGACCTCACACGCAGGCTGGGATTGAAGCCCCTTGCCGGCGGAAAGGCCAGTCGGATCGTGGCGGTAGCGGTCGGGGCCGAGATGGCGGGCTTTGTGGTCGATTCCGTCACCGAGGTCGTCCGGTTCACCCAGGCGAATATCGATCCCCCCCCGGTGACGCTGGGGGAAGGGCGGGCGGAATTCATAGTGGGCGTCAGTCGATACAAGGGGCGCATGATTGTCATCATGGATGTAGAAAAGACTCTGAGCATTAAGGACCTGCATTCGGTGGTCCCGCAGGAAAACCGCTAGATGAGAATGCGGCGGAAGGCAAAAGGAGACCGATGATGGACATCCAGAAGGGTATTTTGCAATGGGGGCTGCGGGCGAAATTCGTGATCCTGATCTCCCTGTTGTTCATCGTAATGGCCGTAGGCTTTACATGGGTCTATATGATTCAAGCCAAGTCCATCATCGTGGAGAGCTTACAGCGGCGCGGCATCTCCCTGGCTGAGAACCTGGCCTCCAATGCCACCTACGGCGTTTCCGTGGGGGATGATGACGCCCTGGATGAATTCGTAAAAGGGGTTGCCGCTGAAAAGGACGTCAATCATGTCATCATTCTCAATAGCCGTGGGATCATATGGGCCCACAGCGATCCTGCGCAGGTCGGCAAACAGTCCAAAGACGAAAAGATTGATAAGGCGCTCGAAGTTGATGAGCTGACCATTCATTCGTATACCGACGAGCATGGGATCGAAATTTATGAGGTGGTCGCCCCCATCATGCTGTCTGGAATGTTCGGTGATTCGCAACTTGAGTCCGATGCCGGACAGATGTCGAGCCAGGCCGTGAAGATTGGCCTGGTCCGCCTCGGGATATCAACCGAAAGCGCCGCAGCCCGGTTGGGCCAGCTGATTTGGATCAGTATCATCATTACCCTGGTTCTGATCGGCATCGGAGTGGTAGTCTCCAGCTTTTTTGTCAAGCTATTCGTCGCGCCCATGGAGCGGATGGCGGGGGTGGCCACCCTGATGAGCAATGGAGATTTCACCCAATCGGTTGGGGTCAAGACCGGTGATGAGGTGGGGACCCTCGCCCAGGCCTTTACCAAGATGTCGGCTAACCTGAAGGGAACGGTCAAGAAGATCACGGACGTAACGCGTGACGTCGGCATGGCCTCGGAGACCATTACCGAAAACAGCAAGCATGTGATGGAGGGGGCCAATGTCCAGGCCATGGCCGTGGAAAAGACATCCACCTCGATGGTGCAGATGAACACCTCCATCAGCGGATTCGTGGAGGGCATCGAGGTTCTTTCTTCCGGTGCGGAATCCACCTCATCTTCCATTCTTCAGATGAGCGCCGCCATCAACGAGGTGGCCAACAACACTCAGGAGCTGAGCCAATCGGTGGAGAGCACGTCGTCCTCCATTATGGAGATGACCGCCTCTATCAAGCAGGTTGCCGAGGCGGTGGATCTTCTCTCATCGGCGGCGGAAGAGACGGCTTCCGCAATGAACCAGATGAGCGCGTCCGTGCGGGAAGTGGAATCGAATGCAAAGGAATCGTCCCGACTCTCCGAGCGGGCCAGCGTGGACGCGGCCTCGTGCGAGAGGAGCTCGTTCGGCGACAGGAGGCGGACGCGCCGTCGCCTCGCTCCCACCGGG
>CAYGBP010000070.1:4799-6428 GCA_964348105.1 uncultured Nitrospirota bacterium
CTTCGACGGGATGAAGGCGGTCGACAAAACAATCGAAGGGATGAAGCGAATTCAGGAAACAGTCGAGAAATCGGCCGAAGTCATCAATAAATTGGGGGATCGATCGGAGCATATCGGGAAGATTCTCAGCGTCATCGACGAGGTGACCAAGCAAACAAACCTGCTGGCATTAAACGCCGCGATTTTGGCGGCCCAGGCCGGAGAGCAGGCCGAGGCCAAGGATGCCGTCCATTCGATCACGGACGGCCACAGAAGCGTGGAGGAGGGGATGAAGCTTTCTCTGGAGGCCGGTGAGGCCTTGAATACCATCGTGGATAGCTCGAAACGTTCGGCCGACATGGCCCGGGATATTGAGTTGGCCACGGTCGAGCAGGTGAAGGGGATTCGACAGGTGATCGAATCGATGCAGCGGATTACGCAGATGGTCAGCCAGATCGCCCACGCGACGCAGGAGCAGAGCAAGGGTTCCTCGATGATTACACAGGCCGCAGAGCGTATGAAGGATATCACCCGGCAGGTCAAAGGGTCAACGGAGGAGCAGGCCAAAGGGAGCAAGCAGATTACAAAGGCGATGGAAAACGTGACGGAGCGCATTCAACAGATGGCACAGGCTATCACCGAGCAGAAGAGGGGAAGCGAGGTCGTCGTGAAGTCCGTGCATGAAATCCGGTCGATTTCCAGGGAGAGCGTCAAGCTGGCCACGGAACTTAATCAGGTCGTCCAGATACTCAGCGCGCAGGCTGAGGTATTAAAATCGGAAATCAGCCGCTTCAAGATTTAATTCTGAAGGAAAAGGTTCGGTCATCGTGCCATGAAATATTCGAACGATAAGACAGCGGGGCATGAGCAACGGCTTGTACAATTTGAAATCGATGGGCGGGCCTACGCGATCGATATATACCGGATTCAAGAAATCATCTACAGCAAGGAAGTGACACCGGTTCCCAAGGCACAGCACTATATCCTCGGTGTGATCGACCTGCGCGGCCAGATTGTGCCGGTGCTGAGTCTGAGAAAGCGGTTGAGCCTGGTCGAGGCCAAATCCGGATCGGAACCGAAGGGCGATGACGCCAAATCGACCCACATTCTGATCGTCCGGATCTCAAACCGTCTCGCCGGATTGCTTGTAGACAGCGTTCGAGAGGTGGTGCGGCTGGGCCCTGGGGAGATTCATCCGCCGGACGGCCTTTTTGCCGGTGAGGACTGCAGATATTTACAGGGGATGTCGCGGGTCAAAGAAAGAATGGTTCTGATCCTGGATCTGGATCGCCTCCTGTCCGTGCAGGATCTGGAGTCTGTTCAGGCGGCGTAAGGACGAACGAAGCAGGGTTCAGACGGGGGAACTGGGGAGTTCCGGAATGAGGTTGTTGAAGAAGCTGGAGCATAAGATTCTTCTTGTCCTGATCGTTGTCCTGATCGCGGCCTTCGGAACACTCCTGTACGCCGTATCCTTCAAGATTCGGGAGCGGTTTGTCGAGCAGGAAAGGCAAAAGGCCGCTTTGCTGGCCAGTACGATCCATCAGGCCCTGGATAAGGATATGATCGCATTCCGGGCCGATAATGTTCGCCGCCTGATTCAGGACCTTCAGGGCCTTGAGGGACTTCGGCGTTTGCAGATCATTCGGGGGC
>CAYGBP010000070.1:6438-11904 GCA_964348105.1 uncultured Nitrospirota bacterium
GTGTCGAAGAGGCGTTTGCCGACATGAAGACGCTGCGTGATGTCGAGACTCGAATCCCACTGCGTTCCGAGTGGCTGATGGACCATACCGATTCGCCGACCAATATCGCGGACGGGGTCGAGTCGCCCCAGTATCAGGAGGCCTTTGGAAAGATCTTGAAGGATCCCTTCAAGGTGAAGGATCAGTACTACCTGGAGGAGATCAAGGGAAAACCGGCCTTGACCTATCTTCGCTCGCTCCCGAATTTTCAGCAGTGCTTCCTGTGCCACGGCTCGGAGCATCAATTGCGGGGCGTCCTGATGATCTCGACTTCACTCGAAGGGATTTATGCCCAGGTTTCGGAAAACCAGAGAAATCTCTTTTTCATCGCGCTGGGGGCGCTGGTTATCATCGGTGCCGTCGTAAAGATCTCGATGCATCGCGTGGTGGCCCCCGTGCATCAGATCGTCGGTCGGATCGAGGACATCGCTGAAGGCGAGGGGGACCTGACGCAGGTCATCCGCGTTCAGTCCCAGGATGAGATCGGGCAGGTGGCGATGGGATTCAACCGGTTCGTCGAAAAGCTGCGCGGGATCATTGCGACCGTTTTTGGTACCGTTCAACAGGTGACGCAAGCCGTCAATGAAGTCTTGAACAACACGAAAGTCATTGCCCACGGCTCGGAAGTCCAGGCCGAGGCCATCGAGTCAACCTCTCGCGCCGTCTCCCATCTGACGGACTCAATCCAGCAGGTATCGATGCGGACCGGAAAGCTTGCATCGCTTTCGGGGGAGAGCACATCGGCCATCATCGAGATCTCCTCCTCCATACGCGAGATCGCTAGAGAGGCGGACGTGCTCTCCGGCTCGGTGGAGACCGTCACGACTGCAATCGTGCAACTCTCCGCCTCCACCCACCAAATCAACGAGAACGTCGAGCGATTGTCCCTATCCGCTGAAGAGACGGCGACTTCATCCGCCCATATGGAAAAGCTCATCGAGCAGATCCGGGCGCATCTGCATTCCACGGTTGATCTGTCGAACAAAGTGGCCAACGATTCGCGGGAGGGGGAAAGCTCGGTCGACCAGGCCATCGAGGGGATCCAGCAGATACAGATCTATTCCGATGAGGTGGGACGGGTTATCCATCGACTGCATGAGAGGACCGGGGATATCGGAAAGATTCTGGACGTCATCGCCGAGGTCGCCGACCAGACCAATCTCCTGGCGCTCAATGCCTTTATCATCGCGGCACAGTCGGGAGAGCACGGCAAGGGTTTCTCTGTCGTGGCGCGCGAGATCAAGGAGCTGGCCGAGCGCTCCACGCGATCGACGCAGGAAATTCACGATATCATCGCCGCCCTGCAATCGGAAGGCGAGATGGCGGTCAATGTCATCGAGAAGGGTTCGCGCCATGTCAGCGAGGGAGTGGCCAGGTCCCAGAGGGCGCGGGAGGCATTGGGAAAAATCATGGAAAGCTCCCAGGTCTCGGCCGAACGCATCAAAGAGATCGCCAAAGCGGTGGATGATCAGGGCAGGGGCGTTAAACGCGTCGCCGAGGCGATGCGCACAGTGAATGGCATGATCAAAGAAATTGCCCGGACCATCGCGGAGCAGAAGAAAAGCACCAGACTGGTCATGGAGAACGCGGAAGGCCTTCAGCAGATTGCGGAGAAGGTCAAGGGCGCCACACAGGAGCAAAGCAAGGGCAATCAGCAGATTCACAAGCTGGTCGAAGATTTGAACCGGCGCGTTCGCGAAATTGTGGATCTGACCGAGGGCCAGGAGTCCGAGTGCGGCGATATCCACCAGGCGGTTGAGCAGGTCCGGTCCGTCATGGAGGAGAATATCGACGCCGTGGGACGCGTTGGATATGCAGTTGAAGTCTTGAGAAAGCAATCGGTCAATCTGGAGACAGAAATTTCGCGATTCAAGGTACAGAGGGATGATAATGCAGATCAAATGCCCAAGTTGCCAGACGCAAGTTGAGATTGATTCTTCGCCACCGCCGGAGCAGGCAACGGAGGTTCGGTGTCCCTCATGCCAGGCTTCCATCAGGCTGTCGTCCGCACCAGATCCCCGTGCACAGGTGAAAGGCGGAGCCGATCAAACGGCCGGGGAGTCGGCTCAGATCCTTATCGCGGTGGACGGGGAGGCGACACGGGAGATGATTCGTGAATCGCTGGAGGAGCGCGGGTATTCGGTATTGGAGGCCGCCACCGGTCGCGAGGCCGTAGCGATTTTACAGAAGACGCGGCCCGTCATGGCGATTCTTGATGTCGGTTTGCCCCAGATGTTCGGATTCGAGGTGTGCGACATTATCAAGCGAAATGAGGCGTTGAAAAAAATAAAGGTCCTCTTGGTCGCGGCCATCCACAGCAAGACGACCTATCACCGGGAACCCAGCAATTTGTACGGGGCGGATGATTTTATCGAGCGACAGAGCCTGGAGGAGGAGCTTGTCGACAAGGTCCGCTCCCTGCTGGCCAGAGGGGATTCGCCCGGGCCGCATTCCGAAAATGACGCCATGATTGGGGAGCCGCCGGTGAATCCGTCCGAGTCCAATCCACCGGAGGCACAAAGCCGCAGCGCAGTGGCCGAACAGATGGAGCAGACGGCCGAAGCGCCGCCGCCGCGGGCTGAGGATGATTTCACGGGATTGCTTGACGGCGTAGATTCGAATGCGGAGCCGGTGCAGGCCGAGCCCCCGCCTGCGAAGCCTTCAAAGGGTGATAGCAGAGGGCCGGAGCACGATGCCGCAAAGCGGCTGGCCAGGATCATCGTCTCGGATATTGCCCTCTACAATCCCGAAAAGGTGAAGGAGGCCCTGGAAAAGGATGCTCTTCATGAGGTCTTGCAGAAGGAAATTTCGGAAGGGACGAAGCTCTACAACGATCGGGTGCCGGCCGGCGTGCGTGAGCAAACCGATTACCTGAATGAGGCTTTGGAAGAATTCGTCAAAAGGTCAAAATCGGCAAAGTGATGCGCGGTTGGGTTTTCCAATAATCTGTCGGTCATTGACGGTTCGTTGATATCAAGGGAGGTGGGGTCGGGGATGTCGGAAAATCTTTCAAGATTACAGGATGAATTGAGGGATTCGAACGCCGATGTGCGTCTGGCTGCCATCGAGGCGCTATCCAGAAACGCCGATGACCCGCAGTGTCGGACGATATTTCTGGATGCGCTGGGTGACTCGGATTGGCGGGTCAGAAAATCCGCTGTTTCGGTATTCACCCGGATCGAACAGGACGCCTCCCTGGTGGAACACCTCGTAAACTGCCTGGCCTGTGAAGACAATGCCGCAAAACGAAATTCCGCCGTGGAGATCCTGGTCTATATGGGCGAGCGGGGCCTCGGTTTTATCCTTCCGAAACTTTCCCATCCGGACAAGGAGGTTCGAAAATTCATCGCGGATATTCTGGGGGATATCAAGAGTCGTCGCGCCGTTCCCGACCTGATGCTTTTGCTCAATGATCCGGATGAAAACGTACAGATTGCCGCCGTCGAGGCACTGGGTAAAATTGCCGATCCCCATACGGCCGATCCGCTCATCGAGCTGTTTCGGCGGGAAAATCCCCTCATGCATTATGCGGTTCTCAAGGCCCTCCAGAATATTCGGGACAGCCGGGCGGTCGAGCCCATCATCTCCATGCTGGGAAAGAAGATGCTGGAGCGGGCCGCGATCGAAGCCCTGGGCCGCATCGGAGATTTTCGGGCGGTGAACCCCGTCCTGCAGGCCCTTTCCCGGGGGAGCAAGCGCGTCAAGGACGTCGCGGCCGCAGCCCTGGTCGAGATGCATAATCGGTTCTCACAGGACCAGAAGACCAAGATGGTTTGCAGGGTCCGTGAAGTCTACGGAAAGGATGTATCGCTCTATCTGATTTCTTCGCTTGAAGACGAGGACGAGCAGGTTCGGATGGCGGCCATCAGAATCTTGGGATGGATGAGGGAAACGAAGGCGGTGAGGGGCCTGCTGGCCTGCCTCAATGATCAGACTCAGGAGGAGGTAATCGATGCGATCGTGAATATGAAGGGTGACTGCATTGATGCCTTGATCACGGAGCTCCCGAAGGCGGCGGAATCGCATCGTGAGGCGATTGCCTATGCCATGGGGGAAATCAGGGACCGCAAGTCGGTGGGAACGCTCATCCACCTCCTGTCGGACCCGGTCGGTCACGTGAGGCAGGCTGCCGCCATGGCGCTGGGAAAGATCGGGGATCCCCTGTCGATCAAGCCGTTGCTCCACCTGTTGGGCGACGAATACCCCAATGTTCAGGATGCAGCCGTCGCGGCACTGGGGGAGATGCAGCATCCGTCGCTTTACTCGACCCTGGTGGAATATATTTCGGGGGAGGATTCCAACCTTCGAAAGAACGCGGTTAAGATTCTCGGCCGGCAAAAGAATGTGGATGCGGCCAGTCACCTGACGTTTGCCCTGAAGGATCAGGACCCGGCTGTGAGAAAGGCTGCCCTGGAATCCTTGGGGGAGTTAAACCAGATCGACATCGAGTCTGTTGCGGCAATCGCCCTCGGGGATGAGGATACCGCGGTTCGGCTCGTGGCCATCCATGTCATGAACAGTCGTCCCGACGTCGACCTGCGGGCAAATTTCGAGCCGTTGTTGAGCGACGAGGATATCTGGATTCGATCGGCGACCCTGCGCGCGCTGGGCAGTCACCCGGGCGATCTGACCCGTCAATGGGTCGTTGACAAGCTGTCGGATCCCTCAGAGGTGGTTCAGATTGCGGCTCTAGAGACGCTGGGCAAGATGAAGGATCCAGCGACCGTGGCACCGATCCTTGCCCTGAGCAATAGCCCAAACAGCGATGTCAAGAAAGCGGTCATCACGGCCCTTGGGGATATTGCCGATTGCGCGGGCGCTCCCACCGTAAAGGGCTTTCTGGCGGACCCGGGATGGGACGTTCGGGCCGCGGCTGCTCAGGCGCTGGGCAAGATGGGGGATTGCGCTTCGAAGGTGCTGCTGGATGATTTGATGAGGAAGGACACGGACGGTATCGTCCGAAAAGCCGCAGCCTTTGCGCTTGATCTGCTCAACGCCCGATAACCGGTTGTTCCTCCCACGCGGGGAGCACCGACAGTGGGCTGGACAGAAGGCAAGAGACCAGAAATCGAATGTTGAATAGCCGAAAACTGATCGAGCTTCCGGAGGATATATTCAGACTCTTGAGGGATATGGTGTATCAACATTGCGGCGTGTATTTTGACGACCAATCCAAGTATTTCGTGGAGGGTCGCCTCCAGAACAGCCTTGAGCACCTGCAGTTCGATAATTTCAGGGACTACTACTTCTATCTCAAGTATGACCGGCGCAGCCAGGAGGAGTTTAATAACATCATCGATCTCTTGACCATCCATGAGACCTATTTCTTCAGGGAGGAGCGGCAGCTCAAGGCTTTCAAGGAGGAGATCCTCCCGGAGCTGCACGCCGAGAAGCTCGCCCGGGGCGATCGAACGCTGCACATCTGGA
>CAYGBP010000070.1:11914-13648 GCA_964348105.1 uncultured Nitrospirota bacterium
GGAGCAGCAGCTGAAGGCCTTTTCGGAGGAGATTCTGCGCTCGCTCGTGGTGGAACGTGGCGGCCGAAAATCGCTGCGGATCTGGAGCGCGGGATGCTCCACGGGGGAGGAGCCCTACACCATCGCGATGATGATGCTGGATCGGGAGGTGTTCCGGGACTGGCATATCGAGATCTTCGCCAGTGACATCAGCCACCGGGTGCTCCAGAGGGCTCGACGGGGCACCTATTCCGGCGCGTCCATGAGGGTCATCAATCCGTATTTTCTCGCGAAATATTTCCACAAGGAAGAGCACGGATATCGGATCGATGACCGGGTTAAAAAGATGATCACCTTCCTCCACCTGAATCTCCTGGATACTGACCGCATGGTTTTCATGAACGGGATGGATGTCATCTTTTGTCGCAATGTCATCATTTATTTCGACCAGGAGGCCAAGCGAAAGATCATCGCCACCTTTCATCAGAAATTGAATCCCGGGGGCTATCTTCTCCTGGGACATTCCGAATCTTTGATCAATATTTCGACCGCCTTCAGCCTGCGTCATTTGAAGCACGACATGGTCTACCAGAAAGGGGGCGGCGCGGGCATACAGATCGGGCAGGACAGGAACCAAAAGATCGGCGGGAATATCGTGGAGGCGAGCGGGTTCTGAATCCAATCCTGGAAGCCGGCGGCCAATGGTGACTCAGCCACAAAAAAATCCCAAAAAAACGCGGGTATTGGTGATTGACGATTCCGCATTCTATCGCCAGGCCATGAACACGATGCTTTCAAAGGCTCCCGATATCGAAGTGGTGGGGAGTTCGAGAGATGGCGCGGATGCCATCATGCTGGTCACCAAGCACCGCCCGGATGTCATTACCCTCGATCTGGAAATGCCCAAAGTCGACGGATACGTATTTCTTCGATGGCTCATGAAAAACCATCCGATCCCGGTGATCGTGGTCAGCTCCCTTTCTGATCAGGGCAACGTCTTCAAGGCCCTGGAGCTGGGAGCGGTCGACTTCCTGACCAAACCCACGCCACGGGCTTCATGGGAAATTCTGGAAATCAATGATGATCTGCTGGTCAAGGTGAGAGAGGCGGCCACGATCTCGGTCGAAAAATTGATGGCCCGCGCCGCGGCATCCATGAGCGCCAAGGCCAGCATGATCCCTTCGACGATAGGCCGCGGCGCGACGGGCAAAAAGTCCAGGCAAATCGAGCTGGTGGCCATCGGGGCGTCAACCGGGGGCCCGACGGCGATCCAGTCCATCCTGGGCAGGCTTCCGGCCGAGTTCCCCACGCCGCTCCTGGTGACACAGCACATGCCGCCCGGATTTACGCAGTATTTTGCGGAACGGCTCAACAAACTGTCTCCGTTGAGCGTCAGTGAGGCGAAACACGGGGACCTGCTGGAAACGAGTCATGCCTATGTGTGTCCCGGTGGTTATCACATGCACCTGAGACGGGCCAAAGACGGCATTCGGGTTTTGCTGCAGAAAAAGATCGATTCGGACCGCTACGTCCCTTCCGTTGATCAGATGTTTTCCTCGGCGGCGGATGCCTATCCGGGCAGGGTCTTGGGCGTTATCCTGACAGGGATGGGAAATGACGGTCGTCTGGGCATGAAAAAGATCAAGATGGACGGTGGGCAGACGGTCGCCGAGTCCGAGGAAACGGCGGTCGTGTTCGGGATGCCGAAGGAGGCCATCGCGGAGGGCGTGGTGGACCGGGTCCTGCCTCTCCCGC
>CAYGBP010000071.1:0-4226 GCA_964348105.1 uncultured Nitrospirota bacterium
CCGATCCCCCCCGCGCCTCGACGCTTCCCGAATTCCGCCGGCAGATCCTCCAACCCCAGCATCCCCTCCTGCTTGATCGTAATCATCCGCTCGATCAGATTCTCCAGCTCCCGCACGTTCCCGGGCCAATCATGCGTCTGCAGCGCCGCGATCGCCTCCTGCGTGATCCCCTGTATGTTGCGCCGCTTGCGCTCATTGATCCGATCCACAAAATACGCCGCCAACGCCCCGATATCCTCCTTGCGCTCCCGCAATGCGGGCAGCACGATCGGTATGATGTTCAATCGATAATACAGATCCCGCCGAAACCGCCGCGCCGCGATCGCCTCCTCCAGATCCTGATTCGTCGCCGCGATGATCCGTACATCCACCCGGATCGGCCGCTCTCCACCCACCCGCTCGATCTCCTTTTCCTGCAACACCCGCAGCAGCTTCACCTGAAGATGACCGGGCATCTCGCCCACCTCGTCCAAAAACAGCGTCCCCCGGTGCGCCAACTCGAAGCGACCCACCCGCGCCGTCGTCGCGCCCGTAAACGCACCCTTCTCATGGCCGAACAACTCGCTCTCCAACAGCGCCTCCGGAATCGCCACGCAATTGATCGGGATGAACGATTCACCCCGCCGCGCGCTGTTGTGGTGTATGTATTTGGCCGCCACCTCCTTGCCCGTCCCGCTCTCCCCCTGCAGCAGAATCGTGCTGTCGCTGTCCGCCACCCGGTCCAGCAGCTCATACACCTGCTTCATCGCCTCGCTCTCGCCCACCACGCCCTGCACGACACGATCCCCGCCGCCCGCCGGGCTGCGACGATGTAGCATCCGCCCCACCAGCCGGCGCACCGACGCCGGATCGAACGGCTTGGTGATAAAATCCTTTGCGCCCGCCTTAATCGCCTTGACCGACTGCTCGATCGTCCCGTAACCCGTCAGCACCACGCACGACGCCCCCGGATCGATCCCAAGCACCTCGCGCAACAGCTCCACCCCGTCACCCCCCGGAAGCCGAAGATCGATGATGTAAAGATCGTACCGCTCACGCCCCGCCGCCTCGAGCGCCGCTGGCGCGTCGCCCACCGCCTCCACACGATACCCCGATTCGCTCAGTAGCTCCGCCAATACCCCGCAAACCGATTCATCGTCGTCCACTACAAGGATTTTCGCATTTCCCATCCGCCACCCCCGGTTGTCCTTGCCGACGATTGAAAGACAGACGGTCGATTGGCATGCGATCCAGATCGAACCAGAAAATATTCAGAAAATTGCACAGAGCCTAATGGATTATGTGCAGTTTGTCAAGAAAAAGCTGAAGATCACGCGTGATCTGGACGGGGAATTCATCGATCAAGGGGGCGCGCGCCCTGTAGATTCGGAACAGGGGATCGAGAAGGTTCGGTCTTGATGAACCGCCGGGGGTGGGCTAGCGGATCATCATTCTTGAAACACTCAGGCTCTTGAAAAGGACGGTGTGGGTGGCCGTCAGGCGGATGTCCACCCTCGTACCGGGAGCGTATACGGCCACCGAATGACCGCTGCTGTGCAGGATCTGACCGGAGGGAAGCGAGATGGCGTAAAGATTTTCGGATCCCCTGAATTGGCGGGACACGACGACGGCCTTGCCGTTTGGATCGGGCAGCAGTTGTATATCGTCGGGCCGAATCATCACCACAAGCGATGTACCTTCCGGATAGCCCACCTCGTTCGGAAATTGGCCGATCTCGCTGTGGATGACGCCATCGGATTCCACGCTCCCTGGAAGAAAATCTGCCTGACCGACAAAATCGGCGACAAAGGGCGAGAGAGGCGTATGATAGACCGCCTCCGGCGTTCCCAGCTGCTCCAGTCTGCCCCCGTTCAAAACGGCAATGTGATCCGCCATCGCGAACGCCTCCTCGTGATCGTGTGTCACGAGGATGGCCGTGGTTTCCAGCCGCCGGAATATCTGCTGAACCTCGAACCGCATGCGGGAGCGCATCTCGGGATCGAGATTGCTGAACGGCTCGTCCAGAAGAACCACGATGGGGTTCGGAGCCAGCGCGCGGGCCAGGGCCACGCGCTGCTGCTGTCCCCCTGACAGCTCATGCGGATACTGATCCTCCATGCCGCTCAAGCCCACCATGGTCAGGATCTCGAGGACCCGGCGGCTGCTCACGGACTGGGGCACGCCTTTGAGGCCGAACCCAACGTTTTTGCCCACCGTCAGGTGCGGAAAGAGGGCATAGTCCTGAAAGACCATCCCGACGCCTCGCTTCTCCGGGGGTAGATTATGCTTTGCCCGACCTGCCTCTCGACCGTCGAGGCGGATGATGCCCCGGTCCGGCGCCTCGAAGCCTGCAATGAGGCGAAGGAGCGTGGTCTTGCCGCTGCCGCTCGGTCCAAGCACGGCAAGGATCTCTCCCTTTTCCACCTTGAAGGAGATGCCCTCCACCGCCGGGGCCGAGCCGCCGGAATACGTCATCGTGACCTGATCGAGTTCAATGACCGCCAAGATTACCGTCCTTGGGTAAAGATTTTTTGCGGCCGCAGGCCGGCTCCACCCTTGCCGACCCGTGCCGGACGCCGCCCTGCCTCCGCCTACCCCCCTCGCGAGCTGCGACTCAGCAAGATGATGGGAATCAGCCCCACCATCAAAAGCGCCACGGCCGGCAACGCGGCGCGCTCCCACTCCCCCTCGGCCGTCATTTCAAATATCCGGACCGACAGGGTGTCCCACCCGAATGGCCGCGTCATCAGGGTAATCGGCATTTCCTTCATCACATCCACGAAAACCAATATAGCCGCCGTCATGACGCCCCGGCGGAGGATCGGAAAATGAACGCGCCCCAGGAGTTTCAGTCCGCTGCAGCCGAGCGTGCGGGCCGCCTCGTCAATATTCATGGTGACCCTCTGCATGGCGCTCTCGATCGGATTGTAGGCCACCGCCATAAACCGAATCACGTAAGCGAGCAGCATCACCGCCACGGTTCCCGTCAGGACCAGCCCGATCTCCAAGCCCCAAAAGGATCGCACCGCATCGATGATGGCCCGATCCACCGAGGCCACCGCAATGAAAATTCCGACGGCCAGGACCACTCCGGGCACTGCGTACCCGAGTGTGGCGAGGCGAACGACGACCCGGCTGACCACCGAGCGCCGGCCGCGGATTGAATAGGCCAGCAACATCGCACACCCGACCGTGAGGAGCGAGGCCATGGCACCCAACAGCAGCGAATGGGAAAGAAAACCCAAATACCGGGAATCAAGGTCCTGGTCGACCACCCCCAAGGCCCAAAGCACCAGCTGGCCGACCGGAATAATGAACCCCAGCGCCAGGACCGCCGCACAATAGGAGGCGACCAGCCAGCGACCGGGACCGGTCAGCAAGATCCGGTCGGCCTGTGTGCTGGCTTTGCCCACCTGGACGAAACGATGGCGGGAGCGCAACTGCTGCTCCACCAGCAGGACAACAAACACGATCAGGATCAGCAGGGAGGAAAGCTGGGCGGCGGCCGATAGCGAAAACATCCCGAACCATGCCTTGTAGACCGCAGTGGTAAAGGTGTCGTAATTGAATATCGAGACGGCGCCGAAGTCCGCCAGCGTCTCCATCAGGGCCAGGGCCAGGCCGCCGGCGATCCAGGGCCAGGCCATGGGGAGGGAAACGCGGGTAAAGGAGGTCCATTGCCCGTGCCCCAGCGAGCGGGCGGCCTCCATGGCACGACGCCCCTGGGTCAAGAACGCGTTCCGGGCCAGGAGATAAACGTACGGATACAGGGCCAAGGTCATGACAAGGATCACGCCGCCGGCCGATCGGATCTGCGGAAACCATATCCTCTCTGCACCCAGCCATTCGCGCAGGAGGCCCTGGACCGGACCCGTAAACTCCAACAGGCCGATCGCCACGAAGGCGATGACATAGGTGGGAAGGGCCAAGGGGAGCATCAAAGCCCAGTCGAAAATCTTTCGGCCCGGGAATTCATATGCAGCGGTCAACCAGGCCAGGCTGACGCCGAGCCAGAATGTCCCCAGGCCGACCCCCGCCACCAGCCAGAAAGTATTCAGGAGCAACTCGGCCAGCAGGGTGTCCACCAAGTGACGCCAGACACCGTTGCCCGGCTCGAAAACCGAGGAGAAAATGACGCCAAGAGGGATGAGCACCAGGCAGGCGATCAGGATCGAGGCGGTCGCCGTCGCGTCCGGGACGTAGTGCCGCACGAGCGCCCCGATGGGCCGGACAGATTCCGTTTCGAA
>CAYGBP010000071.1:4236-10139 GCA_964348105.1 uncultured Nitrospirota bacterium
TTGGCATGGATTGTCTTTTCCTGGTTCCTGTCCCTTGCCGGTGCTGGCTCCTGCTTGGCAGTGGGGAGTGAATCGGGCCATGCAAAGGCTCTCGCCGGTTACTTGTACCCCGCGCGGTCCATCAGTTGGATTGATTTTCTCTGAAGTTCGCCGGCCTTCGAAACGTTGATGAGATCTTGCTTGAACGAACCCCATTCGGCCACGGTCTTCGCCGGCTTCACCCTCGAATTGGCCGGATACTCCATGTTGACGTCCGCAAACAGGCTTTGCGCCTTCTCGGACGACAGCCATTCCAGAAAGCGAATCGCTCCCTCCCGATGCTTCGAATATCGGATTACCCCGGCGCCCGAGACATTGACATGTACGCCCCGATCACCCTGATTTGGCCAGAACAGGGCCAGCGGCAGGGAAGGCTTCTTCTTCATCAATCGGGCATAATAATAGGTGTTTCCGATTCCGACATCGCATTGGCCCGCCCCAATCGCCTCCATCATCTTGGTATCGTCCGGAAAAACGACAGTGGCCAGATTCTGCACCCAGCCTTTCACGATCTTCTCGGTACGTTCCTCGCCGAGGGCGGCGATCATCATGGCGACCAAAGATTGATTGTAGACCTTTTTGGAGGTTCGAAGGCACAGCCTGCCCCTCCATTTCGGATCTGCAAGGGCCTCGTAGGTTGATAGATCCTCCGGCTTGATCTTTTGCGTGTTGTAGACGACGGTCCGCGCCCTGACCGACAGGCCGAACCACTGATGGGCGGGATCCCTCAGATGCCCCGGAATATTCCGTTCCAGGATTTCCGATTCCACGGGAACGAGAAGCCCTTCGCGGGAGGCCTGCCAGAGATTTCCCGCGTCGACCGTAATCAGCAGGTCGGCCGGGGTATTGCGCCCCTCCGCCTTGAGCCGCTCCAAAAGGGGACCCGCCTTATCCGTGATAAACCGGATTTTCACCCCGGCCTCCCGCTCATAGGCGTCAAAAACGGGTTTGATCAGTTGCTCATTGCGGGCCGAATAGACCACCAGCTCATCGCTCTCCCGCGCCCACCCGGCCGACAGGAGAAGGCCGAGCAAAACCGATCCGGTCAGAATCCATTTAGCACTGATGATATTCCTCATTTCGGACTCCCTCCCGCGCGCTTCATCCCTCAGGAATGGCAGCGCGCACACAGACCATACAGCTCCAGCTTGTGACTGTATATCGAGAAGCGATTCTTTTTGGCGACGAGCTCCTGAAGCCGCTCGATCGCCGGGTTTTCGAACTCCACGATTTTTCCGCAATCCGTACAGATCAGATGATCGTGATGGCTCTTGTTCGAAACGTTATCGTACAGCGTCCTGGCATCCCCGAAGTGTCTCTGTTGGGCCAGTCCGCATTGACAAAGGATATTGAGCGTACGATACACGGTGGCCAAACCCACGCGGGCGTCGCGCCGATTGATCTCCCGATAGAGATCCTCCGCGGTGACGTGGTCCTTGTCCAGGAAGGTCTCCAGGATCAGCTCGCGTTGGCGAGTAAGTTTAAGGCCGTTTTTGGCCAGGTGTTTTTTAAGGGTTTCAGTTTCGCGATTCATTTAAAAAGATGAGAATGATTCTCATTATTATTATCATATTTAAAGCATAACCTTAATGCCCGACGCTTGTCAATCCCCTTCTTTTTTGATAACATTCGTGCCTTGCGCCCTGTTTCGTCGCGCGCGCAAACGAGGTCCCGGGAAGAGCCCCGTGCCGATTCATTCGATTGGGAGGAGCTCGCTTGGCCGAGCCGGAGTGCGAAATCCCACAATTTCAGCCGTCGGATCGGGAGATCGACAGGGTGCTGAGGGATTTTTCCACGATCGCCGTCGTGGGCCTTTCCAAAAACCCTGAAAAACCGAGCCATTATGTCCCTCGCTACCTGCAGGACCACGGTTATCGCATCATCCCCGTGAATCCCACGGCGGCGGAACCCCTGCTGGGTCAGCCGGTATTTCGCAAGCTCTCCGAGGCGCCGCCGGGGGTACAGGTCGTTACCATTTTCCGTCCATCCCCTGAGGTCCCCTCCATCGTCCAAGAGGCCGTTGCCATCGGGGCCAAGGCGGTCTGGATGCAGGAGGGAATCATCCACAACGAGGCGGCGAAAGCGGCGCGCGACGCCGGATTGACGGTCATCATGAACCGATGCATGATGAAAGAACACCGCCGGTTGCGAAGCGGACCCTGAACAGCCCGATCGAGCCGAAATACCCCTTGACAAAAAATGACCACTTCCCTACTATGACCCTATGCGCGCTTCCGCCAAAAACAAAGGCTTGCTCAACATGGAGGAGGTGTGGGATTTCTACAGAGAAAACCTCCTTCGCGTCGAGGACAAGATCAACAAGACCCTGACCTCCTCCGTCGGTTTGATCAACGACCTGGCCCACTATATCTTCGAAAGCGGCGGAAAGCGGTTCCGCCCCCTGCTGATGACCATCGCATGTCGGGTGGGCGGGAAGGAGGATCATGGGGACGCCGACATTCTGCTGGCCACTTCGGTGGAATTTATCCACACCGCCACCCTGTTGCACGATGATGTCATTGACCAGGCCGAAATCAGGCGGGGTAAAAAATCGGCCCACATGCTTTGGGGAAACCAGGCCAACATCCTGGTCGGAGACTACCTCTATATCCAGGCGGTGACCTGCGCCCTAAGGCTGGCCAACCATGAGGTGAACATGATCCTGGCCGAGGCCTGTCGGTTGATGACGGAGGGGGAAACGCTCCAGTTGACCCATAACGGGGATTTTCATATTTCGGAGCAGGACTATCTGAGGGTCATCCGCTGCAAGACCGCGGCGTTGCTTTCGGCGACCTGCCAGCTGGGTGGCATCATCGGGGAATCGAACGCCGCCCAAAAGGAGGCCCTGACGCAGTTCGGCCTGCACCTGGGCACGGCCTACCAGCTAGTCGATGACACATTGGATTACGTGGCCGACCAGGACCTGCTGGGCAAATCCCTGGGGAAGGATCTGAAGGAGGGCAAGATCACGCTCCCCCTGCTCCATCTGCTCTCCAGGTGCTCGGCGGGCGAAAAGGAGAGGATTGGGAATATCGTGAAATCGGGCAGCCTCGCCGCTCAAGACCTGCAGGATATTCGGGATCTCATGAATCATTACGGCTCCATCGACTACTCGATGGGACAGGCAAGAGAATCGATCCAGAAGGCCAAGAATAGCCTGGAATTCTTTCCCCCCTCGATTCATCGACAAGCCCTGGATGTCGTGGCCGACTACGCGGTCTCGCGCGATCATTGAGCGGCCACGATCGGGGTACTCGCCTCAGGGCCCCCTGACGCGGAGCATACACGGCGCCGTTTCCGAACCATCGAAAGGGTTGATCAAAAATGGTTGATATCGCCCCGTTTCAGGGAATTTTGTACAATCCTGAAAAAATCAAGAGCCTGAAGGATGTCGTGACGCCCCCTTACGACGTCATCACCCCGGATCAACAGGAATCCTTCTATGGGCGAAATGAGTACAACGTCATCCGGCTGGACCTCGGAAAGGATGCCCCGCAGGATGGGCCGCAAAATAACAAGTACACCCGGGCCGACGATTTTTTCAAAAAATGGCGAAAGGATAAAATTCTCAATCAGGACCCGGATCCCGCCTTTTACCGATATGAAGTCCGATACGAAATATCTTCCGGCGACGAAGCCGACCCATCCGGGACGGCCACGGACGCCCAGGTCCAAAAAACCCTGAAGGGATTCTTCGCGGCGGTCCGGCTGGAGCCATTCAGCTCTGGCAACATTCTCCCTCACGAAGATACCTTCCCGAAGGTCAAGGAGGACCGGCTCAACCTGCTGCGGGCCGCACGGGCCAATTTTAGTCCCATTATGATGCTCTATTCCGATCCCGACAAAACAATCCAGGGCTTGCTGGAGTCAAAAGGTCCGGGGGCTTCTCCCCGCCTTGATTTTTCGCATGAGGATGGGACACGCCAGACGCTCTGGAGCGTGGATGATTCCGGTATGACCGGAAAGATCCGGGCGATGCTGGCCTCCCGCACGCTCCTCATCGCCGACGGGCACCATCGCTATGAAACGGCCCTGAATTTCAGCCGGGAGTGCGCGGAGGGTGAGCGCATGATGATGCTTTTGGTGAACATGGATGACACCGGCCTCTCCCTGCTGCCGATTCACCGCGTCATCCGCGGACTGCCCGCGGAGCAGATCCGGGCCTTGATCGATTCCCTCGAGCGGTACTACGATGTGGATCGCGGCGTCAAGGATCTGCCGCAGCTGCGGCAGCGGATGCGAAAGGCCGCAAGCCGGGCCTCGGTCCTGGGGATGTACACCGGGCAGGGGGAACATCTGCTGCTGACGCTCAAGGCCCAGGCCAGGGACCGTGTCCTCCGAGACTCCAAAATCGCGCCGGAGCTGGCGGGGCTGGATGTCTCGATTTTCGATCAATTGGTCCTGGAAGACCTTCTGGCCTTCAAGGGGGGGGCGGCGGACCGGGGAACCCATGTCGTTTACATCAAGGACCCGAAGGACGGCGTCGATATGATCACGAGGGGGGAAGCCCAGGCGGCCTTTTTCTTAAATCCCATCGGAATTGGAGTGGTTCAGGATCTTGCCGGCAAAGGGATCAAGATGCCGCATAAATCCACCTATTTCTATCCTAAACCGCTCAGCGGGCTGGTCCTGAGGGCGTTACCCGATCCGGGTGCCCGATCCTGATTGCTGCGTGGGACGCCAAGGGCGCGCGGATCCATGGAGGTGAATGAAGTGAACCAACAACAGCTCGGTTTTTCAAAAGAGGTTGACCTCAGTTACGAGGAGGCTATTCCCAAGGTGACGGAGGAGCTTAAGAAAGAGGGTTTCGGGGTTTTGACCGAAATCGATGTGAAAGAAACGCTAAAAAAGAAACTCGGCGTGGAGTTTCGAAAATACAGAATCCTCGGGGCCTGTAATCCCACGATTGCTCATCAGGCCCTGAGTCTGGAAACCGAAATCGGCCTGTTCATGCCCTGCAACGTGATCGTGTATGAAAATGACAAAGGCCGGACGGTCGTCACCGCGCTGGATCCCGTCGTGGCGCTGAGCCGGATCAAGAATGATCAACTGGCACCTCTCGCCGAGGACGGGGCCAAGCGGCTTCGAAAGGTCATCGAAAACCTCTGATGTTCCCCGAAACGATCCGTCCGCTACAGCATGCGGGCCAGCGTCAGGATAAATACCTTCCGGGCGCCGGCCCGTTTGAGGGCATGTGCGCATTCATTGACTGTTGCCCCCGTCGTCAGGACATCATCCACCACGAGAATCGATCTCCCCTGGATCCCATGCGTGTTGTGAACGCCGAAGGCGCGCCGAACATTTTTCCTTCGCTCCCCGCCGCTTAGCTCGACCTGGGGCTTGGTCCACCGCAGGCGGCGCAGGTGGTCCGCCAAGACCGGCGCCCCGCAACGCTTCCCCACCTCCCAGGCCAGCAAAAGGGACTGGTTGAATTCCCGTTCCCGAAGCCTCCTGGGGTGAAGCGGGACCGGCACGATCGCATCCACCGACCCGAATTCACCCACTCGGGATGCCATGAGCCTTCCCAGGGGAACAGCCCAGTCGGCCTTTCCCGAGTATTTGAAAAGATGAATGGCCTCCGCAACCGCCTCTCCATAAATCACCACGGAAATCGCTCGATCAAACCGCGGGGGTCGCCGACGGCACGCCCCGCAGAGGTGCGGGGGGTTGTGGCTCACGGCGGATTCTGAAGCATAAGGCCTTCCACAGCGGGGACAGCTATTGAGGTCCACCCGGCGGACGGATGCCCAACAGGTCGCGCAAAGGCCCGGGACACCGCCGGGAGACACCTTTCCTTCACACCGCCTGCAAAACCTCGGAAAAAGAATGTCGGAAAGATAGGCAAGCCACTTCATATTACTCCG
>CAYGBP010000071.1:10149-12682 GCA_964348105.1 uncultured Nitrospirota bacterium
ATTTAACATACCGCCATGGAGATCGTCAAGGCGGCCGCAGGCCAGGCCCAGGCTACCCTCGGACCTCGAGTCCAAAACGGCTCGCCCGCTTCAAGGCCATGGCCGGCCCCTTGATCTTGACAATCCAGCGAATACTGATATGATGATCTGGAATGATGACGTCATTCCGTCGGAAAAATAAGTGAAATCGCTCTTCACGATCGTCAAAAGGGCCGTTCGTGTCACCCGCGTCCTTCTCAGGATCGCCTCCGCTTATCAGGCTCACTACCTGGCCTCCATCTTTTATAGCGAAGCCACCGCCCGCGCCCGCCGTTCGCGCCTGCATCGTCGAAGCGCCGTACGAATCCGCCAGGCGGCCATCTATCTGCAGGGAATCTACATCAAGCTCGGCCAGATGATGAGCACCCGGGTCGATCTGCTCCCTGACGAGTTCACCGAGGAGCTTTCCGTCCTTCAGGACCAGGTCCCCCCTGTTGCATTCACCACGATCCAGAAAGTGATCAAACGGGATTTCGGAGCATCCCCCGAGGATATTTTTTCCTATCTTTCGCCGGAGCCCATCGCGGCCGCCTCCCTCGGGCAGGTCCATGAGGCCTATTTAAAGGCCGATGGATGCAAGGTGGCCGTTAAAGTTCAATATCCCGATATCGAGCAGGTGGTGGCCATCGACCTTCGGATGGCCCACTGGGTCGCCGCGCTCCTGCAGCGGTGGTTTCCTCATGTTCACTTCGACGTCCTTTACCGTGAGTTTTCGCGAGGCATCCACGACGAGCTGGACTATTTTCAGGAGGGACGGAACGCCGAAAAGTTTTATCACAACTTTACCGGGCATGAAGATGTCGTCGTACCGAAGGTCCTGTGGGAGTACTGCACCAAACACGTCCTGACCCTGGAGTTTGTCGATGGTATCAAGATCAACCAGTTCGACGAGATGCGGGCAAAGGGGATCGACTTAAAGAAGGTCGCCAGCCTGCTGGCCGAGTCGTACATGCTGCAGATTCTGGAGCACCGATTCTTCCACGGCGATCCGCATCCCGGAAATCTCTTTGTTCAGGCCAGACCGAACGGCAGCCCGAGGCTCGTCTTCGTAGACTTCGGACAGATGCAGTCGATCACGCCGGGGCTGCATGTCGGCATCAAGCGGACCATCCGGGCCGTCATCCTCAGGGATACGTCGTCGATCGTCCGAGGGTTGGTGGAGCTGGGTTTCATCGAGCGAGGCCATCTGCACGAAGGGATTGAGCAGGCGGTCGATTTCTTCATGACCCGCTACAGGGACATGAAGCCGAAGGAATTCAGGAATATCTCGATCGGGACGATCGCCCAGGATGTCAACCAGCTGTTTAAAATCTCCCCGCTACTGCAGATCCCGAACCACTTCATCCTGTTTGCCCGAACCGCCATGATGCTCAATGGAATCTGCTCCAGGCTTGATCCGGACTTAAACATCATCGAGCTGGCCCGGCCCCATGCCGAAAGGTTCATTTCAAGCGACGAAGGTCTCATTTCCCAGATCCTCGATTCCGGAAGGGAAATCGGAGAGGTTCTGATTCATCTGCCCCGCCAGCTGGACTCCTTCCTGACGATGGCAATGACACAAGGGGTCAGGACTCACATGTCCTCCCAGGACATGACGGGAATTCTCACGCGGATCTACCGTCTGGCGCAGAGGGGAGTCCTTGCCTTTACGATCATCGGCTTGGCCTTTCTGTACGGCCACTTCAAACAGCAGGCGTTGCAAATTGAAGCCCTGGTAACGGCCGGCGCAATCGGACTTACAACTTTGATCCTTCTGTGGGTGATCCTCAGGGATCGATAGGACCGGCTGGATCACTTTCTAACAAGAGGGGGAGGGAACATGTTCGGAATTGTGAGGCTGTTCGTAGGGCTGGCGTTCTTAACCATCATTTTCGGGTTCGGTTATCTGTGGGGATCGCAGAAAACCTTCCCGGTTCAGACGGCCTTGAGCGGGATGCGTTCGGAGCTGACATCCAAAATCGAGCAGCTCGAGCACAGCCTGCGGAGGACCCGCATCCGGATGGAGCTGTTCAACGCCCGCAACCATCTGGTCGCTGCCCAGACCGCCATACGGGAACGCAACTACGGCGAGGGGCGCCTGGAGCTATTGAACGCCAGAAACGCCGTCATAAAGGTCGCCGAATCGGCGGATGAACCGCAGAAAAAGGAATTGGTCCAATTGGCCGAAAGAGTTCGAGCGATTCAGGAACGGATCGACCGGCCCAATCCGCCCTCCAAGGCGGGCATCGAGGAAGCGATCCGCAGGATGGATCAGCTCCTATCCTAGGAACATCTTGCGCACCCGCGCTTTTCGGATCTGGCCCTGGATCTGCGCCAGGCTTGCCTCAGCCGCCTCAACGCCCTTCTTGACGTACTCCTCGGCACGACTAAAATCGGCCCAATGAATATTTCCGATGTCCGGCCGGACGATCACATCGGCCTCTTCTAGGACCCGATTCGTGAGGTGGGCGCGGGCCACGGCATCGGCGCGCAGGAGAACATCCAGCCCGGTGTA
>CAYGBP010000071.1:12692-13403 GCA_964348105.1 uncultured Nitrospirota bacterium
AGGAGCACAAACGGGTTACTCCCCACCCGTTGGGCGATCTCTGCCGCCAGCACCGGTGCCTGCCGATGATGCCCCGGCGCGCAGGAGAACATCCAGCCCGGTGTAAAGGGCCGGGGAATTGACCAGGGCATCCGAGGTATTGACGCCGATGACAAAATCCGCGCCCCGGCGCCGCGCAAGGTCGATCGGAACCGGATTGACCCAGCCGCCATCGACCAAGACTCGCTCCCCTTCCGAGACGGGGGGAAAGATGCCGGGCAGCGCGCAAGTCGCGCACAGCGCCTGCCGCAGCGAGCCTGCTTCAATAACATATTCGTTTCCCGATACGAGATCCGCTGAATTCATCACCAGGGGAATCGAGGTGTCCTCGATCCGGATATCATCAACCAGGGGGCTGATCACCTTGATCAGGTCAATCTCGGTGATAAAGGCCCTTTTCCGAAAGGAGACGCCGTAGAAGATCCCCCGCTGGAGGGAATATCTGAGCCTCGACACCAGGCCGATCTTCTTCTCATCCTGGTATCTTTGACGCATGAAATCGAACCGGGTTTTCCTGAAGGTGGGTCCTTGCAGAAACTCGAAGATGCGCTTCTGAATGATTTGGGCATCGGGCTGGATCGCATACATCGCCCCGACAAAAGCACCGAAGCTGGTACCAGCGATCACGTCGAACCGGATACCGGCCCGTTCCAGCACAGAAAGAACGCCTAG
>CAYGBP010000072.1:0-4812 GCA_964348105.1 uncultured Nitrospirota bacterium
TCGACAACCGTCCCTTGACCTTCCAGGAATTCGAGCGGTGCGTCAACCAGGTCGTCTATGTATCGGCCACGCCGGGACCTTACGAGATGCGGACGTCAGGAGGAAAAGTGGTGGAGCAGATCATCCGGCCCACCGGCCTGATGGACCCCGAGATCGTTCTGAAGCCGGCGCGGGGGCAGGTGGACGATCTTTTGGCCGAAATCCGGAGACGGGCCACACGGAACGAGCGGGTTCTGGTCACCACGCTGACCAAGCGGATGGCCGAGGACTTGACGGACTATTATCACGGGGTGGGCCTGAAGGTTCGCTATCTTCATTCCGAAGTGGATACGTTGGAACGCGTTGAAATTATTAGGGATTTACGGCTTGGAAAATTCGATGTCCTGATCGGGATTAACCTGTTGCGGGAGGGGCTGGACCTCCCGGAGGTTTCCCTCGTGGCCATTCTGGACGCGGACAAGGAGGGTTATCTTCGCTCGCATACTTCGTTGATCCAGACGGCCGGGCGGGCCGCCCGGAATATCCGGGGGGAGGTCATCTTCTACGCCGACTCGGTGACGGCCTCGATGCGAAGCGCGATGGATGAAACCCGCCGCCGCAGAAAGATCCAGTCAGAGTTCAACGAGGCCCACAACATCACGCCCCAATCGATCCGCAAGGAGATCCAGGAGGGGCTGTACGCGATCTACGAGGCCGACTATCTGACGATTCCCGTCGCGGCCGAAAAGCAGGAGGCCTACATTCCTCCGGAAGAGGTTCCGAAGAGGGTCGAGGGCCTGGAGCGGGAAATGCGCGAAGCGGCCAGGCTGCTGGACTTTGAGCGGGCCGCCGAGCTGAGGGATGAAATCAAGGAACTGAAGGAAAGGGGAATCGGACTTCAAGCCAGCCACCCCCCGCAGCGACCGTGAGGATCCCCCGTGAAGATTTTCGATCGGGTCGTCACGCCTGTTTATAAACGTAGACGCCCAGGATGATCCCCAGAAGGGTCAGCAGATTGATCCGGATGGTGAAGCCCAGGGTGATGCTGAAGAGCTGAAGGTCGAGCGTGAACGGCGGGGAGATCCCCGGAT
The DNA here is from genome assembly GCA_964348105.1 of uncultured Nitrospirota bacterium. Lineage (GTDB taxonomy): Bacteria > Nitrospirota > Nitrospiria > DATECO01 > DATECO01 > CAYGBP01. The sequence continues at coordinate 1,071 of CAYGBP010000072.1, forward strand.
TGAATCCCGTCAGAAAAAGATCGCGGATCACGCCTTCCGGGGAAAGCACGCGAAGAATTTCACCCAGAACGCCCCCGAGCAGCCCCCCCGTCAAGACGAAGAAGATGAACATCCATGGAGCTCTTCTCAGGACCGCCATCGATCATCTCCCTCCCGCCGAAATAAAGGCTTCATCGCCACGATCTGGTTTCGCGTTACGGCCCGGCCCGATTTCACGGCCGTTCCCGCCGCCTGAAGATTTTGCGTAGCCTATGCTTTTGATGCCGCTTTGTCAAGGGGAAAGGGTGGCGTTTGAGGGGGAAATAGGCCCGTGCGCCGGCTCGGCGCGCGATGCGGATCGAACCGGAAGTATTGATTTGTAGCCGCGAAAGATGATAGTATTTTTTTTAATGAGTGTGACGGATCAATCAAGACAGGTGATCATTCTGGGGTCGGGGCCGGCCGGCCTGACCGCCGCGATCTACGCGGCGCGGGCCAATTTGAAGCCCTTGATGATCGAGGGATCGCAGGCCGGCGGTCAGTTGATGATTACGACGGACGTGGAGAATTTCCCCGCCTTCCCATCGGGGATCCAGGGCCCGCAGCTGATCGATGAAATGAGAAAGCAGGCGGAGCGCTTCGGAACCGACCTGATCCGCGGTGACGTGACGGAGGTGAACCTCAAGTCCCGTCCTTTCACGCTCAAGGTGGAGGGGGAGGCCGAATACCGTGCGGAGGCTTTGATCATCTCGACCGGTGCCTCGGCGATGCTCCTGGGTCTTCCATCGGAAAAGAAGCTGATGGGGCACGGCGTTTCGGCCTGCGCGACCTGCGACGGATTTTTCTTCCGTGACAAAGAGGTCATGGTGGTGGGGGGAGGGGACACCGCGATGGAGGAGGCCCTGTTCCTGACCAAATTCGCGACCAAGGTCACGGTCATTCACCGCCGGGACAAGTTCAGGGCATCGAAGATCATGCAGGACCGCGCTCGGAAAAACGAGAAGATCGAATTTCTGATGGATACCGTCTTGGAAGAAATCCTCGGCTCCGAGCAGGGAATGGTTTCAGGCGTGAGGACCAAGAACGTCAAGACGGGCGAACGGCGCGAACACCGGTCCGACGGCGTCTTTATCGCCATCGGCCATTCCCCCAACACCGCCCTTTTCAAGGGGCAATTGGAATTGGACGAGCGGGGATACATCGTGACGCATGACGGAACGGCGACCAGCGTGCCCGGGGTGTTCGCGGCCGGGGATGTGCAGGACCACGTCTATCGGCAGGCGATCACGGCCGCCGGCACGGGCTGCATGGCGGCCATCGACGCCGAGCGCTTTCTGGAGGCCCAGCACCAGGGATAATCGACCGGGGAGAACGGGGATGGAGCAGAAGGATGTCGGACGGGTGGCCGCCTTTTCACCCGAGAAGATGAAGAAGGTGGGGATTTTCGACGGCAAGCACCTGTTCTGCGACCTTTACTGCTTCGAGCCCGGCCAGGTCCAGAAGCCGCACACCCATGACGAATCGGACAAGGTCTACTACGTCCTGAAGGGAAAAGGGCTTTTCCGGGTCGGTGAAGAGGAACGGGAATTGGGCGAGCAGCAGATTACGATGGCCCCGGCCGGGATCGAGCACGGCGTCAGGAATCACGGTGATCAACGGTTGATTCTCCTGGTCGTCATGGCCCCCAATCCGAACGTTCCGCACGCGCATTAAAACCATCCAACGTGATCCACGGCACTTCGGGATCGAGCACATCATGACATCAACGGATCCGGCTTCCCACCGGGAATTCATCCTCTTGCTGGGCCACGGCAGCCGAAACCTCCAGGCCCAGGCCGATTATCTTGCGTTGACGCGTCTTGTCGAAGCGCGCGTCAGGCCCCTGAGGGTGCAGCCGGCCTTCCTGGAGCTGGCTTCGCCCTCCACGGGAGAGGCGGTTCGCCTGTGCGCCGGGGCGGGGGCCGAGATCATTTATGCGATTCCGGTATTCATGAGCGCCGCTTCCCATGTCAAGGAGGACCTGCCCGAGGAGCTCGAGGCGGCACGCCTGGAACACCCGAACCTTTCGATCCAGTTCGGCCAGCCCCTCGGGATGGACGGCGCGGTTCATGACATTCTTCTGGAGCGATTGGGAGAAGTCGCCTCGGCGGACGAGCTTCGCGATTCGGCCGTCCTGCTGGCGGGTCGCGGCTCGCCCGATCCGCAGGCCGCGCGTGACCTGGACTGGCTGGCCGATCGATTCCGCGATCGATTTGAGTGCCGCCACGTCGCGACGGGGCACGTCGACCGGGCCCGGCCCGATATCTCGGAGGCGCTGCTTTCCTGCCGGGACGGCGGGGCTTCCCGAATCCTCGTCCTCCCCTGCCTGTTTTTCCAGGGGATCGTGCTGGACCGGCTTTATCGGGCCGTCGACCAATTCAGGCAATCCCATCCCGGCACGACCGTGCAGGTCGCTTCAACCCTCGGACCCCACCCCAAGCTGGCCGATCTGATCGTCACCCGCATCCTTGAATGCCGCGAAGGGGCCGCGGATACGCGGGCGCCCCTGTCCTAGCGGGCCCCGGCCCGTCCCCCCGAAGGCCCCCAACTCCCTGCAGGATTTGAAAAAGCTGCTATACTATACCGTGTGTATCCTGGGCGCCGGAAGGACGAAAGAACCTGTCCCGGGCAGCGAGCCGCGGGCGCAGACGTCCCCGTCCGCCTCCCTGCTCGAGGATCATCCATCCTCGGCCTTGATCGTCGCCGCGGCGCGCGACGAGCTGGGGGCGGAGGAGTCGGCGGCAGTGCAGCGTCACCTGGCGATTTGCGATGGCGTCGCTCGACATCGGCAGCCTGTTGGTGACCAAGGACGGCGAGGTGCTCGGAATCATCACCGAAACGGACATCGTGCGTCGGGCGCTCGCGATGGATGTCGTCCTGGAAAAGACCGCCGCCGAGGAGGCCATGAGTTACCCGGTCTATTCGATCGAAGAGACCGAGCCGCTGGCCACGGCGCACGAGGTCATGGGGCAGCATCACATCCGCCACCTCATGGTGACGCGGGCGGGCGAACCCGTGGGGATGATATCGGTCAGAAATCTGCTCAATGCGGTTTACGAATGGACCATCCGCATGAAGTCGTGACTGGGGGGAATTCGGCCCGAATAACAGAAAAGCGCAAATCTTTGGGGGGATGATATGCGTTTCACTCAACTGATGCTGTTCCGTTTCGGCCTCATCGTGTACCTGGTCTGCGCCTTGGCTCCGTCTGCCCTTGCGGAGGAAAGCGCCGAATCCTACCTGGAAAAAGGCCAGGCCGCCTTTCAGGAGGGGAGCTACTCCAAAGCCCGGGAATTCTATCAAGAGGCGGTCAAGAAGGAACCGAAGTCCCCGGCCGCGCGGGTGGCGCTGGGAGGCGTCTATAACCAGGTCGGCGAATACAAGAAGGCCGTCAACGAATACCAGAAAGCCATCAAATATGATCCTCATTATATGGAGGCGTACCTTGGCCTGGCCCGGGTCCATGAAGTGAAGGAGGAGTGGTCCTCCATGGCGAAGGTCCTGGAGGAGGCCCGCAAGGTCGGCTCAGACGACGAGCATGTCTACGAGCAGCTGGCCAAGGCCTATGTCTCTTTGAGGCAATACGATGAGGCGGTCAAGGTGTACGAAGAGGCCAAATCGAAAAAGCTCGACGGGCCCTTCATGCGCTATCAGATGGCCATGATCTACTTCGAGATGGAAGAGCTGGATAAGGCGCTGGCCGAGCTGAACCGGGTGCTGAAGA
>CAYGBP010000072.1:4822-13075 GCA_964348105.1 uncultured Nitrospirota bacterium
CCCATTTCCAAAAAGGGGTGATCCTGCGGCGAATGGGCGAGTTCAAGAAGGCGCGCAAGGAGTTGAGAAAGGCCGTCAAGCTGAATTCGGATCTGGCGATCGGCCATTACGAGCTGGGCAACGTGTACAGCATGCTGCAGCAGGGGGAACGGGCGTTGAAGTCATTTCACAGGGCCTCCGCCCTGAACCCCTATACCGCCAATGTCAATACCAAGATCGCCGAGATCTATGCGAATCAGGGCAAGTACGACGACGCGATCCGGCATCTGAAGCGGGCCCTTGAAACGGATACGGGCCAGTTCATGACCTATTACCATCTTGCCAACGCTTATCAAAACAAGGGAATGCAGGAGAAGGCGATTCATGCCTACCAGCAGGTCCTGAAGATGTTCCCCGTCTTTTTCACGGCCCGCTACAATCTCGGGCTGGTGTTTAAGGAGGTGGGCGAGCATGAGCGCGCCATCGTCGAGTTTCAGGAGACGCTCAAGCTGAATCCCAAGTTCCACACGGCGCGCTACCAGATGGCCATCTCCTATCTGGAGCTGGGCAACAAAAAGGAGGCCAAGGAAGGCTTCAAGGAATACCTGGACAAAGCCCCGCACGGGGAGATGGCCGGGGACGCCAAAAACAGGCTGGCCAAACTGTAGACGTCACCGCAGCAGCTCATCGGGCGGATCACGTCGGGAGGGGACAGATCGGTGAAGATGCTGGTTCAAGTGGCCGCGGGAATCATCCGGCGCAACGGACGTTACCTCATTGCCAGACGCAAGATGGGGTCCACCTACGAAGGCTTCTGGGAGTTTCCCGGCGGGAAACGCTCGGCGGGAGAGTCGCTCGAGGACTGCCTGAAGCGGGAAATCCGCGAGGAGCTCGGGGTGGACGTATCGGTCAAAAACCTGGTCCATGAAGCCCTCTATCCCTATCCCGACAGCACCACCATCATCTATTTTTACAACTGCACCATCCGGACGGGCAAGATCAAGCCCCTGGGATGTCAAGAGTTCAGATGGGTGACGCCCTTCGAGCTGCCGACCTTTTCTTTCCCGCCCGCCAATGTCCCCCTGATCATCGAGCTGATGGGCACGTAGGACGCCGCGGCGCCGAGTCCTTTCTCGCCTACTCTTTTCCCTTCCCGCTGTGTTAATATCCCGTTAGGGTCCCGGCGATTCGGGACGCAACTTCCCCAGAGAGCATGTCCGCATGGATAGCGTCGTGGTCCATTACCACGAGCTGGCCCTCAAGAAAAAGAACCGGCCGTATTTCATCCGGCAGCTGGTCAGGAACCTGTCCGCTGCCACGAAAGGGGTGGGCGTCCGCAAGGCCGTCAGTCAGCCCGGGCGGATCATCCTGGAGCTGGACCCGGATGGACGGCCGGGCCCGATCCTGGACCGGGTGGGCAAGGTGTTCGGCGTGGCGAATTTCTCGCCAGCCTTCAAGGTGCCCTTGGACCTGGAGGCCATGAAGGAGACGCTGGCGGCGCGGGTCCGGAACGAGCGGTTTGAGAGCTTCCGAATCCGGGCCCGAAGGGCCGACAAATCCTTTCCTTATAACTCCGTTCGGATCAACGAGGAGGTGGGCGCGCACATCAAGGCGGCCACGGGCGCCCGGGTGGACCTGGAGCGGCCCGGGCTGACCATTCACATCGAGGTGATGGCCCGGGAGGCCTTCTGCTATTTTCAGAAGCATCGGGGCCCGGGGGGGCTCCCCGTGGGCGTGAGCGGCCGTCTGGTCTGTCTGCTTTCGGGGGGGCTGGACTCGCCGGTTGCCGCCTATCGCATGATGAAGCGCGGTAGCACGCCGGTCCTTGTTCATTTCCACAGCCATCCTTACCTGAGCCGGGCCTCCCAGGAGAAGGCCGTGGACCTGGCCCGGCTGCTTTGCGAATACCAGTACAGCACCAAGCTCTATGTGGTTCCCTTCGGTGAATTTCAAAGCGAGATCGTCGTCAACTGTCCCGTGCATCTGCGCGTCATCCTCTACCGGCGGCAGATGCTGCGCATCGCGGAGGCCATTGCGGCGCAGGAGCGCGCCCTGGCCCTGGTGACGGGGGAGAGCCTGGGGCAGGTCGCCTCGCAGACGCTTCAGAACCTCTCCGTGATCGAAGAGGCGGCGGCGCTGCCGGTCCTTCGTCCCCTGATCGGGATGGACAAGGAGGAAATCATCCATCAGGCCAAGGGAATCGGGACCTATGAGATCTCGATCATCCCGGATCAGGACTGCTGTCAGCTCTTCGTCCCCAAGCACCCCGCCGTGAAGGCCGGCCTGGACAACGTCAAAAAGGCCGAATCCGGCCTGGATCTCCATGGCTGGGTTAAGAAGGCGGTGGAGCGGGCCGAGTTGAAAAGGTTCTCCTATCCCTAGAGGAAGTTCTTCAGGTCCTCGAGGCGGGCGAGGGTGCGATCTCCGGCGGGATGGTCCGGGCGGCGCAGTTCCCCGTGGCGGTTGAACCAGAAGACCGGAATGCCGGCGTGGCGCGCCCCGGCGACGTCCTGATGCAGATCGTTGCCGACATAGACGGACCGCTGCGCCTCCGACTCCAGCCGGTTGAGGCACGTTTGGAAGATTCTCGGATCCGGTTTGCGAATGCCCTCCTCGATCGAGATGACCACGGCATCCAAGAGGGGCCCCAGCCCCTCGCGGTCCAGGAGTCGATGCACCGTCGCGGCGTGGTCGAAATTCGTGATGAGGCCGACCCGGTATCTCGCTTTCAGCGTCTTGAGCAGCTCGCGATGGGGATCCGGCAGGACAAGGGCCTCGGACAAGGCCGCCATGTGGGCGGCGACGGCCCGGCGAACACCGGGGGGGCCGATCGAGGCGAGACCGAGGCGATGCAGGACCCGCTGGAACTTCGCTTCACAGGAGACCTCAATGCAGTCGCTTTCCCGCTGCCGGCCGACCTCCTCGCTCGTCTTGATAAAGGCGTCGTAGAATTCCTGGAGAGGCGGTTTCGGATCCAGCTGCAGGGCCTGCAGCGCAAGGCCGGCCGTGGAGGCGATCTCCCGTCCGTCGATGACGATCCGGGGAAGCCGGTCCGAATCGAACAGGAAAAGCGTGTCGCAGAGATCGAACAGGACGGCCTTGGGGCGTTGCATCATCAATAGTTCAGCAGGATGTGCTGGGCGGGGAAGCCCAGGTCGGTCAACAGGCGGGTGTTATCCTCGATCATCTCTTTCATGCCGACCAGCATCGCCACGGTATCCCGGCTGTTCGGACGCATTTTCCGGACGATATCCTGTACGAAACCCGAATCGCCCACCCAGCTGGTGCCCTCCGGAAAGGTCACGGTGAGCCGCACATCCACGCTGTTTCGGCTCCAGGCGTGCAGATCGTCCAGGTAGCAGAAGTGGTTGGGGGTCAGCACGCCGTAGACGAAGGTGATCCGCCCGAAATCCTGGCGGTGCCCCAGGGCGGATCGCAGGGTGGAGCGAAGCGGCGCGATCCCGGTCCCCACGCCGATGAACAGGAGGTCTTTGCCTTTGTACTGATCGATCGGAAATCCCTTCCCTTGCGGGCCGATGACCTCCACCTCCTGTCCGACCGCGAGATCGAAGAGCGCCTTGGACGCCCCCTTGCCCCGCTTGACCAGGATGTCCAGGTAGGGCTTCTCTTCGGGCGACGAGGCGATGGCGAAATAGGAAGCGTCCCCGCCGCCGGTTCGAAGCTGCACGAACTGGCCCGGAATGAAATCGAAGCCGCGGCCGGCCCCCGCCTGGATCGGCTCGAGACGAAAGCTGCGGATCTCCTCCACCATCTGCGGCGTGACCTGGCTCAATCGCATGCGTCGGACGTTCTCGGACATTCTCTCGATCGCCTTGGGGTTCAGGGATGATTCAGGGCCGCCGTCTCGGCGTTTCGCCGAAGCCCCTGATGCTTGGGGCGCAGCAGCGGCGTGTCTTCAAATTGTCTCCGGAATGCGGCGGCGTCCATTTGCAGCACCCGTTCGAGATCCAGCCACGGACCGGCGCCTTCGCCGAATTCGGCGTGCGTCGTCAACGGGGCGCGATGGTTGTAAGGGCAGACCTCCTGGCAGATGTCGCAGCCGAAGGCCCAGTCGCCCATCCGATCCTTCAGGGCCTCCGGGATTTCGCCCTTGTTCTCGATCGTCAGATAGGAGATGCAGCGGGTCGCGTCCAGACGATAAGGGGCCGTGAAGGCCCCGGTCGGACAGGCGTCGATGCAAAGCGTGCAACTCCCGCAGTGCGCGGCCGAGCTCACCGTGCCTCCGGGAGCCGCATCGGTCTCCAGCTCCAGATCCGTGATGAGCTCGGCCAGGAACACCCAGGAGCCGAAGGCCTCCGAGATCAAGAGCGTGTTCTTCCCGATGAAGCCCAACCCCGCGCGGCTGGCGTAGGCCCTTTCCAGGATGGGGCCGTAATCGACATAACGCCTGATCTGAACGGGACGATCCACGACCTCCCGGATCCGCGCCTCCAGCGCCTCGAGCTTTTCCTCGATGACCCGGTGATAGTCCTTTCCCCAGGCGTACCGGGAAACCCTTCCCTGCCCCTCCGGCTTCGGGGGAAATTCGCCGGGGAAGTAATTCAAGCCCAGGCAGATCACCGTCCGGGCGCCCGGCAAGACCTGCTGCGGGTCGGCCCGCCGTCCCGGATCCCGGGCCATGTAGGCCATCTCGCCGGCGTAGCCCTCCGCCAGCCACCGGCGAAGAGCCTCCTCGTCCCGCCCGAGCCTCTCCGCGGGCGTGAAGCCGACCAGGTCGAAACCCAACTCCAGTGCGGATTTGCGAATCTGCTGGGTTAATTCCTTCGCCATGTGCCGCATTTAAATAATTCTAACAAAGGCGGGTAGACAAGTAAAGAATGAGGAGATTCCCACTCGGCAGAGGTCCGCCTGCGGGCTTAGCCTTTGACTTTTCGCCCTTCTTTGCCCAGAATAAAGGTCGCGATGAGCGACCCGATCGACAGATATCTCTTGACCGAGATCCTCAAGGGGGTCTCCCGCTCGTTTTACCTCACCCTGCGGGTGGTGCCCGGCCGGGTGCGCGAGCCGCTCGGCCTGGGCTACCTCTTCTGCCGGGCGGCCGACACCATCGCCGACACCGATCTCCTGCCGCCCGCCGAGCGGCTCAAGTACCTGAATCTCTTCAGGGAGCAGTTCAAAAAAGAGGCCTTCTCGCCCGAGGCCGTGGCCGAGCTGCGGGACCGGCTCGTCCCGAGCCAGGGAAACCCGGCCGAGCGGGTCTTGTTAAGCCGCCTGGAGGACTGCTTCCGGATTTTCGAAACGTTAACGCCCGAAGACCGCGAGCGGATGCGCGATCTGGTCGGCACGCTGACCAACGGGATGGAGATGGACCTGACCGTCTTTCCCCCGGAGCGCTCCGGCAAGGTGAAGGCCCTTTCGGCCGAGCAGGACCTGGACCGGTACTGCTACTACGTGGCCGGTGTGGTGGGCGAGTACTGGACGCGAATGATCATGGCCCATTTCCCATCGCTGCGGGACTGGGAGGCCGGCCGGATGCGCGCGCTGGGGATGCGCTTCGGCAAGGGCCTTCAGATGACGAATATCCTGAAGGACCTGGGGCGGGACCTTTCCCGGGGCCGCTGCTATATTCCTAAGACGCTCCTGGACGCCCACGGCCTGCGGGCCGAGGACCTGACCCCGAAGCTGGAGCCCGACCGGCTCAAGGCCCTCCTGGCGCCGCTTATCAAGACCACGCTGGACCATCTGGAAGAAGGCTGGGCCTACATCATGGCCATTCCGCGAAGAGAGATCCGCCTGCGCCTGGCCTGCCTCTGGCCGCATCTCTTCGCCGTCCGCACCCTATCGGAAATCCAGGCGGCGCCACGGTTGTTGGACCCTCAAGCGAGCGTCAAGATCAGCCGCGCCGCTGTCTATTCCACCCTGCTCCTCACCACCGCCATTTCGTACTCAAATACATTTCTCACCCGATATTTGTCGGTCATCAAATAAACTCCTTTTATGCTTCCCCTGTATTTCCTTAGGGTTGCGGAAACCCAATCTGTTTGCAATCCCGGCAATCACGCTGCCCTTGAGCTCGGGTTCTGATTCGCAGTAATAATTCTAGAACATTATATACCTCGATATAATAGTTGCTTAGGGTATTGATTTTGAAGTGTGCCTGTGATAGGGTGCGCGATGGATTCCGGATATGTATTAGTCAGTGCGGCTCATCGTGGGATATTACGCGATGCAGGTATTGGGTCTGGCCGGCATAGTCCTGATATTGGCTGGGGCGTCGGCCGCTTCGAAGGCGTATGTCTGGGCGATGGATTCGTCCTCTGTCGAGCAGGGAACTTTTTATGTCGTGGGGCCTGAAGCGTATGTTCGCGGAGTAGGAAAACCTTTTGGTGAGATAAAGTCATTTCGGGTTCTAAATCCCGGAGCCGTCTACACAATTAGAATCTATAATGGAGGGTTGCAAAGCCCAGGGACCCAGAAGGTTTCGAGCGCGATAATCATTCTCAATGGCAATCGGATAGTTGGGCCTGAGGATATTCATCCTGGCGTTGCTTATCTCGAGAAGGAGATCGTGCTTACCACAAATAACGATCTTATCATTGAGCTTCGCGGTAAGCCCGGAAGAACAATCGGCCTTCTCGTTGAAGGTGTGGATAATGATGCGCCCCTAATTAGCACTTCGGTGACGCCCTCTCCCAATGCCGCTGGCTGGAATAATGAGGACGTTAAGGTCACCTTCCATTGCAGTGATGCTACATCGGGTATTGCCTCCTGTCCCGAGCCTGTCCTGGTGACGACGGAAGGGGAGAACCAGATCATTTCGGGCACTGCCATTGATCAGGCAGGAAATAGTGCCACAAGTAGTATATCTATCAATTTGGACAAAACCCCTCCTCTGATCAATTCAGTTATTAAACCATCTCCTAGCCTGAACGGCTGGGTCAATACAGATGCGACGGTCGCTTTTGATGCCTCAGATTCATTATCGGGTTTGAGGGAGATGAGCGCTCCGTCGATCGTGAGCTCCGAGGGCTCGAACCAGTTCGTGTTTGGGACGGCAACTGACGTCGCCGGCAATGCCGTGACCACCACCGCAAATGTGAACATCGACAAAACGCCACCGGTTATCAGTCTCAATGCTCCAAAAGAAGGTAGGTTGTCACGGTCAGGGGGAATTGAAGTAGCTGGTTCCGTGGAGGAGAACGTTGAGATATCCTCTGTAACAGTCAATGGTAGCGAAATTCCTGTGCTGGATGGAATTTTTGACACGAATTTAACCCTAACTGAAGGATCGCAGACAGTATTGGTGGAGGCATCCGATATCGCAGGGAATTTTGGTTCCGCAAGTGTTGGGGTTGTGGTGGGCTTCCCTCCGACGGTTGTAATTACCTCGCCGGTAGACCGCTCTACCTTTAATTCCGGACTTATCACGGTTACCGGAACTGTGGATGATCCGGGAGCAACTGTTAAAGTCAACGATATTCCGGCGGCTGTATCAGGGGGTACTTTTACCGCCGCCGATATTCCTTTACGCGAAGGGGCCAACATTATTACGGCGGTTGCGACCGATGCCCTTGGTAACGCTGGAACGGATGTAGTCACCGCTGTTCTGGACACCACCCCTCCCAGGATTGTCATTCAATCTCCAATGAATGGCTTTGTAAGCGCTGTTTCTTCCATCGGCGTTAGTGGTATTATCAACGATCAAGTGATCGGGACGGTGAATGCTGAGCAGGCAGTAGTGGAAGTAAACGGGCTGCCGGCAGTCGTTTCAAATCGCACCTTCTATGCCGATGGAATAATCTTAAACCCAGGGGACAATGCCATTACGGCGACCGTGGCAGATCAGGCGGGAAACACGTCCAGCGCGAGCCTCAATGTGAGGTATGATAATTCCATTGCCAAACGGATCTGGGCGGTACAGGGGAATAATCAGAAAGGGCCCATCGGTCAGCCACTGGCTGCTCCACTTGCGGTGTTATTGACAGATGAAGCTGAAAATCCAGTCGGCAATCAACAGGTCATTTTTCGTGTCACGCAGGGAAACGGCGCATTAAGCAATGAGTCAGGTACACCCACTCGATCGATGGTCGTGGCGACGGATGAGCTCGGGCATGCTCAGGTGGATTTCATACTGGGTACTCGGGCAGGGACCGGAAATCATCGCGTGGAGGCAAGGGCTTTAGGTTTCCTCGGTGCCGCGGTATTTACTGCGAGTGCAGAGCCAATATCCCCTGCGAAACTCAACGTGGATTCTGGAAATAATCAAAAGGGCGCGGTCGGGCAACCCCTGGGCAATCCATTTGTGGCAATTGT
>CAYGBP010000073.1:0-239 GCA_964348105.1 uncultured Nitrospirota bacterium
CCGGCGTCAAGGGTATTCGCTTGACGTGCCCCTATAATGACGTCATCAAAGGTGTCACCATTCACATCGCCGGCCGCCGATACGCTGTAGCCCGCCCAGTCATTCCCGAATTCACCATTAATCTTGAAACCGTTGGTCCCATCAAGACTCGCGAGATCTAGGGCACTTGCCGTTGCAATCCCCGCAACCATCATAATTCCGGACAAAGTTAATACCAGCAAAGACTTTTTGAAATTCAT
>CAYGBP010000073.1:393-2524 GCA_964348105.1 uncultured Nitrospirota bacterium
TTATAATGATCAAATATAATCATGTCAAGATAAATGTTTGGATTTACTGTCCCAATTTTATTTTATTACTAGAGAGAAATAATTCAAGTTCAAGAAGATCGCCGTGAAAACCGGCGCCGGGGGCTCGCTGCACCGGCTACGCCATACGGTGGCCACCCATCTGCTGATGCAGGGCACCCCGATCCAGGTGGTCTCGAGACTCCTGGGGCATTCCAGCCTGCGGACGACTTCGATCTATACCCATGCCCTGGAAGGGGACCTGCAGGAAGCGGTCAACAGGCTCAAATTCGGAAAACATGGCACACTTGGCACACTCCGGGCCAAGCGGCCTTCATAAGTTATTGAAAACTGGTGGAGCTGAGGGGGATCGATCACGCCGCCGCACCGAACGGTGCGGAATACAAATTCCGCCCGAAGGGCTTCCGATCGGGACGAGCGGTGATTTCCCGCTCAACCCCTGACCTTCGCAAACGGGAATAATGGTGGAGCTGGCCGGGATCGAACCGGCGACCTTCGCATTGCGAACGCGACGCTCTCCCAACTGAGCTACAGCCCCGTCCTTAGATAATTGCGCCTTATTCCTCGGACCGCTCCAGAAATCCCAGGATCATCGAGTGCAGCTTCGGGTCCAGGTTATCAAACTCGATGCCAGCGGCTTGCCAGGTTCCGAGCGGCCTCGTCCAGGCCACACGGCCGGTCACCATCTCGCTCAGGCGCTTTCCGGTTGCGTCTTCAAAGTATACCTTGATCCATACCCGGTCCGTCAAGGCCTTCCGCGAATAGATCGCCATCCCCCCGTAGCTGATATTGATGCTGTAGGCCTCGGTCGGCGGCTGCCCGGGCTGCTCGATCAGATCCACCAGGCCGATCATGCTGGGCCGCTTGTACTTCCTTCGCTCGATCATCCCCAGTCTTCGTACAGCCTCGTGAGACGGGGCCGATAGATCAGGTCGAAGACGTGGCCCTGATGCGGGAAGAGCTCCAGCACGCGCACCCGCGCCTGCTCGACGATCTCGGAGACCTGCTCCCGCGTACAGTTCCCGTGCATGATCCGGTGCGCCGCGCCGTCCACGATGCAGCGCACCCGAAGCATCCTGCGCTCCTCATCCTCCAACAAAGCACCCGGCCGCCCGTCCTTCACCGTCCCCTCCTCCTTTTGCCCCGGCGATTGGCCTGAACGCCAACCATCTTGGTGCCCTCCAGCTTTCTCGGCAGCCGCAACCAGTGGATCAGGACTCCCAGGACCCGGTTGAGAAAATGGCTTCTCGGAAGCGATGAGAACACCTGCTTTTTACGGATTCCAAATTTCTTCAATTCTTTGAGCAGCTCGTTGTTCTGCTCGGTCAGCTCGAGCCCCCGCCGAAAGGTCTTCAAGGCCTCCAGTTTCTGATCCGCCTTGATCTGCACCCTGCCCAGGTTTAGGTAAAAATCGGTGCGGAGCGGCTCCAACTCCAGCGAACGCGTGCAGAACCGCAGCCCCTCCTCGATGCGATTCTCCACCAGCGCGAGACAAAGACCATAATAAGACAGCAGCTCCGTAGGCAGTCCCTCCAGGGCCACACCCTCCATCGCGGCCTGAGGATCGTCTTGCGCGGCATACTTGGCCATGGCGGCATGGATGCTTCGCAGGGCCTTTCGGTAATTGCCCTCGCGCGCGTAAAGCAGACCCAGCTCCAGGTAGTCTTCCTTCTGCATCAATCCCATGAGGGGGTCACTCCTCCAGGCTTACGGCCGATCCCATCAGATGAATCCAGATCCCTTCCAGGCTGGCGACATGGCCGAGGGTCAGGCCGACCACCGCGTTGGCCCCCTTCTTGGCCGCCTCCACCTGAAGATCGGCCAGCCCGATCTTCATCGCCTTCTGAAGATCCTCCCCCACCGAAGAGGATCGCAGGCTAGCCACGTCACGCGCCGTTTCTTCGATCGATCTTTTCAGGATCCCGCCCCGCAACAGCACGCAGGCGGTCACCACACCCCGATAGGCGTGGATCTTTCTGCCCTCGAGCGTCGGCGTCGTGGTCACGACGAACTGTCCCAGCTTTTCCAGCCGCTCGCGGCCGGCGCGCATGGCCGCCTCCCGCTTTCCGGTGCGCGGCCGCGATGACGAGTATTTGCTCGTTTGGACAACCAC
>CAYGBP010000073.1:2534-6091 GCA_964348105.1 uncultured Nitrospirota bacterium
GGCAGCTGGAGGATCGGCTCGGGAGGCGGCGCCTTCTCCTCCACGGGCGGCCGCGATCGCTCGGAGGTCTCGCGCAGGCTGGTGGACCCGCCCGAGGCATCCGATTCCGATGGATTCGACCGCCCCGCGGACACTTCCTCGGCTTGCTCTTCAAACGCTTCCGGGGACTCGGCCGGCTGCGGCTGCTCCTCGCCCGGCTCGGCCTCCTCCACCTCGGGATCGGCCTCGGGAAAGGCATACCGCTCTCGGGCAGGAGCACTAGGCTCGAATTCGGGCGATCCCCGATAGCCCGATGAAAGCGGGCTGTGGCACTGGGCGCAGATATCGCCTTTTGCCTCCGGGAAACCGCAACCTGGACAGATCAACGGCCTTCCTCCCTAACAATCACCCGGCGCCCCTCCACCCTCAAACGGCCCTCGGCGAACCACTGGATGGCCTGGGGATAGATCCGGTGCTCCTGCACCAAAATCCTGGCCGAAAGCGTTTCCTCGGTATCGGCCTCCAGAACCGGCACGCCCGCCTGAAGGATGATGGGCCCATGATCCACCTTCTCATCGACGAAATGCACGGTGGCCCCCGATAGTTTAGCCCCATGCTGCAGGGCCTGACGCTGGGCATGCAGGCCCGGAAAGGCCGGCAGCAGCGACGGATGGATGTTCATGATCCGGTTTTTAAAGGGCGTGATCAGCGTCGGGGTGATGATGCGCATGAATCCCGCAAGGGCCACCAGATCGGTCCGATGCTCGTTCAGAATCTGGACGATGGCCGCGTCATAGCTTTCCCGATTCGGGTATTCCTTCGGTGAGAGATGAACGGCCGCGACCCCTTCTTTTTCGGCGCGGATTAACGCCGCGGCGTCCTTCTTGTCACTGAAGACACAGGCCATCTCGGCATCCAGCTTTCCGTCCCGAACGGCGTCCAGAATGGCCTGTAGATTGGACCCCCGCCCCGACGCCAGAACGCTCACCCGGATCCTAGGCATAGCTCACCTTCCGATCCCCCGGCACGATCTGCCCGATCAGGTAAGTCCTTTCTCCCAGGGCCGCGGCCCGCTTCATCACTGCATTGGCCTGGCGTCGAGCGATGACCAGAATCATTCCGATCCCCATATTGAATACCCTGAACATCTCCGCCTCCGAAATTCCGCCCTTCTGCCGGATAAAATCAAAAACTGCCGGGACCTCCCAGGAGGAGCGGACCACCACCGCCCCGCACCCGGATGGGAGGATGCGCGGCAGATTTCCGGTGATTCCCCCGCCGGTGATATGGGCGACGCCCCGGACGGCCCCCGAAAGGGGCTTGGATTTCAGCAGGGTCAAGAGCGTCTTCACATAGATCCGGGTCGGGGTCAGCAAGGTTTCGCCGATGCTCCGGCCGGTGTCGGAAAGCCGGTCCTGCGCCTTGAGGCGGGCGGTTTCAAAAATCACCTTGCGAGCCAGGCTGTATCCATTGCTGTGAAGCCCCGATGACCCCAGCCCGATCAGGATGTCTCCGGGGCGAATCCGCCTGCCATCGATCAGCCTGGCGCGCTCCACGACTCCGACCGCGAAACCGGCCAGGTCGTATTCGCCCTCCTGATAGATTGACGGCATCTCGGCCGTCTCACCGCCGATCAGGGCGCATCCGGCCTGGCGGCAACCCTCCGCAATGCCCTTCAGAATCTCGACCGCCTGACGCGGCTCCAGCCGGCCGGTGGACAGATAGTCCAGAAAAAAAAGGGGCTCCGCCCCGCTGACCACGATATCGTTCACGCACATCGCCACCAGGTCGATGCCCACCGTGTCGTGGCGGTCCATGAGAAAGGCCACCTTTAATTTAGTGCCCACCCCGTCCGTTCCGGAGACCAGAACGGGATCCTTGTAGCGCCGGGCCGGCAGCCTGAACAACCCGCCGAATCCTCCCAGGTCGGCCAGGACCTCCGGGCGATAGGTCTTTCGCACAAGTCCGCGAATCGACTGGACAAATCGGTCTCCGGCCTCGATATCCACGCCGGCTTCTTTATATGTAAGACGGGGCGAGCGGTCCGCCATCATGGCCTCGTGTCGTATGATACAGGAAAGCGCTGTTTCCGTCAATTTTCAGGCGGCTTGCGGCTTTGCGGCCCGTCCGCGGCCGGGACTTTCTTGACTCGCCGAGCGGGATTTGGTTATGATGACTGAAATCTTCGAATGGGTTTGAGGAAACGGTGAAGGTCGAAGGCCGAACGGTTCTGGTCACGGGCGCGGCGAAACGGGTCGGCCGGACGATTGCCTTTTCGCTGGCCCGGCTGAAGGCCCGGGTCGCCATCAGCTTTCAATCCTCGGGGAGGGAGGCTGAGGAGACGGTTCGCGGGATCGAGGCGCTGGGGACGAAGGCCCTGGCCGTCCAAGCAGACGTCTCCCGGGCCGACGACGTCACCCGGCTGGTCGGCCGGGTCGAGGCGGCCCTGGGCCCGGTCGATATCCTGATCAACAACGCGGCCATCTTCGAAGAGACACCTTTCGAGAAGGTGGACGAGTCGGCCTGGGACCGGCACATGGACATCAATTTGAAAGGGGCCTTCCTGTGCGCGCGGGCCGTCGCGCCGGGAATGCTGAAAACCGGATCCGGCAAGATCATCAACATCGCGGACTGGGCCGGGATCCGCCCCTATCCCAATTATCTGCCTTATTGCGTCTCCAAGGCGGGCGTCATCGCGTTGACCCGGGCGCTCGCCCTCGAGCTGGCCCCGTCGGTACAGGTCAACTGCATCTGTCCGGGACCGATCATGCTGCCAGCCGATTTCGACGAGGCCCAGCGCCAAGCCGTTATCGCCGAGACGCCCTTGGGCCGGATCGGGTCGCCCGAAGACATCGCCGCGGCGGTCGAGTTCTTCATCACCGGATCGGACTTCACCACGGGGGCCGTCCTTCCGGTCGACGGCGGCCGCCTGATCGGCTAACCCCGAAAAGGACTCCAGACCATGTACAAGGTTACCAAGCACATCCCCTTCTGTTACGGCCATCGGCTCCTTAACTATGAGGGCAAATGCAAGCACCCGCACGGCCATAACGGCCGGGTCGAGATCGAGCTGACCTCCGACCACCTGGACGCACGGGGGATGGTGATGGACTTCGACGAGATCAAGGGGACGCTCAAGGCCTGGATCGACGAAGCCCTGGACCACAAAATGCTGCTCTGCAAGGACGATCCGCTTGTGAGGATGCTGGGCGATTTGAAGGAGCCGTGCTATGTCATGGATTCCAACCCCACGGCCGAGAACATCGCCCGGGTCATCTTCGCCTTCGCGCGATCGAAGGGGTTCCCGGTCACGGAGGTCAAGCTGTGGGAGACCGAGACCTCCTTCGCGGTCTACCGCGACGACCCGGGAGGGCCATCGTGAGAAGATCCCCCGACAGCATCGCCGCGCTAACCAGTGGCGGGCTGGACAGCGCGGTGCTGCTGGGCGAGCTTGCTCGAAAATACCCTCGCGTAATCCCCCTCTATGTGAAGAATGGTCTATTCTGGGAAAAGACGGAGCTCTTCTGGCTGCGGCGCTATCTCCGGGCGCTTCGAAAGACGGCCGGCGTGGAGGCTTC
>CAYGBP010000073.1:6139-6791 GCA_964348105.1 uncultured Nitrospirota bacterium
GCGACCTGTACAAGGGCCATTGGAGCCTGACCGGGGTCAATGTCCCCGACTACGATTCGGAAGATCCCAGCGTCTACCTGCCGGGGCGCAACCTGATCCTGCTGACCAAGGCGACGCTTTATTGCGCCATGCGCGGGATCTCCTCTCTGGCCCTGGGACCTCTCAAAGGCAACCCTTTCCCCGACGCGTCGCACCGATTCTTCCGCGCATTTGAAAAAACGGCCTTGCTGGCCTTTGACATGAATATCCGGATTCACACCCCTTTCCTTCGCCTGTCAAAAGCGGAGGTGATCGCGCGGGGCCGGGGGCTCCCCCTGAAGCTGACCTTTTCCTGCATCCGTCCGGCCGGGCGGCTTCATTGCGGACGCTGCAACAAATGCGCCGAGCGCCAGCGCTCGTTTCTGGAGGCCGCGATCCGGGACGAGACGGCCTACCGCGCCGGGCCGAAGCGCAGACGGGGCATCCCCGCCCCGGCCTGAGGACCTCGCTACTCCGGCCTGAGCCGCTCCAGGGCCTCCCGGGCGGCCTGTTGCTCAGCCTCTTTCTTGTTGCGGCCCGAGCCCCTGCCGTAGACCTTATCCCCGATGGTTAACTGAATCTCGAAGGTTTTCTGGTGGTCCGGTCCCGTTTCGCTGAGGACCGTATAGGAGGG
>CAYGBP010000073.1:6801-9400 GCA_964348105.1 uncultured Nitrospirota bacterium
GTCATGACGCGGCCCCGCACCCCCGCGCAGGTTCTTGATGATGTCCGCGATGTCACCCAGCACGGTGCTGGCCGTGGGTTCACGGCCCGCGCCCTTGCCGTAGACTTTTTCCCCGATGCTCAATTGGACCTCGAATGTTTTTTGATGGTCCGGTCCCGTTTCGTTAAGGACCGTATAGGTGGGAAGCGTGTCGTAGTCGCGTTGACACAGCTCCTGCAGGCGCGTCTTGTAATCGGTCATGATCTCGGCGCGCAGGAGGGCCTCGATATCGCGCTCGAAGATCCGCTGAATGACGCTTCGCGCCTCATCCAGGCCCCCGTCAAGATAAACCGCGGCCAGGATGGCCTCCAGGGCGTCCGCCAGCAGGGAGGGTTTCTCACGCCCCTGTGTCATCTCTTCCCCCCTGCCCAGCATGAGGTGTTTCCCGATTCCGATCCGGCGGGCGATCTGGGCCAGGGCGGGCTCGCTCACCACCCGGGCCTTCATCTTGGACAGATCACCCTCCGGCGTGGTGGGATACCGGCGCAGCAGGTCCTCGCTCACGACGAGGTCCAAGACGGCGTCACCCAGAAACTCCAGCCGCTCGTTGTCGCGAAGGCCCGATGCCTTGGTCTCGTTCAGATAGGATTTATGAGTCATGGCCTGTCGAAGCAGGAGCGGGTCGGCAAACCGGTGACCCAGGCAATCCTGCAACTCTTTCAAGGAATCGATTTTCATCTTTTTCCGAGAGTAGCGGACGGACGAGAGTCCCCGGATTATTCTTCGAATTTTCTGAACAGCAGGCAGGCGTTCGTCCCGCCGAAGCCGAATGAGTTCGAAAGGGCCACCTTGATCGGGGCTTTTCGGGCGGTATTCGGGACATAATCCAGATCACACTCCGGATCCGGCTTTTCGTAATTGATGGTGGGCGGGATGATGCCCCGATCGATGGCCAACAGGCTGAAGATGGCCTCAACCCCCCCGGCGGCACCGAGCAGATGCCCCGTCATGGACTTGGTGGAGCTAACGGCCAGTCTCGAGGCATGCTCGCCGAAGGCCTGCTTGAGCGCCAGCGTCTCGATCTTGTCCGCGAAGGTACTGGTGGCATGCGCATTGATATATTCCACATCGCTCGCCGGGATCCCCGCCTCGGCCAGCGCCAGCTCGATGCAGCGCACGGCGCCGGAGCCGTCGTCGGGAGGAGAGGTCATGTGATAAGCGTCCGCCGTCATTCCGTAGCCCAGGACTTCGGCGTAGATTCTGGCCCCCCTTCGCCTGGCCGACTCCAACTCCTCCAGCCACACCACGCCCGCTCCCTCCCCCAGGACGAAACCGTCACGGTCGAGATTGAACGGGCGGCTGGCCCGCTGCGGATCGTCATTTCGGGTCGACAGGGCCTTTGAGGCTGCGAATCCGGCCACGGACAACGGCGTGATGGCCGCTTCCGAGCCACCGGCAATCATCGCATCCGCGTCGCCCCGTTGTATGATCTTGAAGGCATCGCCGATGCAGTGGTTGCCCGTGGCGCAGGCCGTGACGGCACAGGAATTTGGACCCTTCGCCCCGATCCGCATCGCAATCTGGCCGGAGGCCAGATTGATGATGGTCATGGGGATGAAGAACGGGGTCACCCGCCGCGGGCCCTTCTCGAGCAGGACCTGATGCCATTCCTCGATCGCCTGCAGCCCGCCAATCCCCGATCCGACATAGACCCCCACCCGATCCGCATTGCCCGGTGAAATCTTATACCCGGAATCCTCCAGACACATCACGCCCGCCGCCACGGCGTAATGGATGAAGGTATCCATCTTCTTGATTTCTTTCTTCTCAATGTAGGCGGACGGATCAAAACCCTTGACCTCGGCCGCGATCCGAACAGGGTATTCCTTCGCGTCGAAACGCGTGATGGGGCCGACGCCTGAACGGCCTTCCACCAAGGCCTGCCAGGTCGGCGCCGTGCCGATGCCCAACGGCGTCACCATCCCCAATCCCGTTACGACAACCCTGCGTTTCAGATCCCCATCCTCCGGAGGACTCCATTCGGCCGTCGCCCGGCCGATCTAGGATCGCTCCTTGATATAATCGATCGAGTTTTGAACTGTAATGATCTTCTCGGCATCTTCATCCGGTATCTCGATGCCGAATTCCTCTTCAAAGGCCATCACCAACTCCACCGTGTCGAGTGAATCGGCCCCCAGATCCTCCACAAAGGAGGCCTCAGGCGTGATATCATCCTCTTCCACTCCGAGCTGCTCGCCGATAATCTTCTTGACCCGCTCTTCAATGCTCATAGTCTTATCCCCCCCTTCGCTAGTCATGACCGGTCCTCATGGCATCAGCATCCCGCCGTTGACGTGAATCACCTGCCCGGTAAGGTATGATGCGTGCTCCGAAACCAAGAATCGAACCGCGTTGGCCACGTCCTCGGCAGTCCCCAACCGACCCATTGGAATCTGCTTCTTCAGCCCTTCGCGAATCTCCTCTGCGATGGCCTGGGTCATGGCCGTGCCGATATAGCCCTGGATGATGACGTCCGTGCCCGGATGCTGCTCCTTGACCCTGGCGAGGAGGGTCATGCCGTCCATCCCCGGCATCACCATGTCGGTGATGACCAGGTGGG
>CAYGBP010000073.1:9410-12718 GCA_964348105.1 uncultured Nitrospirota bacterium
GAGAGGGCCTGGGTCATGGCCGTGTCGATAAATCCAGGCGCGACCGCATTAACGTTGATGCCACGACTGGCATATTCGCGGGCAACGGTCTTGGTCAGTCCAATCACGCCTGCCTTCGAAGCGGCGTAGTTGGCCTGCCCGGCGTTGCCCATGATCCCCACGATGGATGTAATGTTGACGATCTTCCCCTCCCGACGCTTCGACATGAGCGGCAGGACGGCCTTCGTGCAATGATACGTGCCCTTCAGGTTGACCTCCAGCACCAGGTCCCAGTCCTCCTCCTTCATCCGCAGCATCAACCCGTCCCGGGTGATCCCCGCGTTATTGACCAGGATGTCCAGCCTTCCCCACTGGGCCATGATTCCATCGACCGCCTCGCGCACCTCTTCCGGCCGCGCGACGTTGAGCTTGACGGCCAAGGTCTTGCAACCTTCCTGAGAGATCTCCTTGGCGGTTTCCTGGGCTCTCGTCAGGTCGAGATCGGCCACCGCCACATCGGCACCGGCACGGCCCAGGGTCTGGGCGATGGCCTTGCCGATCCCCTGCGCGCCACCGGTAATCAGGGCGACTTTTCCCTTTAATTCCATAATTCCTTCAATCTCCCGATCGTTTGATTCAGACTGTCGGCGTTTTCCACGTTCAGGACCTCGACCTTTCGATCAATCTTCCGGATCAGGCCCGAGAGCACGCGACCCGGACCCACCTCCAGAAAAACATCCGTGCCTCCCCGGATCATTTCGCGGACCGAATCCTCCCACAGCAAGGGCGATTTCAACTGGGCAACCAACGAACCCCTCACTTCCTGAGGCGAAGTCAACCGCTTCGCCGCGGTATTATTGATGAGGGGAACGGCCAGATCGGACAGCATGACCTTGTCGAGCTCCCGGCTCAGCCGTTCGCAGGCCGGCTCCATTAAAGC
Organism: uncultured Nitrospirota bacterium; assembly: GCA_964348105.1. Lineage (GTDB taxonomy): Bacteria > Nitrospirota > Nitrospiria > DATECO01 > DATECO01 > CAYGBP01. Next base: position 10,330 of record CAYGBP010000073.1, read on the forward strand.
GCAATGCGATGGCACGCTCACGGCCAGGGGAATCACCCGCTTGGCGCCCCGCGCCCTCGCCACCTCGGATGCCCGCTCCACCGCCGCCCGATCCCCTGCGATCACCACCTGCCCCGGGGAATTGAGGTTGGCGGGTGAAACGACGCCCTGCCCGGAGGACTCCCGGCAAACCTCGCCCACCTTGCCCGCGTCAAGACCCAAAATGGCCACCATGGCCCCGGCGTCCCGGGGAACCGCCTCCTGCATGAACTGGCCTCGCTTCTCCACCAGGGAAACCGCATCCGCGAAGCGAAGGCAGCCCGAAATGACCAGCGCGGTATATTCACCCAGGCTGTGCCCGGCCACGGAGTCGATTCGCGCCAGCAGGTCTGCCTCCCGGCCCAGCGCCTCGGCCAGCCCGGCCCAGGCCGCCATGCTGGCCGTCAGGATGGCGGGTTGGGTCCGAGCGGTCAAATTCAACTCCGCCTCAGGCCCCTCGAAGGACAGCCGGGAGAGCTTCCAGCCCAGTGTCACGTCGGCCCTCTCGTACACCGAGCGGGACGCCTCGAATTTTTCAAACAGCTCCCGGCCCATGCCCACATACTGCGAGCCCTGGCCCGGAAAGACAGCCGAAACCTTAGGCATGCCTCGCCAAATCCTCCATGATATTGCTCAAAAACAGGGGGTATGTCAAGAAAAATCAACCTTTCGCGCCATACATAAGGGTGGTGGAAACCGCCGCATGCGGCGCTCCCCTCCCTCTACCATCGAATGAGGGCAGAACCCCAGGTCAGGCCGGCGCCGAAAGCCTCCAGCAGGATATGCTGATCTTCCTTGATGCGGCCGCCCCGGACGGCTTCGTCCAGCGCGATCGGGATCGAAGCCGCGGAGGTGTTGCCGTATCGATCAATATTGACCATCACCTTATCGAGGGGAATCTCCAGGCGGGCTGCCACCGATCGGATAATGCGGATATTCGCCTGGTGGGGGACGATCAGGTCCAGGTCCTTCGCGTCCAGGCCATTGGCCTGCAGCGCCTCCCGTGCCGCCTCCTCAAGGGCACGGACGGCCACCCTGAAAGTTTCATTTCCCTTCATCTTCAAGAAATTGAGCCGCTGCTCCAGCGTCTCCTTGGAGGGCGGGAACTTCGATCCGCCGCCGGGAACGCAGATCAAATCCCATAGGGATCCATCAGAATGCAGGTGGGCGGAAAGCAGGCCCCGCTTTCCACGATGCGGGCGGATCACGGCGGCTCCCGCCCCATCCCCGAAGAGGATGGAGGTCCCCCGGTCGGTCCAGTCCATCAGACGGGACATCACTTCGCTTCCGATCAAGAGTATCGTCTTCGCGCTTTCACTGCGGATATATTGATCGGCCACCGAAAGGCCGTAAAGAAATCCCGAGCAGGCGGCTGAAAGGTCGAACGCGAAAGCCCGCCTCGCCCCTAGGCGGTCCTGGACCAAGCAGGCCGTGGAGGGAAAGAGCATGTCGGGGGTCGCCGTGGCCACCATGATCAGGTCGAGATCGGCGGCGGCCACCCCCGCCATTTCCAGTGCCCGCTGCCCGGCGATCACCGCCAGATCGGAAGCGGCCTGATGATCGGCCGCGATCCGCCGCTCCCGGATTCCGGTACGCTCCCGGATCCATTGATCCGAGGTATCCACCTTTTTTTCCAGATCCCGGTTGGTCAGGATTTTTTCCGGAAGGTAGGCGCCGGTTCCTATGATGATGGATCGAATCACCCAGTCGATACCCCGCCTCTGGCGCCCAGTGTGTAACGCTCGATGTCTTCCTGAAGATGGGAATTGAGCTCGCGCTCCACGAATTCCTTCGATACCCTGATGGCGTTTCGGATGGCCTTGGCGGAGGATCGCCCGTGACAAATGATGCACACTCCGTTAATCCCCAGCAGGGGGGCGCCGCCGTATTCGGCATAATCGATCTTGCGTTGAAATCCGCGCAGGGAGGCCTTCAGCATCAGGTAACCCAGTCTGCCCATGAAATTGCCGGATATCTCGGTCTTGAGCAGCTTGATCAGCGTATCGGCCAGGCCTTCGCTGATCTTGAGGGCCACGTTTCCAATGAATCCATCGCATACGATAACATCGGCGCTGCCCATGTACACGTCTCGTCCTTCCACGTTTCCTATGAAATTAAAAGGACTTTCCTTGAGCAGCTTGAAGGCCTCCCGGGTCTGCTCGTTGCCCTTGGTATCCTCCTCGCCGATGCTCAGAAGGCCGATCCTGGGCTTCGATCGGCCCAGGATCCGCTCGGCGTAGATATGCCCCATTACCCCGAACTGCATCAGGTGCTGGGGCTTGCAGTCCACGTTCGCGCCGACGTCCAAGAGGAGAGAGGTCCCCGTCAAGGTCGGCAGGATAGCGCCGATGGCCGGCCTTTCCACCCCTTT
>CAYGBP010000073.1:12764-13028 GCA_964348105.1 uncultured Nitrospirota bacterium
GAAAAGGGCCGTGGCCATGGCGGCACCCGTATTGCCGGCGCTGATGACGGCCGAGGCCTTTTTTTGCTTGACCAAATCGGTCGCCACCCAGATGGAGGAGTCCCGCTTTCGGCGGATGACCGATGAAGGGGATTCATGCATCGCCACGGTCTGGGTGGCATGGACAACTTCCAGGGGCAGGTCGGATCCGCCATGGCGGCTGATCTCCTTTCGAATGGCCGCTTCATCCCCTACCAGAATGATTCCGGTTCCGAGCATCCTGGC
>CAYGBP010000074.1:0-4359 GCA_964348105.1 uncultured Nitrospirota bacterium
TGGGGTATCTATTTCACCCTTACCTTCCAAGGGGTTCCGGTTCTCCATTGATTCCCTTCGCAATGCGAAGGTCAGGGGTTGAGCGGGAAATCACCGCTCGTCCCGATCGGTAGCCCTTCGGGCGCAATTTATATTCCGCACCGTTCGGTGCGGCGGCGTGATCGATCCCCCTCAGCTCCAGAAATAAAAAGGCCCGAAAATCCGGGCCTTTTTATTTCTCCCCATTTACGATTTACCATTAACTCACTTTTATCTATTAAACCTCTCCTATAGAGTCGATTGATATGAAAGCTATGAATTCCAATCTAAGTTTGGTGAATGACTTATGAAAAACATGTAGGTAACTTAGGCCTTGAACTGTCCGAGGATCAATCCTCCACATCTAGCATGGCACGGATCACGTCGCTGCGAGAGATGATTCCGACGAGCTGGCCCTTTTCGACCACCGGCAGCCGCAGGATGTGGTATTCCATCAACAATTTCCTGATTTCATCGACGGGGGCGTCGGCGTCGATGGCCAGCGTCTGGGGCGACATGAGGTCCTTCACCTTGAGCGCCCGAAATCGCTCACCCGGCACCTGGACCCGGAGAATGTCCGCTTCGGTAATGATCCCGCGCACCGTGCCGTCCTGCTCGACGACCGGCATCCCGCTAATGTGATTATTGACCAGTTGACGGGCCACCTCCCGCGCCGGCGTGTCGGGTGTGGTGGTCATGACCTCTTTTTTCATCATGTCTCTCGCATTCATCCGGAACACCCCTCTCGAAGATTTTTTCGGTCCCTGCCTCGGAACACGGGCTGTTTTTCTCCTTATTATAGAATTTTAACATGTTGTCCAAGGCGACAACAAGTAGGGGCCTAGCGGCCGATCGGGGAGTGCGATAGACGGCTGGATGGATCGGATCCTTTGGCCTGCGGAATTTTGGCGGGTCTTAGCAGAAAGGGCAGAAGCCGTCCTCGGCCTCCTTCTGGAGCTTCCGGATGAAGCGGATCTTCTCCTCGTCGTAAGCCTCGGGCCGGTCGGAGGCCCGATCGACCAGGGAGTGTTTCAAACGGGAGAATTCATCGATCAGGCCTTGATGGGCCCGAAGGTAGTCCCGCACCAGGAGTAAGTGGCGCCAGTGCTCCCCGCCGATTTCCACGACGTATAGCCTGAATCCGGTTCCACTCGACGAAGGCTTGACAAACAGGGTGCAGCCGCTCAGGGCAGCTGGGGGAGGGGGTTCGGGCTGATAGCCCGCCTGCGTGAGGCCCGGTAGGCCCGTTTGGAGCTGGCGCCGGTCGATTACCCCCATCAGGATATCGATCACCGGACGGCCGGACAGGCCTGGAACGGCCGTTGCCCCGATATGCTCCACCACGGGCGAGGCGTCCGAAAAAATCCGGATCAGCCGATCTCTTTCCCGGGAATACAGGTCCGGCCATTGTTTATCATAGGAGACGATGTTCATTCCAGGTCGCTTGAACGCGCCATTGGGCGCCCTTTCCTTTTTATATTGTAGCCCATTTCCGGTAACCCGCCAGGTCAGATCGTATTCTCTGCGGGCCAAAATTTCGGCCGGGAGGGGACCGTTTGCCCGAAATCCCCCTTCAAAGTTGACATTTTGGGGAAGCGAATTATACTAAAAATTAATCGGGAGCTTCGGAGGGTGTCATGGAGGATGATGCAACCCACGTTTCGGACGAGAGCCATCCCTATATCGAAAAATCCAGCAGCGAGCACCCGATCCTGAAGATTCTGAGCGAGAAATTGAAAGGGAAGGAATTCAGTCTATCCGCAAACGAGTTCGTCATCGGCCGGGATCCGGCGGCGGATCTGGTCGTCGACGACAAGGCCGTCTCCCGCCGTCACGCCGTGATCGTCAAGGCGGGCGATGCCTATGTCATGAACGACCTGCGCAGCAAAAACGGCGTCTATGTGAACAATATGAAGCTGAGCAAAAAGGTGTTAAAATCGGGGGACGTCATCCAGATCGGGGGTTGCATGATTCAGTTTTCCAATCGGTTGAGCCGCCGGGCCGCCTGAAGGCGTCCACCTGCGCCGAATCCCCCTTATTGCTCCTGCGGGATACCCAATCAGAACAGAACCCCGATCATCAGCCCAACCAGGGCGATCAGAAGGCCGATAATACCCCACTCCGCCGAATGCTGGAGGTGCCGGGGGGATCTGGGCTTAGGAAGAAGGTACGTACTCCCCATCGGTAGAGAGCGATCCCTCCCACCATGAAGGCAAGATAAAGGCCGATCGTGACATTGAATTCCAAAAAGCTTCCTCTGCGTCGGCTAAACTTTGGCCGGCCGTATCCGTTTTAGCTCGGGTCGGGTGTGTAAAGCCAGCTTAAAACCCATTGCCGGTCCAATCTCTCCAGGCAGAGCATTGAGCCCGTTTTCAGATTGACGAAAGGACGCTCCGAATCCCCGATGAGCAGAAGGCCGGCCAGACGGCTCATGAACGGAAGATGGCCGACCAGCATCAGATCGGCGGTTTCTGCGGCGATCAGATCGGCGATCGGGTTTACATCATCGTTGGGACCGATGCCCGACTGAAGCGAGATCCCGTCGGCCGGATTGAGGTGCCTGGCCAGGATCTCGGCGGTCTGCTCGGCCCTGCGCTTGCCGCTGTGCCGGATCCGGGGGGGCGTGACACCCGCACCGGCGGCCCACAGGCCGACCTTCTCGACGGCTGCACGCCCATCGTCGGTCAGAGAGCGTTGCGGGTCCACCACATCCGGCTTGGCCTCGCCGTGACGGACCAGATACAGGCGTCTCATGCCCGGTAATATAACGAAATCTCCTGGGCATTTCAAAGGCCGCTGGCCTTGGAGGATCCGTATTGACCTTCCCCATCGTAATGGCTATGCTATGAAAACCCAATTTGTTGATGCGCGGAATCATTTCGGATCGGACCCCATGAAAGTTCCTTCCATTCAGAGGGAAATAGAGAAGCTCCGCGAGGCGATCAATTTCCATTGCCACCGCTACTACGTTCTGGACAGCCCGGTCATTTCGGATGCCGAATTCGACGCATTGTTCAAGCGGCTCGAAGAGCTGGAGGAGCAGTACCCGGAATTGGTCACCCCGGATTCTCCGACGCACCGGGTGGGCTCCAAACCGGTCGAGTCCTTCGGAACGGTCCGGCATACCGTCCCGATGCTAAGCCTGAGCAACGCTGCCGAGCCGGGGGAGGCCGAGGAATTCGACCGTCGAATCAGGCGCTTTCTGAAGACCGATGAGGAGATCGAGTACGCGGCCGAGCCCAAGCTTGATGGCCTGGCCGTGGAGTTGGTCTATGAGCAAGGGCGTTTCACGCAGGGCTCCACGCGGGGGGACGGAACGCTGGGGGAGGATATCACCCAGAACCTGAAAACCGTCCGATCCATTCCGATGCGGTTGATGCAAGCGAATGGCGAAGGGGCTGGAGGGCGCCCCATCCCGCGCCGGCTCGAGGTGCGTGGCGAGGTTTATATGCCGCTCAAGGCCTTCGCGGAGCTGAACCGGCAGCGGGGAGAAGCGGGTGAACCCCTGTTTGCCAACCCCCGAAATGCGGCGGCCGGGTCGCTGCGGCAGCTCGATTCCAGGATCACGGCCAGCCGGGCGCTGGATATTTTCTGCTACGGGATCGGGACGGTGGAAGGAGCCCATTTCGGGACGCATCTCGAGGTGCTCGATGCCCTCAAGGGATGGGGCATGAAGGTCAATTCTGAAACGCGCAGATGCCCGGGGATCGAAGCGGCGCTGGCCTACCACCGTGAGATGGAGGCGCGGCGCGATGCCCTTCCCTACGAGCTGGACGGCGTGGTGCTGAAGGTCAACTCCCTGCTCCTTCAGGAAAAGCTCGGCGTCCTGACGCGCACCCCCCGCTGGGCCCTGGCCTTCAAGTTCAAGCCCCGCCAGGCCACCACCCGGGTTCGGGAGATCATTGCCAACGTGGGGCGGACCGGCGCCCTGACCCCGGTCGCCCTTCTGGAGCCCGTGACGGTGGGTGGTGTGACGATCGAGCGATCGACCCTGCATAACCAGGACGAGGTGGACCGAAAGGACGTCCGGCAGGGCGACTGGGTTGTCATCCAGCGCGCGGGGGACGTCATCCCTGAGATCGTGAGTGTGATCACCGATCGGCGAACGGGTGAAGAGCGAACCTACCGCCTGCCCGATCGCTGCCCCTTGTGCGATTCCGCCGTGCTCCGGGAGGGCGCTATCCAGCGCTGCACCGGGGGACTGGCCTGCCCGGCACAGGTCAAGGAATCCATCCGCCACTTTGCCTCCAAGCGCGCCATGGACATCGACGGCCTGGGTGAAAAGCATGTCGATCAGTTGTACCGCAAGGGCCTCGTTCGGAGAGCGCCAAGCACGAGCTC
>CAYGBP010000074.1:4369-11638 GCA_964348105.1 uncultured Nitrospirota bacterium
GGACGTCGCGGACCTCTACCGTTTGACCATGGATCACCTGCTCGATCTGGATCGGTTTGCGGAAAAGTCGGCCGAAAATCTCCTGCAGGCCATCGAGAAGAGCAAGAGGACCACGCTGGCCCGGTTGGTGTACGCTTTGGGCATCCGACAGGTTGGAGAGCATATGGCCCGGTTGCTGGCCCAAAGCTTCGGGGATCTCGAGGGCCTCATGCGCGCTTCCCGCCAGGAACTGGAGGCGATCAAGGAGATCGGTCCCGAAACGGCGGAGAGCATCGTCTCTTTTTTCGAGGAGGGGCACAACCGTACCGTGATCGACAAGCTCAAGCGGGCGGGTGTGCGGTATGAGCCTGTCAGGAGGAAGGCCGCGGGGGCGTTGACCGGCAAGACCTTCGTCATTACGGGGGCGCTGAAGCAGTACACGCGGGATGAGGCGCGCTCCCTGGTGGAGGCCAGAGGGGGAAAGGTCGCGTCGGCAGTATCCCGGAAGGTTACGTACGTTGTGGTGGGGGAGGATCCGGGTTCCAAATATGATCAGGCGGCAAAGCTCGGTGTTCAGATGCTGACCGAGGCCGAATTTAAAAAGCTTTTGGAATCCGGATCACCGTCGTGACCTGCGTAACTTGGCCCCGCGCCGCTCTTTCTCGGCGATAAATTTCTTTTCAACTAATCTATTCATGATCTTGCGGGCAGCCGCAGCGGGCGATTCCCGATCGGCGTGGACCACGACGTCAGGGTCGTGGGGCGGCTCATATCCGGACTGCAATCCCGGGACGGTCCCGGAATCGCCTGAAATTCCTTTTTGATAGATTCCCTTAGGGTCGCGCTCCATGCAGAGGGAAAGCGGAGCGTCGACATAAACCTCCAGGAAGCGATCGATCCGGTCGCGGGCCTCCTGCCGGTAGGCGCGCCGGTTGGCCGTGGCGTCGAAAATGACGCTGATGCCGTGGCGGATCAGCAGGACACCGATGTAGACCATGGCGGCGTAAAATTCGCGGCGCTCCGCTTCGTCATACCGGGCGCGCGGGGTCAGCACCCTTCGAAGGACATCCGATTCCAACACGGCGGGATGGACTCCATACGCCGAGAGCCGGCGTACCAGCGCCCGCGTGATGGTGGATTTGCCGGAGGCCGGAAGCCCGGTAATCCAGATCGAGAAGGCGCGAGACGTTTTAGCTTTCGAGGTAGTCATCAACCCTGGAGGGGTCGAAGGCCGGGGTGTCCAGAACGGCCCCGATGAGGTTGAAAAGCCTGCGACGGACCGACTCGCTTAAGTGGGGATACCAGACCGGGCTGGCCATCACGATGCAACGAAACACGATGAAGGGTGCGGCCACTTCCAATATTTCGCGATCACCCGTCTTTTCGAGGTATCGATCCCAGAAGCGATGAAACAGTTGCCGTAAGCCGCCGTCCCGTCCGCCGTCCCTCTGGAGGTCGAAGAAGAGGTAATTGAGGGTCAGGCAGGTGACATCATCCGCCGGATCGCCCCATTCGCCCCGCGAGCGGTCCAGGACCGAAAAGTCGGCGCCCGAGCGGAAAAGAATATTCCAGGGGTGAAAATCCCCGTGCACCTGGCGGAGCCGATGCGTCCGGCCCTTCAGCCGCCAGCGCCAGGCGATACACCGCGTCTCGATCTGCTCCAGCAAATCGGCCGTGATGAATCCATGGCGAGGCGGGTAGCTGTCCATGAGCCCCATGATGCACTCGCCGTGTCCGATCAAATCGCGGATCCGGCGTGTGTATAAGCCAGGCTGCGAGCCGGGCGCTTTGTGGATTTTCACCAGGTAATCACACAAGGCGTCTGCCCGGGACAGGTCAAGGTCGGTCAGGCGATTGGTGTCCCGCAGACGGCCCAGGTCTGTGAAATACCCTTCTCCCTCCACGAATTCGGTCAGGGAGAAAAATTCTTCGATTCCCCCTACCGAGCAGAGCCTTCCCCCTGCCAGAAAGCCTCCGGCATCGAGCGATCGGACATGCCGCGGGAGGAGATTGAAGGCGTGGTGATTCCAGATATGGGCCTGTGCGCGATCCGAGACGTGGTCATGGCCGAATGGCCCGGGAATGATGGTTTCCAGAACCGCCCTTTGCCGCCTTCCCTCCGCCTCGTACTCGATCTCGACCGGTATTCCGTAGCCGTAACCTTTCAGCACGCCGGTTTTTTCGGCTTCGCCCAGGGGGGCCATTCCGATGATTTTTACCGGCTGGCCCAGGAGGGACTCCAGATACGGTCCGAGATTCTTCTGGCTGAGTTCAAACTTCGCCGCCATCCCTTTATCCCCGCTTGTCAGAACGATCCCTGGCTGATCGTATCACCTGGCTGGATCTTTTACAAGCCGGAAGAGGCGGGTGTGGCGTACTGCAGCCCGCCAGAGGGTGCGGATGAGGGAGTTCGGGGTGTTAAGCGGGTGAGACGCCCGCCAACTGGCAGACCTTTTCGTAAAGATCTTTGATTTCGACGGGTTTTCGAAGAAATTCCGAGGCGCCCAACCCTTTCACCCGATCCGGTAAATCCGGATCGGTCAAGGCGCTCATGACAAGGACCGGGATGTTGGCTGTTTTGACGGAAGATTTCAGTTTTTGGATTGCGTCGATGCCGCTGCCGGCAGGCATCTTTACATCAAGGATGATAACGTCGGGCAGATTTTTCATTGCGGCCATCACGGTCTGCATCGAATCGAAAGCACAGAATACCTCGGCTCCCTTCGCGCGAAAGGTAGTATTGAGAAGCTGAGTCAGGAGTTTGTCGTCATCGGCGATAAGAACTTTCATCGTAGTATCGATTCCCTCCAAGATGCCTGTCCAGAGCAGGCTGTTATAAAGAAAGGTCTCAGGCTCAATCGCCATGACCCGTATCTTTTTCGTCAAGCGATATCATCAAAGATAGCACCTGCCCGTTCGCTTGTCAAAGCCGCCGTCTCGCCCCCCCTGATCCAGGGTTCAAGCAAGCATTGTGGGCCGCTTGAATGCCGAGTCGACGGGCGGTCCAAATTGACAGTTGGGGCAAAAGTGCTATCCTAAAAAAGTTGATCCACCGGGGATTAACCTGCGGGGCCATGAAGATTTCCTGCCTTTTGAGCAGCAGACTGGATGCTACCCGGGCGTCATCCGCTGCTGCCGGGTCGGACGGATCGTTCAATTTCTATCTTCGCGATTTGGGGAATCGGGCGTGATTGGAGCCAGTTGGAGTCAATGACCGAATTCTGCGACGACATCGCTGATCCAGGTGATCTATGAAGTTAAGCCAAAAACGGCTCGGGCAGGTGCCGCTCCTTGCGTATCCAGCAATCTGGATCACATTGTTGGTGGGCACTTTCCTTTCCTTCATGGTCTTCCGGATCACCAGCGATCGGGAAGACCGAACGATCCGCGCACAGTTCGATCGGCATATCGCAGAGCGGGTGGCGGCGCTCGAGGAGGAGATCGGTCTGAATCTGGAAATTCTCCTGAGTCTGAAGGATTTGTACGCGGCCTCGGAATATGTCAGCGAGGATGAATTCTCCAAATTTACGGGTCCTGCAATAGAGCGCCACCCCGGGGTACAGAGCCTTCAGTGGGTTCCCAGAGTCCCGGTCCACGAGCGTGATCCATTTGAGAAGAGGGTGCGGGCGGAGGGGGAAAGCGACTTTCGTATTAGGCGGCCGGAATCCCCTCCAGAAGCGCCCGGCTACAGGCCGTTGCCCGACTATTTCCCCGTCCTATATGTCGAGCCTTTTGAGCAGAGGAAAGCCTTAAGGGGCTTGGATCTGGGGGCCGTTCCGCAGCTGCAGGTGGAAATGGAAAGGTCGAGGGACATGGGAAGAATCAGGGCGACCCCTCGTGTTCCCTTGGGGCAGACATCTCGGGACGAAGGGCCTCACACTTTCGTGATTTTTGTTCCGATCTATTCCGGGACGGCTTCGACTCTGATGGACCGAAGGGATCGATTGGAAGGATATATCGTAGGGGTTCTTCAAATTCCGGTTTTGATCGAGAATGCCATCTCGAAGGTCAGCCGCGAGGGTTTGGGGATCGAGATGACCTTGTTTGATGAGACGGCATCGGAGGAGCATCGTTTGCTGTATCGGCACAAACCTCGAACGGGGGGAGAGGCGGTTTCGGTGTATGCCAATTATACCACCTTGGCCGTTGCCGATCGGACCTGGAGCATCGTTTCCATGCCGACGGATCGTTATCTCGAGACCAGGCGGACATGGCAACCCTACGGCTACCTGGTCTTAGGGTTTTCCTTGACCTTCTTTCTGACCGTTTATTTACACAGGGAGGCCACCCGAAAGCGGCGAATCGATCGACTGGTCCGCGTCCGGACGTCCGAGCTGGCGGCAAGCGAGGCCCGCATCAAGGCCATTGTGGAAAATGTTGTGGACGGGATCATAACGATCGATGAGGCCGGGAAGATCGAATCGATCAATCCGGCGGTGGAGAAACTCTTCGGTTATCGAGGCTCGGATCTGATCGGGAAGAACGTGAGCATCCTGATGCCCGAGCCCCATTCGAGCCATCACGACCAGTACATTCGCAATTATCTGGAGACAGGGTCGGCGAAGATTATCGGCGTGGGGAGAGAGCTGGAGGCCAAACACAGGAGCGGAAAGATCTTTCCGATCGAGCTGGGTATCAGCGAGGTTTGGGTGGAGGATCGCCGGTTGTTTGCCGGGGTGATCCGGGACATCAGCGAGCGAAAAGCGGTGGATCGAATGAAAAACGAGTTCATTTCGACGATCAGCCATGAACTGCGCACACCGCTCACTTCGATACGCGGGTCGCTCGGCCTGATCGTGGGTGGCGCGGCAGGGGAAATCCCCGAGAAGATCCGGTCCCTGCTGGAGATCGCTTCGAAAAACTGCGAACGGTTGGTGCGCCTGATCAATGATATCCTGGATATCGAAAAAATTGAGGCCGGGAAGATGTCCTTCGAGATGAAGCCGCTGGAGCTGAACGCTCTCGTCCGGCAGGCCATTGCGGCGAACGAGGGATTGGGAAAGCCGCTCGGGGTGCGCTTCGAGTTCCGAGAAATGCCCACTGAAATCATGGTTACCGGTGATACGGACCGTTTGACGCAGGTCATGACCAACCTGCTTTCCAATGCGGTGAAGTTTTCTCCCGAGAAGGCATCGGTCGAAGTGGCGGTTGCGATGAAGGATGGGCGTGTGCAGGTTTCGGTTAGCGACCATGGAAGCGGCATCCCGGAGGAGTTCCGGGACCGCATTTTTCAGAAATTCGCCCAGGCGGATTCCTCCGACACTCGTCGAAAAGGGGGCACGGGACTCGGACTGAATATCTGTAAGGCCATCGTGGAAAAGCACGGCGGGCAGATTGATTTCGTTTCAAGTCCGGGGGCCGGAACCACTTTTCATTTTGATCTCCCTGAATACCATGAGCTTTCGACCGTTGCGGCCCAGGTGGTGGAGCCTCGGGACGACCGCTTGCGGATCCTGGTCTGTGAGGACGATCCGGACGTAGCCAGATTGATCGGGATGATGTTGGCCCAGGGAGACATGGATGTCGAAGTTGCCGGCTCGGCACAGGCGGCCAAGGAAATGCTTTCAAAGAGCCGGTACGACGCGATGACGCTCGACCTCAATCTTCCGGGACAGGACGGTGTTTCACTGATCCGGGAGCTCCGGGAAAGTGAGTCCACCCGGGACCTGCCCATCGTGGTCATTTCGGGTCGGGCCCAGGAAGGGAAATCTGAATTCAAGGGCGGAGCCGTGGGCATCGTGGACTGGCTTGACAAACCCATCGACCAGGATAGGTTGATCAATGTAATGAAAAGCACCTTTGAGGGCCGGCAGGGGGATAAGCCCCAAATTCTGCATGTAGAGGATGACCCGGACGTGGCCCAGGTGGTTGCTGCGCTAGTGGGGGAGGAGGCCGAGATCCTTCGGGCCGATAGCGTGGAGGGGGCCCGGCGGCTGTTGGCAGGAGGCCGTTTCGATCTGATCATTCTGGATATCGGTCTTCCGGACGGATCAGGTTTGGACCTGGTTCCGATGATCAAGAATCTATTGCCTCAGGTTCCCATTATCCTGTTCTCGTCCTATGATGTGAATCCGGAAATGGCCGGAATCGTGAGCGGAGTCTTGGTCAAATCTCAGACATCAAACGACAAGCTACTGGCCACCATTAAAGGGGTCATACGCAAAGCGAATTAAGGGGGATAACCGGACAGGGGGAACAAAGCGATGGGCGTGTCGGAGTTAAAGAAAATACTGCTTGTTGAAGATGAGCCGGATATCCAAAGCGTGGCCCGACTGGCCCTCGAGTCCGTCGGCGGCTTTTCGATCGAGGTGTGCAGTTCCGGACAGGAGGCGCTGGACAGAGGCCCAGCCTTTCAGCCGGACCTGTTACTGTTGGACGTCATGATGCCGGGGATGGACGGTCCTTCCACACTGAAGGCGTTGCGGGAGAAAGCGCAGACGGCCTCAACCCCAGTGATCTTCATGACGGCTAAGGTTCAGGAGAAAGAGGTGGCAGAATACATATCCATGGGGGCGCTAGCCGCAATTGCCAAGCCCTTCGATCCCATGACGCTTTCGGATCAAATCAAGGAAATCTGGGCCAAAGCGCATGCCTGAATTTTCCGATGCCCAGAAACGGGTCCTGGAGGAGCTCCAGAGGACTTATGCCCGGGAGTTGTCCGAACGGATCGAGCGGATCCAGGGGGAATGGAAAAGGACCACCTCGGGAGAGGGCGACGCCGAATCCTTCCTCTTGATGCATCGCTTGGTACACAACATCACGGGTTCTGGCGCAACTTTTGGCTACAGCGAGGTAAGCGAAGTGGCCCGGTCGCTGGAATCGATCTTCAAGGATTTGGTGGATGGGGTAGCCAAAGCGGAAGGGCAGACGGCCAAACGGATTCAGGATTTGCTGGGAAGCCTGAGGAAGGCCTCCATCCGACCGGAGCTGGATATTGCCCCAAGCCGCGGGACATCCCAGTCCTCGGGAGAATCTTCCGAATCTGGGCCGCATCAGAAAATTCTGATCGTGGATGATGACCAAACACTGGCCGATGAACTAGCAGGCCAGTTGGCCTATTTCGGGTATGCAGCCCGGATCATCTCGGATCCAGGGGGCCTGAAGGCAGCCATCGCCGAATCCCCCCCCGGTGCCATTCTCATGGATATGGTGTTTCCCAAGGGAAACCCATCGGGCGCGGATGCGATCCGGGAATTGCGTGAAACGTCCGAACTGCAGCCTCCCGTCATCTTTATTTCCGGAAGAGATGATTTTGATGCCCGGATGCAGGCGATCCGGGCGGGCGGGTCG
>CAYGBP010000074.1:11737-12942 GCA_964348105.1 uncultured Nitrospirota bacterium
TGGAGGTCCGGTTGGCCCACGATCCGTCCAGGGCGGTGGATGCCCTCAACGAGTTACGGCCGGACCTCATCGTCATGGATCTCTACCTGCCGGACTGCACCGGTATCGAGCTGGCTGCGGTCATCCGCCAGCAGGAAACCCATGTTGGAATTCCGATCCTTTTCGTTTCCGTGGAAAAGGATATTTCAAAGCAGCTTCGGGCAATACAGCAGGGAGGCGATAATTTCCTTACCAAGCCGATCGCTCCCGAGCATCTGGTTTCGATCGTGACCAGCCACGCCCAGCGGTCGCGCGTTCTCAGGCGATTCATGATCCGGGATGCGCTGACGGGCGCCTTGAATCATACCGCGATGAAGGAACATCTTTACGGCGAGTTCGGACGGGCAAGACGAAGCGGCGGAAGGTTTGCCTATGCCATGATTGATCTGGACCGCTTCAAGTCCATCAATGACACCTACGGCCATCCGGCGGGCGACATCGTCATCAAAAGCATTGCGCGTTTACTGCGCCAGCGCCTCAGGAAGAGTGACGTCATCGGACGTTACGGGGGGGATGAGTTCGGCTTGATCCTTCTGGACACTTCAGAGGAACCCGCCCGTCATATGTTGGACGAGATTCGCAGGGCTTTTTCGCAGCTACGCCACTATTCCAGTGGAAACTACTTCACAACTACCTTGAGCTGTGGTGTGGCCAGCTACCCCCGCCACAATGATCCTGTCACCCTGCATGAGGCAGCCGATCAGGCCCTCTATCGTGCCAAAGCCGAGGGGGGAAATCGGGTGAAGGTCTCGTCGCAAAATCTGTGAGGGGCAATCCCCTTTAGAATTCGAGCCGCAATCCTCCCCAATAGGTCCAGCCGCCCAAGTCTTGGTCGGCAATTCCGAAGTTGTCGACCACCGCAAATTGCGCCTCGCCGAAGAGATAGCTATTCAGCAGCCCCCAGTCGGCATTGGCCGATTCGGCGGCATGCCGATCGAGGCGATCGAGCAGAAGGGAAAGGCCCCCTCTGACATGGATGCCGTTGCGCGCCCCTTGGTCGCTGGGTCGGCCGCCCCCCGATTGCCAATAGGTAAAGCGGCTCAACCCCCCGCCCAGATAAGGGACGAGGAACTGGTCCGGGTCAAGGATTAACCGGTAGACGGCATAGGCCTGAAGGGGAAAGAGCTTGTATTTTTCCTTGGGGAGGCTCGATGCGGGATCATCAT
>CAYGBP010000075.1:0-2623 GCA_964348105.1 uncultured Nitrospirota bacterium
TGTCGATTATCTTTCCTGCGCCATCATCGTTGAAGAGCTGTCACGGGCGTGCGCCTCCACCACGCTGTCGTACGGGGCCCACGCGTTTCTCTGCACCCACAACCTCCATACCTTCGGCACCGACGAGCAGAAGAAGCGTTATTTGCCGCGGCTGGCGTCCGGGGGGGCGTTGGGGCGTTTGCCGTGACGGAACCGGAGGCGGGCTCCGACGCGCTATCGATTCGAACCACTGTCAGGGAGGAAAAAGGGGGTTTTCGCATCTCGGGCAAAAAGACCCTGATCACGAATGGTCCCGTGGCCGATATTTTCATCGTGGCCGCCCGGATGGAGGGAACGACGGATCCGGGGGGCCTGGGGCTCTTCATCGTTGAGAAGTCATTCAAGGGATTTTCGGCGGGGTCCGATATCCCGAAGCTGGGGATGCGGGGATCGCCTACCTCGGAGCTCGTCTTGACGGATTGCCCCGTGCCCGCCGAGAATCGGTTGGGGCGGCCGGGCGAGGCCATCCCTCAGTTGATGCGGGCCCTGGATGTGGAGCGCGCGATTTTTTCGGGGATGCCGGTGGGCATCGCCCAGGCCGCGTTCGACGTGGCCCGTTCCTACGCCGTGAAACGCCAGCAGTTCGGAAAGAAGATCGCCCAGTTCGAGTTGGTGCAGGCGATGATCGCCGAGATGGCCGTCGGGATCGATGCGGCCCGGCTGCTGACCTACCGTGCCGCGCGGCTGCTGGACGAGGGGCGGCCCGCGACGAAGGAGGCCTCGATGGCCAAGCTGTTCGGGGCCGAGATGGTGATGAAGGCCACTGTGGACGCCGTGCAGATCCTGGGCGGCCACGGCTATACCAAATGGCATCCGGTGGAGCGGTTGATGCGGGACGCAAAGCTGATCAGCATCGGCGGGGGGTCGAATCAGATTCAACAACTGATCATCGCAAAGGAAATCTTCAAAGGGGAATCATGATGGCGAAGGGCGGCAGAGCAGCCTCGCGGGGCAGGGTCCTGGAGGGCCGGATCAAAATCCCGTACGCTTGGCCGGCGGGCCGGATGGGCAGCCGGTTTCTGCGGGGGTTGCGGGATGAGAAAAAACTTTGGGCGATTCGATGCCCGGCGTGCAACCGGGTGACGGTCCCGCCAGGGCGGTGTCTGACGTGCGATCAGATCGGGACGGAATGGGTCGAGGTCGGACCCGCCGGGGTTCTGGAATGCTGGACCGTGGTGCGCGACTCCGAGCCCGGCATTCAGGTGCTGCCCACCCCTTACGCGATCGGACTGATTCGACTGGAAGGAGCCGATACCCCTTTGGTCCATCTGATCGGTGAGGTCAAGCCGGAGCGGATTCGGGCCGGGATGCGGGTCGAGCCCGTATTCGACAGGAAGCGCCGGGCCCATATTCTGGATATTCGCTACTTCAGGCCGGCCGATGGAGGCAGGTAACCGGATGGAACCCGTCGCAGCCGTCGGCTGGGCCCAAACCCGTCACGAAGCGCGGAAAACTTCCCAGAACTACGCCGAGCTGGTGTATGAAGTGGTGGAGCGGCTGCTGACCGACCTGGGTCTGAAACGCGCCGACCTGGACACGATGATTTCGGCATCGAGCGACTTCAGCGACGGCCGCACGATTTCCAATATGGCGATCCAGGATGTGATCGGGGCGCCTTTCAAATCGGAATCGAAGGTCTCGATGGACGGCGCCTTCGCCCTGATCTACGGCTATGCCAGCGTGGCGTCGGGGGCCTTCGAAACCGCCCTGGTGGTGAGTCACGCCAAGGCCTCTGAGGGACGACCGCGATTGATCGCGAATGCCGCCTGGGATCCCGTCTATCTGCGCCCGCTGGGCCTGGACGACCACAGCGCCTTGGGCCTTCAGGCCGCCGCCTATCTCTCTCAATACGGCCTGCGGGAAGAGGATCTTTCGGAGAGCGCCGCCTGGAGCTTTGCACAGGCCGCCGCAAATCCGTTTGCCCATCGCCGGGAGGGGTTCGGATTAAGGGCCGTGCAGGCCAGCGATCGTGTCTCTGATCCCCTCCGGCGGCTGCATATCGCGCCCGACTCCGACGGGGCCTGCGCGATCCTGCTGGCCTCGCCGAGACGGGCGAGGGAGTTGTGCGAAAAACCCATCTGGCTGAGGGGCGTCGGGAGCTGCTATGACGCGCATTCTCCCGGACAACGGGAGCTGGCGCGCTCGACGGCCCTAGAAAAGGCCGTCCGGGAGGCCTGCGGCCGGGCCGGGATCAAACGACCGGATGAGGAGATCGCCGCCGTGGAGGTGACGGACTTGTCCTCCTGCCAGACCGTGATGTGGCCCGAATCGCTCGGGTTTTGCCAACCCGGCCGGGGCAGGGCTTGGCTACAACTGGATGAGAGGCCCGAGTACAACCGGTCGGGGGGTTCCATGGGCGCGCACCCCGGTTTCGCCGCGGGACTGGTCCGTGTCGCCGAGGTGGCCGCTCAGATCAGGGATCGGGCCACCCGGGAGCGAGGCGATCGGCCGCTCTTCGGGCTGGCCCACGGCATGACGGGGGCCATCGGCCAGGCCCATTGCGTCTGGATTCTTTCGACATGAAGCGTCGATGGGTTGGCGTGGGTTAGAGTCCGCGGAAGCAGGCGGGATTTGATTTTCGGGG
>CAYGBP010000075.1:2633-8091 GCA_964348105.1 uncultured Nitrospirota bacterium
CGGATGGGCCTGACTGAAGCGCCGCCCGGGCGCGCGGGCCTTCGTGTTCGGAGTGGATCTTTATGGCACGATCGGTTGCAATCGTCGGAACGGGACAAACCCGGCACTGCTCGAAGCGGGTGGATGTCAGCATTCCCGAGATGATCCGGGAGGCGGTCGACCTGGCGATAGAGAATGCGGGGCTGGCGGACGCCCCCGGCCCGCGTCGGGGCCTGAATGGGATCGACGCCGTGATCATCGGCAACATGGAGCATTTCGAAGGAATCAATCTGTCGGATTTGTGGCCGGTCGAAGGCTCCGGGGCGTACGGGCGGCCGGGGTTGAAGGTGGCCACGGGCGGATGCACGGGGAGCTCACTGGCCATCGCGGCGTATTACATGGTGGCCTCGGGGCTGTATGACCGGGTCATGGCCGTCGGCTGGGAGATGCTGTCCGCCTCATCGGGCGAGACCAGCACCGGAATCGTGACGGCCTTTGATCCGGTTTACGAGCGGCCCACGCTGGCGGGAGCCATCAGCGCGCTGGCCGTAACCGCCTGCCATTATATCGGGCGCTATCATACGCCCCACGAGCAGGCGGCCCTCGTGACGGTGAACGCGAGGCGAAACGCCGCCAGAAATCCTCATGCGCATCTTCAAAAGGCGGTCAGCGTGGATGAAGTGCTGGCCTCCCCCATGCTCTCCTATCCCATCCGGCTGCTGGACATGTGTCCGACGAGCGACGGCGCCTGTGCCGTGGTCTTCGCCTCGGAGGCCGGAGTGGGGGGGACGGCCGGGCGGCCGGCGTGGGTCCGCGGGGTGGCCTCCTGCCATAACCATACCTATCTGGGGGACACCTTTCCCGGGGCCGTGACCTACAAGAACACGCTGAAGGAGGCCGCCCGCGTCGCCTACGGCCAGGCCGGGATCACGGATCCCCGGCGGCAGTTCGACGTAGCCGAGATTTACAGTCCCTGCTCGTATGCCGAGCTGGAATGGCTGGAGGATTTGGGGATCTGCGGGCCCGGCGAGGCCGGCGGCCTGGTGCAGAGCGGGGCCACGGCAATGGAGGGTGACCTCCCGGTCAACCCATCCGGCGGGGTCATCTGCACCAACCCCATCGGCGCGACCGGCCTGATCCGGGCGGCGGAGGCGGCGACCCAGATCCGCGGCCAGGGCGGAGATCGGCAAGTTCCGGACGTGAAGACGGCGCTCGCCACTGGCTTTGGTGGATCTTACTGGAACGAGATCATGATCTTGGGAAGGGAAAGGTAGCGGATGGCGAAGGATGACAAAGAGGAGTTCATCGTGGTCTCCTGCGGAGTGCCCCTCGAGTACCGGTATTCGGTGGGCGAGTACGGCGCCCGCTTCCTGGAGGGGCTCAAGCGGGGAAAAATCACGGGTAGCCGGTGCGGGTCCTGCTCGCTCGTCCTGGTTCCCCCCCGAATCGTCTGCGCCCGCTGCTACGAGAAGATGGATGAGTTCGTGCAACTCCCGCCGACGGGGACGCTGACCTCGTACACCCAAGTCACCTTTCCGTTTATCGACCCGATGACGGGCATCACCCGCCCCGTGCCGTATTGCTACGGCATGATTCGATTCGACGGGGCCGACAACACCTTTCAGTATTTCCTGAAGGAAAAAGATATCCGCAAGATGCGCGTCGGCCTGCGCGTGCGGGCCGTCTTTGGAAAAAAAAGGGACGGAACGCTTCGTGACATCCTCTACTTTCAGACCGAGCGCGCGCCTTCGGGCCGGGCGGCCGGCGTGCGCCGCGGACGGAAGAGGACGGCCTGAGATGAACCTGTGCGAACTGCTCGGACAGCGGGCCTCACAGTATTCCGAAAAGACATTCTTATATTTCCGCGAGCAGGAGGTCAGCTATTCCAGGCTTCACCAGGTCACGGATGAGCTCGCCCGCGGCTGGATCCGCGTGGGAATCCGCAAGGGAGACCGCGTGGCGATCTTCCTTCAGAATTGTCCCGAGTTCCTGTACGCATTCTTTTCTATCCTGAAGGCGGGGGGGGTGGCGGTGCCCGTGAACACCCAGCTGAAGGGCGGCGAGGTGGCTTACATCCTGGGGCATGCCGAGGCGAGGGCGGTGGTGACCTCAGGCGATTATCTTGCGGTGATTCGTCAGGTCCGGGAGAGCTGTCCGCAGCTTTCGCTGACTGTGCTCACGCAGGAGTCGTCCGATCCGGATGTCATGTCGATGAGCCGCCTGGGCGACCCCGCGGGCGGAGGCGAGCTTTCGTCCGTCCGGGAATCGGATCCGGCCTCCATCATTTACACCTCCGGGACCACCGGACGGCCGAAGGGCGTGGTGCTGACGCACCGAAACTACGTTTTCGATACGGCGCGCTTCGTCGAGGCCATCCGGATGACGGAGGAGGACCGCTTTCTCTGCATCCTGCCGCTGTTTCATGTCAACGGCCAGGTGGTGACCACGCTGAGTCCGCTGTACGCGGGGGGCAGCATGATCCTGATGGAGCGGTTCAGTCCCAAGGATTTTTTCCCGACCCTCGCCCGGTTCAAGGCCACCGCCTTCAGTGGCGTGCCGACGGTCTATGCCATCCTGCTCAATTCCCCGGATGCCGCGCGTTACGACCTCAAATCGCTTCGATTCTGTATCTGCGGCGCAGCGCCCATGCCGGTGGAGATCTTTGAGGCCTTCGAGAAGAAATTCGGCGCCTTCATTCTGGAGGGCTACGGATTGAGCGAGGGAACCTGCGTGAGCTCGGTGAACCCCGTGGGCGGCCGGCGCAAGGTCGGATCCATCGGGATCACCCTTCCGGGCCAGGAGATGAAGGTGGCGGACGATGAGGATCGAGAGCTGGGGGCCGACGCAGTAGGGGAGATCCTGGTCAAGGGCGAGAACGTGATGCGCGAATATTTCAAGGATCCGCAGGCCACCGCCGCCGCACTGCGGGGCGGATGGCTGCATACCGGGGACATGGGATATCGGGACGACGAAGGTTATTATTACATCGTGGGCCGGAAAAAGGAGATGATCATCCGGGGCGGGGAGAACATCTATCCCAAGGAAATCGAAGAGGTGTTGTACCGCCATCCCAAGGTGCTGGAGGCGGCGGTGGTAGGCTTGCCCGACAAGGTCTGGGGCGAGGAGGTCTACGCCTTCATTATTCTCAAGGAGGGGATGAAATCCGACGCGCAGGAGTTCGTCGAGTTCTGCAAACAGTCCCTGGCCGACTTCAAATGTCCCCGCAAGGTCGTTTTCTGGAAGGAGTTTCCCAAGACGGCAACCGGCAAGATTCAGAAGGGCCGGTTGAGAGACGATTACCTCGCCGCCGGTCCCGGCAAGGATCCGGCGGCAGCCGGGCGTTGAGATGGCCGGGAAATATTTTGAAGAGCTGCGGGTGGGCCAGCGGTTCGACACCGGATCCAGGACGCTGACCGAGCAGGATGTCTCCAAGTTCGCCGAATTGTCGGGCGACTTCTATCCGCTGCACATGGACGAGGCCTATGCCCGGACCACGATCTTCAAGGGAAGAGTGGTGCACGGCATGCTGGGACTGTCGGCGGCCTCGGGACTGGCGGTGCAGACCGGCATCTTCGACCGGACCCTGTTGGCCTTTCAGGAGATGGGATGGCGCTTCCTGCGCCCAGTTCGGATCGGCGACTCGGTGACGGTTCGGATGGAGGTGGCGGACAAGCGGGAGACGCATCACGCGGACAGGGGCGTAATCCGCTTCGCGGTGCGGGTGGAAAATCAACGCGGGGAAGCGGTCCAGGAAGGCGACTGGAGCGTGGTCATCGCAAAGCGCGAGGGGCTCTCATGACCTGCCTGATGAGCCATCTTTAATCGAGGGGGCTGAGGGCCTCCAGCCGCCAGGATCCGGCGCCGGTGTCATAGCACAGCTCATAGAGGTGGTCGGCATCGGTGACGGCGAAATGATGCAGGATGTTGTGTCCCTCCCGGATTTTCCAGCTGAAGGTCACCTTGACAATGTCGTGTTTTTTCCCGTTCCAGAAAAACCATTTGGGCGTGATCTGCCGATCTTCGCCGAACACCACGCCCACCCGGATCGATTGTCCGATCGCGGTCATCATAGCTTCCTCACGATGGCAACCACCTTGCCGATGATCACGAATTCATCCGCCGGGGCTTCGATGAGTATCGGGGACAGGTTCCGATTCTCGGGCTGCAGGCGGATACGACCCTTTTCGCGATAGAAGCGCTTGACGGTCACCTCATCGCCCAACCGGGCCACCACCACCTCCCCGTTTTCGGCCCCGCACTGGGGCCGAATTACGGCGTAATCGCCGTCGAATATTCCGCTATCGATCATGCTGTCGCCCGCCACCCGGAGGGCGAAGGCGTCCGGATCGGCGCAAAGTCCCGGATCGACGCTCAGGTGCCCGATGACCTCCTCGGCGGCCAGACCTGGCGGACCGGCCGGGACGCGGCCGAGGATGGGGAGGCCCTTGGTCTGCGGATCGCGGCTTCCCGCCTGGGGCATCCGAGGGTCGATGGCGCGTGATTTTCCGCGTCGTCTCGAGATATGGCCCTTGCTTTGAAGGGCGGAGAGATGTTTCTGGACCGCCCGGGGGCTGGCATGACCGAACCGGGCCGCGATTTCCCTGATGGTGGGGGGATATCCTTCCACCCTCTGGTGGGTGCGAATAAAATCGAGGATGGCGGCCTGACGATTCGACAGGGGCCCCGGCTTCATGAGATTTCCCCCTTTGCCCGGTCCTGAAAGCGTATACATATGTATACCTCCAGGGGCCTTGAATGTCAAGGCCGATCAGAGCCGGGGCTTAAAAAATTTGACAAAGGGACGGTGAGTTGTTATTCTGAAACCCATTAAAAAATAGAATCTTTTTTCTCTGTCATGCTGGGGGTGTCGGCCGAAAATGGGCGGGCGGAAGGAGCCTGAAGAGGCTGCCTCGATCGGGGGCGAAAAGGAGCTCCTGCGAAAGCTCATTTTGGAAAAACGCCGGCTCCTGTCCGATCAGGAACGAAAGGCCAAGAGCGAGGCCATCGCCCGCCGTTTCATCGGTCTTGCCGAGTTCGGGGCGGCGCGGGTCATCCACCTTTTCCTGGCCTTTCGGGGGGAGGTGTCGACGGATGAGATCGTGCGTGCGGCCCTCGGTCGGGGCAAGCGCGTGGTGGTTCCCGTCGTCCTGCCCGGGGGTGAGGGGCTGTCTTTCTCGGAGCTTTTGGACTATCCCGACGGCCTGGCACCGGGTCCCTTGGGAATCCCGGAACCCAAACCGGATCATTTGCGGCTGGTCGACCCCGGCATCATCGATCTGTTCGCCCTTCCGGGGGTGGCGTTTGACGGGAAGGGAAACCGGCTGGGATACGGGACGGGCTATTACGACAAGTTCCTGGGACGGTCGAAGCCGTTGGCCGGATCCGCCCAAGTGCCCCGGATCGGTTTGGCCTTCGAGCTTCAACTGGTCGAATCGGTGCCGGCAACCCTTCATGACATCAAGGTTCACATGATCGTGAC
>CAYGBP010000075.1:8119-12830 GCA_964348105.1 uncultured Nitrospirota bacterium
GGGTGATTGACCGGAGGATTCTGGGGGAGGAGTCGTAATGGCGGCGGTAATCATTGACGGAAAGACGATATCGAAGGAGATCAAGGAGGGAATCCGCAAGGAGACCGAGGTGCTTCGCCCGGCGGGCGTGACGCCCGGGCTGGCGGCCGTCCTGGTGGGTGAGAATCACGCCTCGGTCATCTATGTGAGGAACAAGCGCAAGGCCTGTGATGAGGCCGGCATTTATTCGGAAGGGCATTACCTGCCGGAATCGACCTCCCAGGCCGACCTCCTCCAGCTGATTGAAAAATTGAACGAGGATCCCAAGATCCACGGGATATTGGTTCAGCTGCCGCTTCCCAAGCATCTTAACGCCGAAGAGGTACTCAACAGTTTGTCGCCCTACAAAGACGTGGACGGTCTTCATCCGTTCAATGCGGGAAAACTGATGATGGGCGACCCGGTCTTTGTGCCCTGCACGCCTTCGGGCGTGCTCGCGATGCTGGATTACCATTCCATTCCGATCGAAGGCAAGACGGCCGTGGTGGTGGGCCGCAGCAACCTGGTGGGGCGTCCCGTTTCCATGCTGCTGATGCACAGAAACGCCACGGTGACGATCTGTCATTCCCGGACCCGAAACCTGGGAGAGGTCTGCCTGAGGGCGGATATTCTCGTCGCGGCGATCGGAAAGGCCCGGTTCGTCAAGGGGGAGATGGTCAAGGAGGGCGCCGTGGTGATCGACGTGGGCATCAACCGCCAGGATGACGGCAAACTGGTGGGCGATGTGGATTACGAGGCCGCCGCGAAGCGGGCGGGCTGGATCACCCCGGTGCCCGGCGGCGTGGGGCCGATGACGATCGCCATGCTGCTTCAAAACACCCTGCGTTCGGCCAAGCGGTTCGCAAACATCCAATAGGCTCGTTGAGGCCAGGGGAAGGATTCATTTCGAGGACAGGAAGGGGAGACCGATGTCAAAGCTTCGAGAGGCGCTGGAGTCCGGAAAATTTGCGATCACGGCGGAGTTGGAGCCCCCCAAAGGGACGGACCTGGACGCTCTGATCCGCCAGGGGAAGGCCCTGGTGGGATTGGTGCACGGTGTGAATGTCACCGACAATCAAACGGCCGTGATGCGCATGTGCCCCCTGGCGGCCTGCAAGGCCCTGGTGGATATCGGGATCGATCCGATCATGCAGGTCACCGTCCGGGATCGAAACCGCATGGCGCTTCAGTCCGACCTGCTCGGGGCGCATGCCCTGGGCGTTCGGCATGTGCTGTCCTTGACGGGCGACCCGATGAAGGTGGGCGATCATCAGGAGGCCAAGCCGGTCTTCGATCTGGAATCGACGCAGATTCTGGAGATCATCAACGCGATGAATCAGGGCAAGGATATGTCGGGCAACGAGCTGCGCGGAAAGACGGATCTGTGGGGGGGAGCCGCCGCCAGCCCCGACGCGCCCAACCAGGAGCTGGAGCTTGCAAAGTTTCAAAAGAAGATTTCGACCGGGGCGAAATTTTTCCAGACCCAGGGCGTCTACGATCCCGACTCGTTCGGCCGGTTCGCGGACTCGGTCAAGAAATTCAAGGCCAAGATCCTGGCCGGGATCATCGTCTTAAAGTCGGCCAAGATGGCGGAATACATGAACCAGAACATTCCCGGCATCCGGGTCCCGGACCCGATGCTGGAAGAGCTTCGCGCCGCGCCGGACAAGGACAAGGCGGCGGAGGTGGGAATCGACATCGCCGCGCGCACCGTACGGGCCATCCGCGGGGCGTGCGACGGGGTACACATCATGGCGGTGGGGATGCGCGACCGAGTGCCGGATATCATCCGCAAGGCCGGCCTGAGCGCGTGACGGGATTTCGCCGCCCGGGATCGACCCATCATCATTGACGAAAAGAATCTGCCATGGGACGCGTGACGATCAAGGACCTGCAGGAAAAGAAGGGGCAGCGGCGCAAGATCACCATGCTGACGGCCTATGACGCCTTGTTCGCGGGAATCCTGGATGCCGCCGAGCCCGATATCCTCCTGGTCGGGGATTCTCTGGGCGTCGTCGTGCAGGGAAATGAAAACACCCTGTCCGTCACCATGGATGAAATGATTTATCATACGAGAATGGTTTCCCGGGCCGCACGGCATGCGATGGTGATCGGGGATATGCCGTTTCTCTCCTATCAGTGCGGCGTTGAAGAGGCGGTTCGAAACGCAGGACGGTTCCTGAAGGAGGCCGGGGCCCACGCCGTCAAGCTCGAAGGGGGGGCGGGCGTGTCGGCCCATATACGAGCCATGGTTGAAAGCGGCATTCCGGTCATGGGACATATCGGCATGCAGCCGCAGTCCATTCACCGGACCGGCGGGTACAAGGTCCAGGGCAAGGAGGCCGGTGCCGCAGAAAGGCTTCTCAAGGATGCGGCGGCCCTCCAGGAGACGGGCGCCTTCGCCCTGGTGCTGGAGGCGATCCCGGCCGCATTGGGCAGAAGGATCACGGAATCATTGTCCATCCCCGCGATCGGCATCGGGGCGGGCCCTCATTGCGACTGGCAGGTGCTGGTCCTGTATGATCTGCTGGGTCTCTTTACGGAATTCAAGCCCAAGTTCGTCCGCCACTATGCCAATCTGAGGGGGCAGGTGCTGGAGGCCGTCAAGAAGTTCAAGGAAGAGGTGGAACTGGGCAAGTTTCCGGGGGAGGATGAAAGCTATCACTGAAACGGCCCTTTTGCAGATCGAGATCCAGGGAAAGGCACACCGGGTCCCGGAAGGGATCACGGCGATTCAGGCGCTCTGGCATGCCGGGCACGAAATGCTGAAAGGGGTTGGCTGCCTGGGAGGGGTGTGCGGCGCCTGCACCTTTACCTATTCCCAAAAAGGGCAGCCCGGGGTCAAGACGGGGCTGGCCTGCCAGACGCCGGTGCGGGACGGAATGGCCTTCTCACCGCCGGCCGGCGGTTCGCAGCGGCCGGCCGGTTACCGGCTCCATGAAATCGATGATCCCGCCTCCCGGTTGCTTCAACTGTATCCTGAAGCCCGTCGGTGCACCCGGTGCGACGCCTGCACCCTGGTATGCCCGCAGGGGATTGCCGTGCGTCAGGCCGTCGTCCAGGCCATTTCCGGCGATTTGGCCGCGGTCTCCGAAAAGTTCTACAACTGCATCATGTGCGGCCTCTGCGCCGCAGTCTGTGACGTTTCGATCCAGCCGAACCTGCTTGGGATCTTTGCCCGGCGGACACAGGGAGCCCTTCGGGAAAGGCCGGCGGCCAACCTGGCGGAGCGGTTGCGCCAGATGCAGTCCGGACGCTATGCGGCGGCCTTGCAGGCCGTCATGCAATTGGATGAGCGACGGCTCCGGGAATGCGATCCCGATGCCTTGATCGGGGCGAATCACTGAATTCGGCTGGTTTCCACGCGATGAACTGCATCAATCGCCTATCCTGACCCTCCGATGACGGCGCCGGTCATACAAGTTGAAAATCTGGTCAAGGTCTTCAACGGATTTACGGCGGTGGACCGTATCTCGTTCCAGGTCGGGCAGGGGGAGATCCTCGGTCTGTTGGGTCCGAACGGCGCCGGGAAGACCACGGTCCTGCAGATGCTGCTCGGAACGCTGACCCCCACCTCGGGCCGGATCGAAATATTGGGCCTGCCGCTTGCCTCCAACCGGGAGAAAATCCTGCGGCAGGTCAATTTTTCATCCACCTATATCTCGATGCCCAATTCATTGTCCGTCCTGGAGAATTTGACGGTGTTCGCCCGCCTCTACGGGATTCGAAGACCTCAGGATCGCATCCAGAAGCTGCTCAGGATCTTCGAAATCGATGCGATTCAAAAAAAGCTTTCCGGCACCTTGTCCACCGGGCAGCTGACCCGCCTCTGCCTGGCGAAGGCGTTCCTCAACGAGCCCAAGGTCCTGTTTCTGGATGAGCCCACGGCCAGCCTCGATCCGGATATTGCCGATAAGACCCGCAGGCTGCTGAAGAAAGTCCGCAATGACGAGGGCGTCGCCCTGCTCTATACCTCACACAATATGAAGGAAATGGAGGAGATGTGCGACCGCATCCTGTTTCTGCACAAGGGGCGGATCATCGCGCAGGGATCCCCCGCGGAGATCCTGCGGCGCTTCGGAAAGCGCAACCTCGAGGAGGTCTTCCTCAAGGTCGCCCGGGAGGGGGACTAGCGGTGTTCAGCCTGTACAGGGTCTATGCGATGGTGATGCGGCACCTGTACCTTTACCGCCGCAGCCTGTCCCGCCTGATGGAGATTTTCTACTGGCCCCTGCTCGATCTTCTGGTGTGGGGGTTCATCACCCTTTACCTGGGTCAGTTCGAAGGGGCGTTGCCCAACTTTCTGGCGATCTTCCTCGGCGCCTTGATCCTGTGGGACATCCTGTACCGTTCGCAGCAGGGCATCTCGATTTCATTCCTGGAGGAGGTCTGGTCTCGAAATCTCTTAAACCTGTTCGTCACCCCGCTTCGACCGGGCGAGTTTCTTCTGGCCACGATGGCGATCAGCATCTTCAAGCTGTTCACGGCCGCCATCGTGACGGTGACGCTGGCATGGATCCTGTATTCCTTCAACATCTTCATGCTGGGGCTGGCCCTTCTTCCTTTCGTCTTCAACCTCATGGTGTTCGGGTGGGCCATCGGAGTCACGACGACGGCCGTTATCCTGCGCTTCGGCCAAAAGGCGGAAATCATGGCATGGGGGCTGGCCTTTGTGTTTCAGCCGGTAGCGGCC
>CAYGBP010000076.1:0-4164 GCA_964348105.1 uncultured Nitrospirota bacterium
AGCCATGCGGGTGGCCACCTGCCGGGGAAGCCCCATCTTGACGCCGCCGTCTGAGAGCGCTTCGATCATGACAAAGACATAGGCCGGCCCGCTGGCCGCTAGGCCGGTGACGGCATCCAGGTGCTTTTCGTCCAGTTGGAATGCGCGTCCCACGGCGGACAGCAGCGATTCAACGGTCCGACCATCCTCCGCCGTCGCATATCGGCCAAGGCTGTAGCCCGCCGCCGCTTCCCCCACCAGACAGGGAGTGTTGGGCATGACCCGAATCGCGCGACACTGACGGGGAAGCCCCTCTTCGATGGTCCTTAGCGAGACACCCGCGGCGATCGACAGGATCAGCTTCTCTTTGCCGATGGCAGTCCGGATCTGGCGGAGCAATTCCGGGACGACATCGGGCTTGACGGCGATCAGGACGATATCGGCATGAGACACGGCCTCCGTGTTCTCCCGCGTCGTATGAATTCCTAAATCGCGCTTGAGATGCTCCAGCGCCGAACGCGAAGGATCCGCCGCCCAGACCCGGTCGGGTCCGATCACGCCGGTCCCAATCAATCCGCGAATCAAAGCAGAACCCATCTTGCCGGCGCCAAGAATCCCCAGTGATTTCAACATCTTGCGGCTCATTTTCTCTCCCACTCGACTTTTAAATTATAGCACACACAGCTCAGTCCCTTGGATGAGGGTAGAACCTATGTTCGAACGGAACGGGCGGCCGGCCCGATCCAATTCCCCTCAGCAGAGGGGAAATCGTGTCCCGCCGTCCCGACCGCGCTTACATCCGGCGCCTCATCTTGGGACTGGGCCTGAAACGGATGGTGCGGATGGCGGGGATCGATATCTGTTGACCCGTCTTGGGATTTCTTCCCATTCTGGCGACGCGCTTGGAGGGGAAAAAGGTTCCAAAGCCGGTCAATGTAAAGCTCCTGCCCTTTTCCAGCGTATTCTTGATCTCCTCCACCATGGCGTTCATCGCGCGCTCCGCCGCCGCCTTTTTGATCCTCGCTTTCTGCGACACCAAGTCAATGAGCTGAATCTTCGTCATGGCGATCCTCCCTTCGTTTCTCAAACCGAGGGAACGCGGGGACCGGCCGCAGACCCTGCGCCGCTCCCTCTGCGCTTGCCGCCGCACTTCGGGACGCCAGCCGCCGCCAGGCGCGAATCGTGCGGAAATTCATTTTTTCGGAATCATCTCACCCTGAGGAGTCCGGAACCGGACGAAGGGGCGGTCATTGCTTCTTCGAGAGCAGCTTGAGCAGTTCCTCTTTCAACTCGGGAATGGCCGGCATGTTGTTCGTCACGGCCCCCAGGATCTTTTCCAGCCGGGCCCGACGAAGGAGATCCTTTTCCCGATCGACCAGCCGGTCCAGCTCACGGTAGGCATCCTCCCTTCCAGGCTCCAGATCGGCACGGGCCGCCAGAAGGCCCGCGAGGAGATCTCCCGGTTCCGGATCGGGCTTCGGCACCGTCACATAGGAACCGTCTTCAAACAACAGCAGGAAGCCGGACCTTCCCGAAAGCGCGACGGCCTTTTTGACGGTCCTGCCCGCAGTCTCTTCCCAGGACTGAATCCTGCCCGGAAAAGACTTGACGAAACTGACCTTTTCCCGGTTCGCCTTCCATGCCTCATCGCCCGTCATGTCGCGTCGATTACCCTCCCGCCCAACCTGGTGTCGCTCCGCCGCGGCGGCCCCGACGGGCTCACCCCTTCAGCACTGAGCGTTTGTATTCGGTGCGGATCTCTGACTGCAGCCTGCCCAGCCGATAGGTCCCCCAGTCGATGAACGGGGCGCATCGGGCCAGCGCGGGGTGCACCGATTGAATCTTGCGCCACATCTCCTGGACGATAGCCCGATACTCGGGATGACCCTGCGGCATGGTCCGAAGCTCCCCGATATGAACCGCCTCCCGCAGGTTGAGCTTCATGGACCACCGGACCCGATAAGCCATCGGAACGACATATTGGGCCTCCAACGGATAGTGCGGCCGGATCCGCTCATAAAGATCGGCCGCCTCCTCCATGCACCGGCGGAAAGGCTCCGAAAAACCGGCCTCGCCGATCTCGGGCGGAGTCTCATAGCCGTGCAGGACCGTAAAATCCTGCCGCTCCTGCGTCAAGATCCGGTGCCGGTGAAGATCACGGTACGATCCGAGGCTGCAGAGGATATCAAAGGTATAATAGACCTGCTCCAACGCCCGTCCGGGCTTGTCCCGGCGGTTTCTTCTGCGCCCGAGATATTCCTCGAGGATTCCCATCCGCTCCTCGGCGGAGAGCGCTCCCGCCCGTTCCCGGAGCAGATCCATCGGCATTCCCGAATGCGGATAAAGGATCGCGGCAATGAGTTTATCCTCGGCCTCCCGCTCGTAGTCCACCAAAACCACCGAGTCCCGACGGGGGGCCTGGGCCGTTCCCAAAATCCTGTCGGCGACCGCCCGCACAGCCCGCGCCGTCTCAGTCAGATAGGGATTCCGGCCGGCACGCTTGACGAAGGAGGGAATCAGCTGGTTGAGCTCCCGGTGAATGGCCGTCGCCAGCGCGCGCGCCTCCGCCAGCTCGTGCGAGTACAGCTTGTTCAACAGATGCTCGAAGGCCTGGCCGACGCCGAAAAGCCCCACATTGGTTCTGGTGGCCGCCGGAAGATAGGAACGAAGGACGTCACAGGCGTGGGCGCGCACCGTTGAGCGGTAGGCCCTGTCGGCCCACGCGCTCAGGTCCGGATCCCGGCTCACCTCGCCGGACTCCAGCGGCTCCCCGGTCCGCGGATGCCTGAAATCCATCGCCGTCATGGGAAACGACTTTTGGACCTGTCCGATCAAGGGCTCCATCTGGGCCGCATAGGTCTCAAACAGCAGGGTCATGACCCTTTGGTATTCGCCCGCGTGGGGACTGGCCATGATCGCAGGCTCCCGGTAGTATAGGAAATTCCCGGCGGGATCCTTCCGGTCGAACCGCACGTAACGGGTCGATTTTTCAAGCGGGGCGATACCGATCCGGGAATCTTCGATCAGCTTGGCCGCGACGTTGGAGATGTTCTCGCAGGCGACATGTGCGCCCCCGAGCTGGGCGACCGAATCATCACCGTACCCGATCAGGACGCGGTCATAGAACTGGCGGGCCCTTTCAAGGGCTTCCCGGTCCCGCCCAGGCAGGGACTCGACACCGAGTTCTTCGCCGCCGGCGCCCAGGAACTCGTCCAGAAAGACCCGCCGGAGGCTTTTGGCGGAGCGACTGTATCGGGAAAACAATGCCCCCGCCACCTCCTGGGGCAGTTTCAGGCCGAAGACATCATCCTTGAGGTTGGTGAAGAACGGGGCCAGACGCCCCATTTCTTCATCCGTGTACATCTCCCGTTCCATTGATCATTCCTCGTCCCCCGGTCCTATATATATATCAACGCACCGGGGGTGTAAAGCGAAAACGGCCCGGGTCGTTTGACGCACCTGGAGCCTTCTCTAAGGCTGCATCCGGTCCATCCGGTCCAACAGCTGCAAGATGACCTCCACCCCGGCCAGGTTGACGCCCAGATCCGCCGTGAGCCACTTGATCCGTTTCAGTCGCGCCAGCGCCTTCGCATCGTAGCACCGCTCCTGATCCGGCCCACCCCAAACCCCGGGAGCGCAGCGGATCAGGCCCAACCGCTCATATCGCAGGATGGTCTGCGCGCTCAGGTCGAGCAGCTGCGAGACGACCGTGATGTGGTAATAAACAACGCCTTCCGAGGTTCTTTCTTCCAAAAGATCTTTCCCCCCGAACTATCCGTGCATCCCCCTGCGGGGGTCGATTTCTCCGCGCCGGTGGCGCGCCTCGCGAAGTTGCTCCATGATCCGCCTTTCCTCGTCCGATAGATTCGCGGGAATCAGGATTCGAATCGTAAGATAAAGGTCCCCCGCCCCTTCCCCCTGAAAGTGCGGAAACCCCTTCCCCTTGAGCCGCAGCTGCGTCCCCGCCTGAGTCCCCGGCGGGATCTTTAACCAGACCGGGCCCGCCAGGGTCGGAACCTGAACCTCGGCCCCCAGTGCCGCTTCGTAGTCCAGGACCGGGAGCTCCCCAAGCAGGTCGTTTCCCCTCGCGGAATACCCCTTGTGGGGCAGAAGCCTGATCTTCAGATAAAGGTCTCCGGACGGCCCGCCCCCCGTCCCCCCGCCCCCCCTCCCTGGCCACCATCT
>CAYGBP010000076.1:4174-11759 GCA_964348105.1 uncultured Nitrospirota bacterium
CCGGCCAACCTGATTCTGGCCCCCTCGATCGCGCCGCGCGGGATCTTGACCTGGAGGGTCTTGCGCTCCCGCATCTGGCCCGCCCCCCCACAGGAGGGACAGGTCGTGGCCTCCCGGACGATACGTTGCCGATCCTTCTGCTGCGCCCCGGTCACCTGCATCCCGCTCCCCTGGCAGGCGGGACAGAGATCCTCAAAGGACAGGGACAGGCGTCTTTCACCCCCATGGAAGGCCTCCTCGAAGCTGATGGAAATCTCCTGCTCCATGTCGGACCCTCGACGGGGTCCGGAGGCGGCGCGCCTCGAAAAACCGGACCACCCCCCCATGCCGCGGCCGCCGAAAAATGTTTCGAAAAAATCCCCGAGATCAAAATCGAACCCGCCGCCAGCCTCGAAACCGGGGCTGGCGTATTGGCGGGCGAATTCCCGATCGCGAAGGATCTGCTCCCAGTTCGCCCCCAGCTCATCATATTTCTTCCTTTTTTCGGCATCCCTCAGGATCTCATAGGCCTCGTTGATCTGCTTGAATCGTTCCTCGGCCTTCTTGTCGCCGGGATTGAAGTCGGGATGGTGCTTTCTGGCCAGCCTGCGATAAGCCGCCTTGACCTGATGTGCCGTGGCGTCTTTGGAAACGCCCAGGATCTTGTAATAATCTTTGAATTCCATCGCGGTTTTCCCCGACTCCGGCCGACCGTCCAGGGAGCCCGGTGTGGGGTGAATCCAAGATTATAGCGAAATTCCCGGGGACTGACAATCGGACCCTGCTGTGAGAGGATCAGCGAGACTTGCTTTTGGCCCAGCGGATCATTATAGTAAGTCCCTGTGCCGGTCAACCGAAATAACCGAGTGACTGCAAGGGCACTTTTCACTGGAGTCCACCTGAAACCGCCTATGCGAATCGCGCGGATCGCACCACTTCTCACCCTGGCGACGCTCCTCTTTTTGGGATCCGTCGGCTGCGCCCGTGACACCATCTTCGCCCTGGCGGTGCACCCCACCAAGCCGCAGATCGTCTACGTGTCCACGAAAACCGGCGTGTTCAAGACGCGCGACGGGGGCAAGACCTGGAGCCCGATGCCGCAAGGATTGGAAGGCGCCCAGGTCATCTCGCTGGCAATCGATCCGGTTCTGTCTTCGACGATCTATGCCGGGACCTTCGCGACCGCCGTCTACAAAAGCGCCGACGGCGGACAGCGATGGCAGCCGGCCAACCTCGGCCTCAAGGGGCATGTCTCGGTCGTCTACGACCTGGCCATCGACCCCAAGGACACCCGGATCGTCTATCTCGCCACCACGATCGGCCCCTACCGGAGCATGAACGCGGGGGGAAACTGGACCGAGATCGTTCACGGCATGGAAAGCGTCTACACGGCCACCCTCGCGATCGATCCTGAGAATTCCACCACGCTCTACGCGGGGACCAGCGGCGGGATGTACAAGAGCACAGACCGGGGGAACCGGTGGGAGATCATCAACAAAGGATTAATCGAGGGGGACGTGGACACGGCCATGGCCCTGGGAATCAATACGGTGGCCGTCGATCCCCTGAACACCGAAACCGTCTATATCGGCTCCACGCAGGGGATCTATGCGACCACCGACGGCGGGGCGAAATGGTCCAGGCGCATGGAAGGCCTCACCACGAAATTCGTGGCCAAGCTCCTGATCGATCCCGGCAATCCCGCCACGCTATACGCCGGAACGGATAAGGGCGTTTTCAAGAGCACCGATTCGGCGTCCACCTGGGACCCCTCGAATGAAGGCCTGACCCATCGGGTCGTTCGGTCCATGTCATTGGATCCCTCCGATCCGTCCACGATTTACGTGGGCACGCAGGGAGGCCTCTTTCGCAGTCGGGACGGGGCCGCGACCTGGGTGATGCTGCCGCTCAAGCGCGCCAGCTAGACCAGCGATCCCTATATCTTCAGCCTTCTTACATCTCTTTCGCGTGCTTGTGACCCTCTTTGGCATGGGACATGGCCTTTTTGGCATGCCCCATGGCCACATCGCCGTGCCCCTGGCGGCCGTGGGAAATGGCCTCGTCCAGATGGGAAATGGCCTCCTTGATATGCATCACGGCCTCTTTTCCATGCATGTCCCCGGCGGGGGTGGAATCGACCGTTTCCTCGGCATGCTTTTTCATCGCCTCGGCGTGCTTCAGCATGACATCGAGGTGGCCCTGGTTGCCGTGGCTCATCATTTTTTCACCCTCGTCCATCATGGCCCCTGAATGCATCTTCGCCGCCTTCGCATCGCCGGATCCTGCCTGGACCGACAACGCCAGCGCCAACACGGCAATGAAAGCAACCAAACCGGCTCCGACCGTCTTGAACCGCACCATGAGAAACCCTCCTTTCAAGGTTTGACCATTTTTCTTACTTTAACAAACATAAACCGGGCCCGTCAATCACAAGGAATGCCCGACACGGGACCGATCTCTCACCCATCATTATTCTTTTGATAACCGGCAAAACATCCTGGCGAGCGGGTCACTCGCCGCCCCCCCGCGGGGGTTCGCCTAAATTCCCCACCCGCCCGACAGATGAAGATTGCCCCCCGTGATATAGCGCGCCTCCTCTGAGACCAGAAAACGCACCACCCCCACCGCATCCCGGGTTTCGCCGACGTACCCTGCCGGAATTCGCTTGACCATGCCGGCCAGTTCCTCCTCGGGGGCGCTTCCCGAATTGATGAACCCCGGCGAAACGGCATTGACCGTGATACCGTGAGGGGCCATCACGCGAGCCAGCGACCGGGTCAGGATAAGCACCCCGACCTTGGAAATGTAATGCGCCGTCAACTCCGGCTGGGCGATCATCTGGTCCGCATTGGCCATGCTGAAATTGATGATCCGTCCCCACCGGCGCTCCTTCATCCCGGCCGCCACAGCGCGGCTCATGTAAAAGACGGGATGCAGATTATTGTTGAACATCTCATGCCACCCCTCGAGGGTCTCGGCCAGCAGGTTGATCCGGTGATAGGGCCCGGCGCAATTGATCAGGGCGTCGATCCGTCCCCATTCCTTTTCCACCTTCCGGACCCAGCCCTCGGCCGCCCGCGGATCCGAGACATCGACCTGCTCGGCCATCGCCCGCGCGCCGCTCCCCTGGATCTCCCCGGCGGTCTTGCGGGCCTCCTCACGGCTCTTTCGGTAGCAAAACGCCACGGACCAACCGGCGGCCGCCAGGTCCAGCCCGATTGCCCTTCCGATTCCCCGCGCGCCGCCCGTGATGACGGCCACTTTCCCGCTCATCCCTCTCCTCCCCGTTCATCCGGTTTGTTCCATTGGGCTGGGCCGCGATCCCTCCCCCGGCTCTTCAGAAAGTGATAGCTACTGACGATCATCAGGGCGATCCCCAGGGTGATGAGGATCAGCCCGGCACGAACCCATCCATTGCCTGTCCCTGACAGGCCGTAGAGGGAAAGCATCACGCCCGCTACCAGGGAGAGCTTTCCCGCGATTCGTAGCGTCCAGAACCATTGCATCATGACGGCCTCCGGTTTTTGCCCTCCTGATAGTAGCGGACGAACAGTTCGATATTGATCCCGATGAAGCCGCCGATGGCGCTTCCGCTGCCCGCGGTCACGGGGATCACCTCCACGCCCCCCGCCAGCCAGCCCAGGATCCCCCCGACCAGGGCCCCGCCCAGGACGCTGTAAAAGAAACGGCGTGCGCCCAACCGCCCGATAAAGGCCCCGAGGGCGGCCCCCAGCAGGGTTCCGATCCACAGGACTCCGGCATGATCCAGGTAAAACCCGATCAGCGCCCCCGTGACGGCAAAGATCGCCATTCCGAGGAGGACTTCCCTTAGAGGCACTTGGGGCTTCACCGCCGGACTCATGAAAAAACCACGGTCCGATTCCGGAAAACGAGGATCCGGTCCTCCACATGCCACCGAACCGCCCGGGCCAGGACCGTCTTTTCCAGATCCTTTCCCTTTCGAACCAGGTCCTCCAGATTATCCCGGTGGGTGATCCGGGTGACGTCCTGCTCGACGATCGGCCCCTCATCGAGCTGCTCCGTCACGTAATGGGCGGTGGCCCCGATCACCTTCACCCCGCGCGCGAGGGCCTGCTCGTAGGGCTTTCCCCCGACGAAGGCCGGCAGGAAGCTGTGATGGATATTGATGACCGCGCCGGGATAGGGAGCAAGAAAAGCGCCCGTGAGGATCTGCATATATCTGGCCAGCACGATGAAATCCACCCGGTCCCGAAACAGCGCGAGGATCCGATCCTCCTGCGCGCGCTTCGTCTCAGGGGTGATCGGCACCGAGTGATATTCGATTCCGAATCCCTCGACGGTTTCCTTCAGATCCGGATGGTTACTGACCACCAGCGGGATCTCGACCGGCAGCTCGCCGGTCTTCCACCGCCAGAGCAGATCCACCAGGCAATGGCCCTGACGCGACACCATGATGGCCATCCGCTTCGTGTCCTCGGCGTATTTGATCCTCCAATCCATTCCGAACTCGCTTGCGAAGCCCTCGAACGCCTTTTCCAGTTCCGTCCGATCGAAAGACCGATCCGACAGGTCGAACTCGACCCGCAGGAAAAAGGTCCCACCGCTCGCATCGGTCGTGTACTGGTCGGATTGCAGGATGTTCCCGCCGCGCGAAAGGATAAAGTTGGCCACCCCTGCCACGATTCCCTTGCGGTCCGGGCAGGAGATCAGGAGAATGACCTTTCCGCGTTTCTGCCCCGTCATCACCCGCCCTGTCCGTAGGATTTGCGCGCGCTGTCGACGAGGGGCGCCAAGAGGCTGGAGAACTCGAGCGGAAAGATGAATTTTGTGGCGGGCCCCGCCCCCAGGGCCTTGAGCGTCTCAAGATACTGCAGGCTCAGGGTCTTGGTGTCCACCTCCCGAGCAACGGCGTAAATCTTTTCCAGGGCCAGCGCGAAGCCCTCCGCCCGGAGAATCTCGGACTGCCGGTCGCCTTCCGCCTTTAAGATCGCGGCCTGCTTCTGGCCCGAGGCTACCTCGATCGCGGCCTGCTTCTGGCCCTCGGCCTCGGTGACGGTCGCCCGGCGCGCGCGCTCGGCCGACATCTGCCGCGTCATGGCCTCCTGGACGTCGGTGGGCACCTTGATCTCGCGGATCTCCACCGTCGTGATCTTGATGCCCCAGCGCTGCGTCACCTCGTCCAGCTTGGCCTGAAGGCGCTGGTTGATCTGCTCGCGCTTGGCCAGGACGTCATCCAGGAGGATGTCTCCGACCAGGGCGCGCAGGGTCGTGGTGGCGATGCCTTGGGACGCCCCGTAAAAATCCTGGACCTGAATCACGCTCGAGATGGGCTCGGTGACCCGGGAGTAGATCAAAAAATCGATCGAGATGGGGGCGTTGTCCCGCGTAATGCAGGTCTGTTGGGGAATCTCCAGGTACCGCTCCCGAAGGTCCACTCGAATCGGCACATCGATCAGCGGAATCACCAGGATGATGCCCGGCCCCTTCGGCCGGGGCAGAACCCGTCCCAGCCGCAGAATCACGATCCGCTGATACTCCGGCACGATGCGGATCATATAGATGAACAGCAGGAACAGGACGGCCGCTGCCGCGACCCACGCCCAGGCTATCTGGGTCTCCTCCATCGTAAGCTCCTCCCTGAGGTTTGTTCAGGAATCCAGGATTGCTCGAATGCTTTCGACCAGGTCCGAAAATTCGGCTTCGGATCCCTCCAACCGCCGGGCAAGCAGATCGACCGTTTCCCGCTCCCGCACGCCCAGCCGCAACTTCTGCGCGTGTCGA
This sequence comes from uncultured Nitrospirota bacterium, assembly GCA_964348105.1. GTDB lineage: Bacteria > Nitrospirota > Nitrospiria > DATECO01 > DATECO01 > CAYGBP01. The sequence goes on from CAYGBP010000076.1 coordinate 9,917, forward strand.
ATCTGGCGCTGCTCCCACACCGAGCCCTCCCGGATCGGCTCCCACTGGTCGAAATGCTTCAATAGCGCCAGCCCCACCGCATCAGCCGCGACGCGATCCCCGCTGGCCATCAGCAGATCGGACTTTTCGGCCTTCCCCTCCCAGGGCCCTCCCGAAACCATGCAGCGCGTCGCATCGACGATATGCAGGTCCGGATGAATCGCCAGATTCATCTCGGCCACCACCTCCTGCCACATGGAAGGGCTGACCCGGTAGGGCCGGTAGCGCGGATGCGTGGCCCCCACGATATTCTTCAGACAAATGGAATAGACCGCGTTGCGATGCGTCTTCACCACCGGAAGATTGATCAGCAGGTCCGCCTCGTAGACCGCTTTCGGGATATGAATGCTGCGGACCAGCCGCACCTCGGGGGGCTTGACCTCAATCCAGTCCGTCTCGTCGAAGTCCATCACCTCCGCACCCGCTTTGCGCGCCGCAGGACCGATCCCGGTCTTTTCCAGGTTCCGGCCCGTGGGGAGCGCGGCCAGGGCCGACATGTCGCCGACGATCACCTTCCCCGCCCCGGCATCCTTGAGCAACCGGACCAAGGCGCCGACCACCTTCGGATCCGTGGTGGCGGGCGGCGGCTCGCCGGAGACCACGTTGGGCTTGACCAGGACGGTCTTTCCCCGCGGGGCCAGTTTCTCGATCCCGCCGATCAATGAAAGGCTCCGGGCCAGCATCGCATCGACGTCTTCCCCCCGGACCATGCTCACCAGAATCTTCCCGTTTCGGGTGAAGGGGTTCGGATTAGGCCGCTTTAATGGCCGAAGCTCCCCGTCCGGAGCGAAAAGCGACCGCAGAAACGACAGCGGATTGACCAGAATGGCGGGAAAAAGAACGCCGGCCAGCTGAAAGAAGGTTCGTCGTGTGGTCTGCATGCGCCCCGCTTCTAGAGCCCCACGGGCCGGGGTCCACGGTCAATCCGATCGGACCCGGCAACGGCACCCGCCGCGGGAAACGAACGAATTCCCGGGCATTTCACGGGCATTCACCGTCTTTGGGGATTTTCGATCAATTCAATCTCGTACTTGTCCGGCGCATCGATGAAGCAGAAACGCCCGCCGGATGACGAGACGGTCGGACCGTCGGTGATGGGAATGCCTTTGCCCTCGAGATATTTCATGGCGGCGTCCAGGTCCTCCACCTCAAAGGCCAAGTGGACCAGATCCTCCTGCACCTGGACCTTGCCGCTGGCGGGAAAGGAGCAGAGCTCGATCAGCTCATCACTGTTCGGGATCTTGAGAAACGCCAGGTCGGAACCCCGTGGGGATTTTTTGCGCTCCACCACCTGCAGGCCGAGGATGTCGCGGTAGAACCGCAGCGTTTCCTCCATATCGCTCACCCGCATGCGGGTGTGAAGCAATTTTCTGATTATCCCGACCATGGTCGTCTCCGGACCTGGGGGTGGATTGACCTCGCCCGATGAGCCGATTCTACCGGAATTTTCGCGGCATTGTCAATTTTCCCGGGCGGAAACGGCCGTCGGCCAAAGAGGGCATGGGAACCGAACCGGCAGATTTGATATAATCGTTCTCAAACGATTTCGAATGACTTCCAGAGCCCCATGACCCCCTCTCAAACATTGCGGATTAACCCGGCCGTGGTCCTCCTGATCGGCTTGATGACCCTGCCGCCCATGCATGCGGGTGCGGCGGATCTCGCCGGCCGCGTCACCTTCGATTCGTCGCCCGCATCCGGCGTCGTCGTGTGGGCGTCGCCCCAGGAGGGGGATCCCGAACCGGGCGAGCCGCCGGTCCATACTATCCGCCAGCAAGGAATCGAATTTCACCCTTCATTCAGC
>CAYGBP010000076.1:11769-12812 GCA_964348105.1 uncultured Nitrospirota bacterium
GGTCGGCACCACGATCCGCTTTGAAAACCACGACATGGAAATTCACAACGTCAAGTCCGAGAGCCGGAAAAACCGGTTCGACGTGGGAGCGCATCTCCCGGGACAGGTCAAGGAAGTGGTTCTCAAAAAGCCCGGGCCCGTGCCGCTCCGCTGCAAAACCCACACCGAAATGCGGGGTTTGATCTACGTCACTCCTTCTCCCTACCAAGCCGTCGCGGATGATGATGGCCGGTACGAAATTACAGGTCTGCCGGCGGGTCGCTACCGGATCCAGGCATGGCACACCGGCCTGCCGGAGGACGAGCCCGTCATTGCCGCGGGAACAGTTGATCTTGGGGATGGAGCCGCCCGGCAAGAGATCGCTCTGGAGAAACCTCCCCCTCCCGAATTCGATCCGGCCGTCGCGAGCCTACGGGACTGGCAACCCGTCGTCCTGGAAATCGAGGCCGAGTTAAACGATGCCCTCGTACGGTGGAAGGGAGGGCGAAAATCGGCAGCGACCTTGACGGTGATGACCGCCCTTTCGCGCCTCTACACCGAGTCGGGCCTGCGCGCGGCCGTTTCAAAGCGGCTGGGAAGCGAGCGGGCCCTGGAGCATGAGCGCCGCTTCGACGAGATCCGAAAACAGGTCCAGGTCATGAAATCTTCGTCGCCTGGGGCGATTCAAGAGGTCGAGCGGGATATACGAATCCTCGTGAATGACCTGACGGCCGATATCACGTCATGGGCCGAATCCCCTTGAGGGCAAATGTCGGGTTCGTTTTTTTATCGATTCACATTCGGCCGACGCGGAGCACCGATCCGAAAATAGGCCCTCACCTTGGCTCTGAACAGGGAAAGGACGAGCAGCCCACCGAGGACCGTCCCGATCGGAAATTGCAGGAAGGCGAGCAGGCCCATGCCGAGGGCACCGAACCAGCCCCATTTCTTGCCCTCCAGAAGCCCGGCCGCCAGGATAAAACTGACCACGCCGAGGGTGAAAAACCGTCCGACGGTGAACCAGAAGGCGAAAACCTCCTCCGATTCCCTCGGCATCTGGGAGA
>CAYGBP010000077.1:0-327 GCA_964348105.1 uncultured Nitrospirota bacterium
CTCCACCAACTCCTTGGCCAGGGCAAGCCCAACCCCCGTGCCTTCATAGCGCTTGGAATCAGATGAATCCACCTGTGAAAAACGCTCAAAGATCCTTCCATAGTTTTCCTGGGAGATTCCGATTCCGGTATCCGAAACCCGGATGCGGATGAACCCGTTTTGTCCTGCGCAGTTCACTTCCACCCTGCCCCCCGAGTCGGTGAATTTCAGGGCATTGAAGATAAGATTCAGGAGAACCTTTTCGACCTTATCCCGGTCAAAATAACAGTCGATCGATTTCCCTTCGTCCGAATAGGTCATATCGATTTGCTTTTTGTCGGCCATCGG
>CAYGBP010000077.1:337-12666 GCA_964348105.1 uncultured Nitrospirota bacterium
TTGCTGTAGAATAGATCCATCTTTCCCGCATCAATCTTCGCAAGATCCAGCAGGTTGTTGATCAGTTTCAAAAGACGCAGCGCGTTATTATGCATAATCCGCACGCTTCGCTTCTGCTCGCTCCCGTCCGCGGGCAATTCGCCCTTCAACATGGACTCCAGTGGGGCCAGGATCAAGGTCAGCGGCGTTCGCAGTTCATGACTGATATTGGCGAAGAACTGCGTCTTGAGGTGATCCAATTCCTTGAGCTTCTGGTAGGACCGCTCCAGCTGCTTGCTCTCGGCCAATTCCCTCGTCCGTTCCTCGACCTTGTGCTCCAGCTCAATCGCCCACTGCTTGAGCTCCTTGGACATTTTGTTCACGTCGTCGTACAGAAAAGAATTGCTGAAGGCGATGGATGCTTCAACCCTGAGGTTCGAAAGAAATTCAATTTCCGCCGAGGTGTAGGATTTGAGGTTTTTCTTGCCGCCAAGATTCATCAATCCCAGCAACCGATCGCCATGGGCTAGGGGAACCACAATTCTAGATTGCGTATCATCAAAAAATGATCTCGCCGCTGGCCGGATTCCTCGGAAATCCGGATCGGTTTCCACCAAATCAATGCCTAAAACGCGATTGGCTCTTTCCAGCCAGACAAGGAATTCCTGGTGACGCATCGCATCGAACACTCTTCCAAGACCATCCGATATCAGAACCCTATATCCCTCGGATTTCGGATCGAATAAAATGATTGAATACTGATCCGGATAAAGCACCTCCGATATGGTATTCCGAAGCTTGCCCACAAGATCTTCAAGACTTCTCAGGGTAGAGATATCGTATACAAACTCCTGAAGCATCTTTTGCAGATCGCTCCGCCGCCGCTCGAAAAAATGGTCGATCCTAGGCTGTACCGTCCGCAGGTATGGGACCAGAAGAAGCAGCAGACCGGAAAGAATCAGGCTAAAATGCCAAGCGTTCAGCCGGATAATCTGGTCATATATGAGCACGAATCCCGCAGTAATGGGTACCACAAAAATTACTGAAACGGAAACCCACATGATCGTTTTGTGGATCACCGTCGTGATATCCATAAACTGATATTTTAGAATGGCAAACCCTACGATCACGACGTAGAGCGCAACGAAATACATGCCAAACGGCGGAACGGGCCATTCAAAAACGGGAAACAGGGTGGTTAATCCGCCTGCAAAACCCGAAGCCAGACCAATGGCAAACAACTTGACCTGAGCCCTTTTTTTCTCACCCAGCGTCCGATACCGCTCCGCCAGTGAATACCCCGAATACCACAGGCACGCAAATAATAGCAGAATAAACAAAGCATAGGATGGTCCGGGCTGCGTATAAAAAGGAAATGCTGATGTGGGGACTGCCTCAGCAAGCGATCCGCTCCAATTAATGATTTCGAGAATCGCGGCCGATGCATACCCGTATAACATTAGCTTCCTTCTCCTGATTTCAAGCAGTTCAAGCACAAAATGGAGGAAAAGAACAGGGATGAGAATAGCCCCCGTATAGTGGATCTTCAAATAAATCCCGGCCTGCGCAGTCGTCTGGCTGCCGGTCATCATTCCTAGACCAAAGCTCCAGAGCGCGACGCTTAGGCAGAACGATGCCCAGAGTATATTGAGCCGATGATTTCGATTCTTATGATAGACGAAGGTTCCGAACAGAAAGCTGATTAGGGATGTGATCAGGCAGGATAAAGAAAATAGGCTCATGCCTAGGAAGTCCCTTTTCGTCCGAACAAAGCATGGGAGTCCACAAAGCTTCCATTTGCAATCGACAAGCAGATCGCGATCTCGCCCGCAAGCGCGGTGGCGGCCACAATCTCGGCTAGCTTTTTGCTCTTTCCCTTTCCGTTACAGCCTACGAGCCGCAGGCATTCCTGTTGGGTTCCCAGCCGTGTCCCGCCCCCGATCGTTCCCAGGATGAGGCTCGGAAGATAAAGGCTGACATACAGATCGCCTTGCCGATTTACCTTGAAAGTGGTCACTCCGACGAAAGAGTTTGCAACATTGGCCACGTCTTGACCAAACGCGATGAAAAGGGCCGCAATCGGGTTGGCCACCTGCCCGTTCATCCCGATCATGCCGGCGTAGGTGCTGGCCTGTAGAACCGTCTCCGCATATGCCTGCATCTCTTCCGGCGTGCTGTGAAGTCGCTCGATATCTCTTCGCCTGATGGTCACATCGGCAATGACCGTTTTGCCCTTGCCGTGCACATAATTATGTGCAGTGATCTTTTTATCTGACGAGAAATTAGAACGGATATAGTACTTCTCGGGCCTAACGGCAGAAGCAATCAGTCGGCACGCTTTTTCCGTCGCAATATTGATCATATTCATGCCCATTGCGTCGCCCGTGTCATAGCAGAATTTGAGCAGCACATTTCGATTGAGAACACAAGGTTCTACTCTATTCAGTTTACCATACCGGCTTGTCGATTCCGCCTCCCGCTTGATGATGTCATAGTTGCGATTCACCCATTCCACGAACTTTAAGGCACTGCTCATGGATTCGAACTGAAAGATAGGGGATATATGCATTTCATCTTTCAGCACCTTCGCATTGACTCCGCCAGCGCGACTGACGAGGGTCATGCCCAAGGTATACGAAATAACCAAGACGCCCTCCGTGGTCGCCAATGGTACATAAAACTTGCCCTTCGCATGTTCCCCATTGATTTTCAAAGGGCCCGCGACTCCAATTGGAACCTGCGCAACCCCAATGAGGTTCTCAATGTTTCCCCTCATCTCCTCGGGGTCCCCGCTAAAAACGCCGAGATGTCTGAAATCCACCCCTGTTTTCTTTCGCAACCACTCCCGTCTAAGCCTTGCGGCCTCGACCGAATAGCCGCCATCGCTTAATTTTGGAATCATGTCGAGGCTTGCGAGCCCGGAGTGATCCTGCTTGGTGTCTTCGCGCCCGGCATGCCAAATGTTGCTCGCCCGCCGACTTCCGGTCCTTCGATCCCCGGCAGGAGGCGGGAGATGCATCTCGGCCGTATCTCGCCGGCGGTCAACGTCAAGCCTTCGATCTCGCATCGCAGATTGGTGCCCGTCTTGATCCCGCCACCAGTTGATCCAGTTTGGATCCTGTATCTTGACCAACTCAAACCCATAAATGTGCCTTTTATCTTCCCGCCAACGGAGTTTGATTCGTGCCTTTACCGGTTCCAACGCACCAGGTATTTTTAGCATCACCATACCTGTACCGAAATCCGGGAGCCGGCGCTCCATCTGGAAGGAAATCCCTTTGCGAGCCAAGTCGCGTGTGCGACCCGCAAACGTGAGTGTCGTCTTACCGCGATGATTTTTTAATATGACTGTCATATCTATGGGTTGGTCGACCCTGGTGGAAGAACGACGGCCGAGACCGATCGTGGGGAGGTTTTCTCTCTCCCTCGGTTCTTCCCCATCGACGAGCCTCGCCGCCCGGGCGACTCGATCCGGCGCAATGTGGATCGTGAGCAGGGATTTCTCCAACGTTCGGCTGCATTGCTTTAATTCCCGCACGGAGTCCACAAGAATTTTCTGTTCGAAGGGGCGAATTCCTGCAAACCGGATTCCCGTGGCCCTCAAAGGCGATTGCCCGTTCTCAGATAGAATTGAAAATACGGTCTGGCCAGCGATGTTTAGAAAACACACCCGATCCCCAAATGTGAATGCGAGACTTACCGCGTTGCCGGGTCGCATCTCCATGTCGGCATGGATCATCATTCCTTCAGGGCTGATATTCTCTGTATAACCCGAAAAGGATTGTGACCCCGCCTGGACGCAGACGGGGATTCTAAATAGCTCTCGATCGAGACGGCGGGTCTGGCTCGCCAGACGCCTTTGTTCCTCCTTGACCAAAGACCCTCCTTTTCGCCGTTCCCCCAATCTTCGATCCTTGAAGTTCACAGACTTGGTTTGCCGCCTTCTTTCATAGAATGTCGTGATTTTCATGACCTGAAAACCTCCTGACCTGGAACGTTGCCTCCAAAAGTGGCCGCACCTTAGCGCTTCTAACCGGCCCCCTACTTTGCATCGGCCATTGGCCTGATGAGTTCGCTCCCCCTGTAAAATATTTCATTCGGAAAGCCCAGCGTCTGCTTGATGGCTAGATCCCGTTCGATCGGGCTTTCTATTCGGTTGAGCGCCCGTATCTGGGAAACCGGCAAATGACCGATAAAATTCCAGGCGTTTACAGGAAGAGGGAAATCACTGCCGTGTACCAGCTTGTGGTGTACTTCCGGATGGCGCAGTAATTTGAGAAGATAACGCTTGCGGTGCGGGAGGCAGAGTCCGGAGGTATCGGCATATAGATTGGGATATTCCAGAAGGAGGCGGAGGAAGGGCTCAAAATAACCGCCCCGAAACAATTCGCACCCCCCCCCATGAGCGGCGATGACGGTGACCCCCTCATCGAGGGCCATGCGAAGGCCAAAGGGATCCCCCAACCGGTTGTCCAGGGAGGGCAGGGTATGCTCGGGGCCCGTATGGCACAAAAGCGGCAGCCCGAGGTCCCGAAGGGCCCGGTAAAAACGGCGATTCCGGGAGTTCCCCACCTCGATTGCCTGGGTATTGGGCAGCCATTTGATCAAAACAGCCCCCTGCTCGCGACACCTTGCCAGCTCTTCAAGGGCATCAGCCCGATTCGGATGAACCGATGGGCCGGCCAGGAGCCGTTGATCCCTTTGAGAGACTGAAAAGATGTAATCATTGGGAACGTAAAAATGGGTCCGCTCCCAATCCAACTTCCCATTCGGGCTATAGACCGCATCTAGGCCCAGGATAACGGCCGAGCCCATTTGCTCCCATCCGTCATATGCCTCGCGGAAAACGGTTTGCAGACGCTGATCCTGGACTTCGGGAGATAATCCGTCCCCAAGACCGTAGCGCCACTTCAGGTAACGAGCGAGAAGACGTCCACGCAGGAAGGAGGAAATGTAGCAGCCCGAGCCAGGATGGAGGGAAAAAGTATGGGTGTGAAGATCAACTGCCCGCCACGAGTCTGAATTTTCAGCCATTAGGGCTCCCCTTACCCCAATTGCCTGCTAATCTGTGGAGGCGGCGGGAATCGAACCCGCGTCCGGAGACTCTCACTGCAGGGAGACTACATGCTTATCCCCTGTTTTGGAATTCGCCCTTGCCGCTGTCCAGAGGCCGGCTACGGCAATGACTAGCCTGAAAACTCCTCACCCTGCCCGTTCAGGCGGCGGGCAGGGCCAGCCTGCTGCTGTGACGCCCGATATGCCGCGCAGGCAACGGCACACCGGACGCGTCGCCTATTTTTTAGGCGGCGAGCGCCAATTCTGTGTTGGCAGCTATCATTTTCTCAAGTGTTTAACGAGCCCTTGAGACCTCGGCATGCCACCCTGCACTTCCTGACCCCGTCGAAGCCTGTCGCCCCCTCTCCATTCGAATAAGTCAAACCTTCTTAAATATTACACTTTTGAGGAGGGTATGTCCATATTTTTATCTGTTTCTGCCCTTGAATGCCCGGGAGATCTCCCGGGCGGCCTCTTTTCGCTTGAGGCTCTCTCTTTTATCATGGACTCTTTTCCCTTTTCCCAGGGCCAGTTCCACCTTGGCCTTGCCCTCCTTGAAGTAGATCCGCGTCGGGACCAGTGCGTAGCCCCGGATTTGGACCTTCCCGGACAATTTCCGGATCTCCTCCCGGTGCAGAAGCAGTTTGCGCACCCTCAACGGCTCATGATTGGCAATATTTCCATGGCTGTAAGGACTGATATGGCATTGATGGAGGTAGACCTCTTCTCCTTCAACCCTTGCAAAACTATCCTTTAAGTTAACCCGACCCTCTCGAAGCGACTTGACCTCCGTACCCAAAAGACTGATGCCGGCTTCATAGCGCTCCTCCAGGTGGAAATCGTGATGCGCACGCCGGTTGGTCGCAACGACTTTTTCACGCTCAGCCATTGGCTTCCAAATCCACAAAACCTATTTTATCAAATACCACATAATCAAGTTTTTTTCAACTATTTCAAATAGTTTTGGAAGTCCTGATAAAGACGTTGACCCACCAGGGGCCAGCGTGTAGGATAGCCCAGAGCGGGCCTTCTGGCCTCACCAGCGAGCTAGGCCGGGGCGAAGGTCAAGGGCATACCGAAGAGAGACCTCAAATGACTGATATTCAAAGGCTTTTAGAAGGTGTCGCGGCGAATTTGGCCTTCGATCGGGAAGCCCCCGTGCAGTCCTTGAAGAGACGCTGGAGAGGATTGGTGGGGGAGCGGATTGCCAGTCATGCGCGACCGGAGGGTATAAGGTCCGACCGCCTTCAGGTTTGGGTGGATCATCCCGGCTGGTTGCGCCAGCTCCGGGCCATGAAACTTGACCTTCTCAAGCAAATCAACTCGGCCGGTCAGATCCCACCGCTCCAAGACATGATCTTCCGAACAGGGCGACCTTCTGCCAGCCGACAACCCTACCGGCGCGCCTCCAGGGCCCGTCGGCGCAAGATCGAGATCCCGCCCGACCTGGGGGAGTTGATCGAAACCTACCTGCAACCCGTTCACGATCCCGGCCTGAAAGCCGTGCTCCGACAGACCATTGTCAAAAGCCTGCTGACGCCGCCTCGGCCCAGGACTCGGTAGGTTAGCGGCGAAGCCTCTGCTGAATGCTCTCGATCTTCAATTCGATGACTTCATGATCGGGATAGGAATCTTGAAGGGAGCGAAACCGCTCAAGCGCCCCCTCCAGGTCGCCTCCCTCTTCTATGCAGCTGGCAGATCGAATTTCCGAATCCATCCGAAGCCCTGAGTCGGGGTAGGCCTGCACGAGCCGATCCAGCCATTCCACCGCCCTGTCGCAATCCCCCTGGATATAGTAGGTGCTTGAAATTCCATACACGGCCTTGTCCCCCATCTCGCCCCTCGGGAATTTTCGGATCAGCGCATCCCATTCATTACGGGCCTGCTCCAGATCGCCCGCATCAAAATAGATCTGGGCGATCCTGTAATGACTCTCCTCCATGACCGAGGCCTCCTGGGTCATTTCCATCAGGCGCTCGTAGGCCTCGATGGCCTGGCGCGTCTTTTTCAGGCGCTCAAAAATCTCGGCCGAATACCGCTGCGAATCGATGGCGAATGGACTGGCGGGATATTGCTTGGGAACCTTTTGAAAAGCCCTAAGGGCCTTGATATCCTCTTTGAGGTACAGATGATTGATGATGCCGATCCAATACAGGGCGTCGTCCGCCAGCTTATTTTTGGGAAAATGATCCGCGATCTGCTCATAGAGCGCCAGGGCGCCCAGATAATCACCCTGATCGAATCTCGATTCCGCCTGCCGGAAGATTTTCGCTGCGGAGTCGGTGCAACCCCAGATCGACAGACAAAAGATCAGGGAAAGACAAGGAAATAACAATCTTACCGAACTCATCTTCACGGCCCCATCACCCCATCGCCTCGGGCAACCTTCCGCCCTCAGGGACCTGATGACGGTTCCTCCGCGTCCTGATCCTCCTTCTCCCGCAGAATGGCCACCGCCCCGACCCGTGTGTCCTCAGCATCGATCAATCTGACGCCCTGCGTGTTTCGCCCGCTCACCCGAATGTCCCCGACGGAAAGTCTCAGGATCTTTCCCTCAGCCGTGATGATGATAATCTCGTCTTCCTCCGACACCTGCAAAACCGAAACGACCCTCCCGTTGCGGGGGGTGATGCGGACGGTGAGGATGCCTTTTCCGCCCCGACCTTGGGTCCGGTATTCCTCCTGGGCAGTGCGCTTTCCGAACCCCTTCTCCGTCACCGTCAATAGCGTTGACTCGGCCCGTTGATCCACGATCTCCATCGTGATCACTTCATCCCCCTCATGCAGGTCTATCCCTCTGACCCCCATGGCAGTCCTGCCCATCGCGCGCACCTGCTGCTCCGAAAACCGAATGACCATCCCCTGCCGGGTACCGAGGAGGACCTCCTGCTGGCCATCCGTCAGGTGGGCGGCAACCAGGCGATCACCCTCATCCAAGGTCAGGGCGATGATCCCTCCGGCCCGGGGGTTGCTGTAGGCTGAAAGCTCCGTCTTCTTCACCACACCGCTCTTGGTGGCCATGACGACGAAGCGGTCATCCCTGAACTCCGAAACCGGAAGAATGGCCGTTACCTTTTCGACTGGAGCACGCTCCTGCGAGAGGTGCAGCAAATTGACGATCGCCTTGCCTTTGGCGATTCGTCCCGCCTCGGGGATCTGATACACCTTCTGCCAGTAGATGCGGCCCTGGTCTGTGAAAAACAATAAATAATCTCGGGATGAGGCCACGAACAACTGTTCGGCAAAGTCCTCATCCTTGATCCCCATCCCGATCTTTCCCTTCCCCCCCCGGCGCTGGCTCCTGTAAATGCTCAGCGGACTGCGCTTGATATAGCCGGCATGGGATATCGTGATTACCATATCCTCCGGGGCGATCAAATCCTCGACATTGATCTCGGCCGTTTCGGATACGATTTCCGTTTTCCGATCGTCGTTGTATTTTTCCTTGATCTCCAGCAACTCGTCTTTGATGATCTTCTTGATCAGGGCCTCGCTGCCCAGGACCGACCGAAGATACTCGATTCGCTTGATGGTTTCCTGGTAGTCCGCCACCACCTTCTCGCGCTCCAGACCCGTGAGCCGTTGCAGCCTCATATCCAGGATCGCCTGGGCCTGAGCCTGCGAAAGGCCGAATTGCCCCATCAATCCATCCCGGGCGATTTGGGGTGTTCGGGACCGACGAATCAGCGCAATGACCTCGTCCAGGTGGTCCAGCGCGATCTTCAACCCCTCCAGGATATGCGCCTTCTCCTCGGCCTTTCTCAGCTCGAACCGCGTCCGCCGGATCACCACCTCCCGCCGATGCTCCAGGAAGTTGACCAGGAGCTGCTGCAGCGTCAGGATCTGGGGCTGGTTATTCACCAGAGCCAGCATGATGACTCCAAAGGTGACCTGCATCTGGGTGTGCTTGTAGAGCTGATTCAGGATGACGTTGGATACCTCGCCCCGCTTCAGGTCCACCACGTATTCGTCGCGGGGATGCGGGTTATTCAGATCGACCACGACCCGCATGCCTTCCCGGTCGGATTCATCCCGTATATCCGAAATGCCTTCGATCCTGCGATCCCGGACGAGCTCCGCGATCTTTTCGATCAGCCTGGCCTTGTTCACCTGGTAGGGGAGCTCGGTAATGATAATACTTTCCTTTTCGGTCTTCGGATGGGTCTCAATCATGGCGCGGGCCCGCAGGGTGAGCGCTCCCCGGCCCGTTCGATAGGCGTCCACGATGCCCTCCAAACCGTAAATAAACCCCCCGGTGGGAAAATCCGGCCCCTTGATCACGTGCATCAGTTGCTCGACATCCGCCGCCGGGGTCTCCAGGGCAAGAACCAGACCATCGATCACCTCCCCGATGTTGTGCGTCGGGATATTGGTGGCCATGCCCACGGCGATTCCGGAGGATCCGTTGACCAACAGATCGGGAACCCGGCTGGGCAGCACGACGGGCTCGCTGGTGGAATCATCAAAGTTTGCGACAAAATCCACCGTCTCCATGTCGATATCGGCCAGCATTTCCTCGGCGAGACGGGTCAGACGCACCTCGGTGTACCGGTAGGCCGCCGGCGGGTCGCCGTCCACAGACCCGAAATTCCCCTGCCCATCCACAAGGGGATAGCGCATGTTAAATTCCTGCACCATCCGCACCAATGCGTCGTAGACGGCCGCATCTCCATGCGGGTGGTACTTCTTGATCACTTCGCCCACGACGCCGGCCGACTTAGAGTACCGTCGGTTCGATCCAATCCCCTCGCGGAACATGGCGTACAATATTCGCCGGTGAACCGGCTTGAGACCGTCACGGGCATCGGGAAGGGCCCTGCCGACGATTACGCTCATCGCGTAATCGAGATAGGCCGTCTTCATTTCGTCTTCGATGTAAACCGGCGTGATCGTTTCACCCGCTGGCATCGCTAATCCTCTCTATGCTCCGAGCCGACTCGGTCCGGGCCCCGAAGGTGGGAACACCCTTCAACCAAAGCCCTGCTCCTGCCCCCGGGGTGTGAAAAGCCTCGCCCCCCAAGGCCCGAGCTAAATATCAAGGTTCTTAACTTCCTGAGCAAATTTCTGGATGAACACCCGTCGCGGATCGACCTGGTCCCCCATCAGGATCGTGAAAATCTCATCGGCCGCCACCGCATCCTCAAGGCGAACCTGAAGAAGCGTCCTGCGGTCTGGGTTCATCGTGGTCTCCCAGAGCTGGTCCGGATTCATTTCACCCAGACCCTTGAATCGCGTAATGGTCGCCCCCTTCTTGCCCTGGTTCAACACGTGCGCAATCAGCTCTTCCGGCGATCTGACTTGGGTGTCCTCTTGTTCTGGATAGGAAAGAATATAGGGTGGGTGACCGACCTCCTCGATCTGTCGATGAAGGGCGATCAGATTCCGGAATTCCTTGGACTCCACGACGCCTTCCAGGAGCGAGGATTCGACCTGGCGGATGTCGGGCTGCCCATCCCGCTCCAACGAATACTCCAGGGCAAATCCTTCTTCTCGCTCGATCATTTCCTGCCGGGTGCGCTTCTGGGTGGATACCCGGCCAGACTCCACCAGGTAGCCGTTGAGTGTCTTCAGAAAATCCATGGCGTTCTTCTTGGACTTAAAGAACCCCTTCTCCTGGATTTCGGAGCGCAGGAGCGCCGTGACGACCTCTGAAGCGGCTCCGCGCTGCTGAAGCACATTGCTGTAGTACCGGTATTTCATCATCGGCTTCAGGGCGGCCTGCAGCTTGTCCTGTGCAAATTTTCTTCCGGATTCCTTTACCTTGAGCACCAATTTTTCCGAGCCCAGCCGAAGAAAGTATTCGTCGAATTCCCCTTCGCTTTCCAGATACCGCTCATCCTTTCCCTTTTTCACCTTGAAGAGGGGCGGCTGCGCGATATAAAGGTACCTATTTTCGATGATCTGCGGCATCTGCCTGAAGAAAAATGTCAGCAGCAGCGTCGTGATATGCGCGCCGTCCACATCGGCATCGCACATCAGGATGATCTTGTGGTAGCGGGCCTTATTGATATCAAACTCTTTTTCCCCGATGCCCGCCCCCAAGGCCGTGATCAGGGTCCTGATCTCCTCACTGGAAAGCATCTTGTCGAAGCGCGCTTTTTCCACATTGAGGATCTTTCCCTTGATAGGCAAGATGGCCTGGTTCTTCCGGTCGCGGCCCTGCTTGGCAGAGCCGCCGGCCGAATCGCCTTCGACAATGAATATTTCGCTCAGTGCGGGGTCTCTTTCCTGACAATCGGCCAGCTTTCCCGGCAGGGAACCACTGTCCAGGGCGTTTTTCCGTCTGATGAGCTCTTTGGCCTTCCGCGCCGCCTCCCGGGCCCGGGCCGCATTCGCGGCCTTGTCCACGATCCTGCGCGCGACCGCGGGCTGCTCCTCGAAGTACTCGCTCAAGGCTTCGTTCACGGCGGCCTCGACCATCCCCTTGACCTCCGTATTCCCGAGCTTGGTCTTGGTCTGACCCTCGAACTGAGGATTGCGGATCTTGACGCTGATCACGCCCGTCAAGCCCTCGCGTACGTCGTCCCCGGTCAGGCTGAGGTCCTTGAGGAGATGGTTCGACATTGCATAATTGTTGACCGTCCGGGTCAGGGCGGCCTTGAATCCGATCAGATGCGTTCCCCCCTCCCGGGTATTGATATTATTCGCAAAGGAAAAGAGGCTCTCGCTGTAACCATCGTTGTACTGGATGGCTACTTCGAGCATCATCTGATTCCTTTCCTTTTCAATATAGATGGGGGGGTGCAAGGGGCTTTTGTTTTCGTTCAAATGCTCGACAAAGGATATGATGCCCCCCTTGTAGCAAAACTCCTGTCGCTTACCGCTTCGCTCGTCCGCCAGAATGATCTTCAGGCCCTTGTTCAGAAACGCCAATTCCCGCAGACGTTGCGCCAACGTATCGTAGCTAAACTCCGAAACCTCGAAGATCTGGGAATCCGGTTTAAACGTGATCTTCGTTCCGGTCTTCTGGGTCGCGCCGGCCACCTTCAGGGCTGCCTTGGGTCTTCCCCGCAGATACTCTTGATTAAATATTTTGCCATCTTGCTTGATCTCCAGCTCCAGCCATTCGGATAGCGCATTGACCACGGAAACACCCACCCCATGCAGCCCCCCCGACACCTTGTAGGCGACATTGTCAAACTTCCCGCCCGAGTGCAGCACCGTCATGACCACTTCCGCAGCGGAGCGCTTCTGGGTCGCATGCATGCCCGTGGGAATTCCCCGGCCGTTATCGATCACCGTGACGCTGTTGTCCACGTGGATGATCACTTCGATCTGGCTGCAGAATCCCGCCA
>CAYGBP010000078.1:0-12529 GCA_964348105.1 uncultured Nitrospirota bacterium
GATCCCGCCCCCACGAAGATCAAACCGGGTGTGCCGATGCGTTCCGCGAGACAGGGCCGTTCACCAGTCCTTTATGGCCTCCTTTGTTTGAGGATGGGAATTCGGAAATCCCAAGGTGCAAGTTCAGTCGGCGGGATACTATATAATCCCAAGAGGCCCGCCAGGTCAAGCCCATCGTATGGGTGGAACCGGCAGGCGCGTTCCGATTCAGGCGTGAGGTCTTGAGCCCGCTTTGGCTATCTCGGAATAGATAGGAGAGATGGAGCGGAGTCGCTCCACGGTTTCGGGCATCGCCTCCAGGGCATAATCGATTTCCCCTTCGGTGTTGTCCTTCCCGATGGTCAGGACGAGCGATCCCTGGGCCAGCCGGATGTCCAATCCCAGCGCCTCCAGGACATGAGAAATCTTTCGGGTCGTGAAGTCCCGGCAGGCAGAACCCGTGGCGGCGGCCACCCCGGCCTGCGAAAGGGCCCGCACCAGGGCTTCCCCCTCCACGAATTCCAGGCAAAGGCTGTAATGGCCCGGGAGCCGTCGCGCCGGGTGGCCTGTCGCGAGCATACGGCTCAATCGGTCCTCAAGCCCGGATGCGAGGCGCCCATGCAACCGGACCAGGTGATCTTTCCGGCCCTCGAGCTCGTCGGCCGCCAACTGCGCGGCCAGCCCCATCCCTGCCAGGGACAGGACGTTTTCAGACCCCGCCCGGCGTCCGCCCTCCTGAACTCCCCCCTCCATGAGGGGCGTGAGACGGACTCCCCGGCGAAGATAGAGCGCGGCGGCCCCTTGAGGCCCGTAGAACTGGTTTGCGGCCAGGCTCAGGGCGTCTACCCCTGCCGATTCCACATCGATGGGAATTCGGCCGACCGCCGCGACCGCATCCGTGTGAAATATGATGTCCCGCTCCCGGGTCAGTCGCGCCAGCTCGCGGATCGGCTGGAGCGTTCCGATCTCATTATTGGCCCACTGGATCGTGACCAGGATGGTGTCGGGTCGTAAGGCCTGCTTCAGATCCTGGGGATCGACCAGCCCGAACCGGTCGACAGGCAGATAGGTGACCTGACAGCCCTCCCGCTCCAGCGTCTTGCAGGAGAGCAAGACCGAGGCATGCTCCACGCGCGAGGTAACGATATGCCCGCCGCGCCTCCGATAGGCCGCGGCGATGCCTTTGACCGCGAGGTTATTGGATTCCGTCCCGGTGGAAGTAAAAAGGATCTCCCTGGCTTCGGCATTCAGGAGTCCGGCAACCTTGCGCCGGGCGTCCTCCATGGCTTCACGGGGCTCATCGGAAAACTCGTGCAGGCTAGAAGGATTGCCGAATCCCCGCTCGATGAGGCCTACCATGCGGTCCCTCACACGGGAGTCCAGTGGGGTGGCCGCGATATGGTCCAGGTAGACTTTAGGGGGTATTTTAGCCATCTTCTCGATATTTTAACACGCCCACCTCCGCCTTTGCCATGTAGAGAAGCCCGATCCCGATCCAGAGCGCCTCCCTGACCCTGCGCAGGATCGAGAAGGTCATGGCGGTGACGGGGGAAAAGCCAAAGGCGGCGAATAAAAGGATATTTCCCCCTTCCTGCGCCCCCAGACCCGAGGGAATGAAGAAGACGGCCGCGCGGATCACGGTCGCCAGGGCCTCGATGGAAATGGCCGTGAAAAGGTCGATCGGGAGGCCGAGATAATAAATCACCAGATACACCTCGAGACTCCCGATCAGCCAACCCAGCATGAACAGGCCGAGGGTCAGGCCGAGACTGCCCCGGCGCTCGCGGTAAAACGACCGGATCCGCTCGTCCAGCTCGCGAATGCTCTCCTCTCTTCGTTTGAGGAACCCGGTGGGCAGGCTCAGGATCTCCAGAAGCCGGAGGAGTCCGGAAAACATCCCGCGATGCTGCACGAACACCAGGAAGGCCGCCGAGAGGGAAACAATGGCGAGGATCAGGCCCGAGGCGATGAGAATCCCGTCATCATCGGGTTGGC
The DNA here is from genome assembly GCA_964348105.1 of uncultured Nitrospirota bacterium. GTDB lineage: Bacteria > Nitrospirota > Nitrospiria > DATECO01 > DATECO01 > CAYGBP01. The sequence continues at coordinate 1,975 of CAYGBP010000078.1, forward strand.
TCAGCAGGGCCAGGCCGATGCCCAGCAGAATGAACAGGACCTGGGCGATGACCATCACCGTCTTGGCCGTGACAACGGACGCCAGCCCGTCCAGAAGGGCAACGCCGTGCCGCCTGATCAGGTAGGCCTTCACCGGTTCTCCCGCCAGGTAGGCGGAGGGGGTGATATAATTCACGGCCTCACCGGCCATCCGGCACATGAAAATGCGACCAAATCCGATGCTGCCCCCGCGCTCCCCCAGGGTGAGGCGCCAACCCAATGCATCGAAGAGATAAACCAGGAAGTAAGGGATCAGGATGATCCCGATGTTCAGGCCCAGCTTCTGCAGTTCATCGGCGATGTTCGCCAGCCCGATGCGGTGAATCATGAAGGCCAGCAGCCCCAGTCCGAATGCCAGGAGCAGGATCTTCAGGATTTTAAGGGAGAAAGTCGCGCCTCTCTTCGATAAAGCCACCACACAACCATCCAGAACAGATTTGATCCCAGGGCGGCCAGCCAGAGGAACCAATCAAGCCTTCCTAGAAGGGCAAACAAAAAGAGAATTACAGAAAAATCCCGGTTTGTCAACCGATCCGCGGCCTTGCGAAGGCCCTGGTCCCGCGTGCCGCCGCCTTTACTCCGCGACGAAAGCAGGACGAACCGAAGCGACAGCGCCGACCCCAGCGAGGCGAGCCCCCCCAAGGCGAGATAGCCGGCATGGGAATGGGAGGCGTAAAATGACCAGGCGATGGCCAGAAAGATCGCCACGTGAACGATGTTGTCGCACACCAGATCGAGCCACTGCCCCAGCCGGCTCTGGAGGGACTTCAACCTCGCGATCTCCCCGTCGCAGCAGTCCAGAACGGCGGATGCTTGGAACACCACGGAACCGATCAATCCGTTGGCATAGCCTCCCCTCCAGAAGAAAAACGCGGACAGAAGGCCGACCAGGAAGGACAGGATCGTGATCTGGTTGGGCGTGGCGGGGGTCTTCATCAGCCACCGCGTCAGGTGACTGGAGAGCTTGCGATTGAAGTATCGATCCACCAGGCCGTCCTGCATTCCACCCAACCTTACAAGACCGGAAGAATCTCGCGCTCGGCCCGATCGATGTCTTCCGGAAAATCGATTTCGGTCCAGGGCATATCCCCGACCGGCTCGTATCCCGCCACCGCCCCCGACAAGAACAGGTCGATGGCCTCTTCATAATCGCTCGCCTGCCGGCCTTCCCCCACCAGCCGCTCGACGGCCTCCCTGAGGCGGGGCGCGTCCCGCCCCGACAGTTTCATGAATCCGACGCCCTCTCCGGCGTGATCACAGTCCGGGTTGATCTTTCTGGAAATCCGCACGACCCTTTTCCCCTTCACCATCAGCATCATCTCTTCCCCCGACCCGGCCTCGCGCTCGTCCAGGAGAAACGCGTTCGGATGGGGCGAATTGATGAGCCTTTCAAGCAGCCTCTCATGAAAGAGAACGTCGGCATCCATCAGGAGCAGGTCGGAATCCAGTTCCTCCCGGACCGCCCAGAGCGAAAGGATGCTGCCTTTCCGGTAATCGGGATTCTCGCAATAACGGACGGGCAACGCGTCTGCGATATTATTTCCAACATAGGACCGGATCCGGGCCGCTTGGTAGCCCACGACGATGACGGCCTCGGAGATTGACCGGGCGGCCAGGGCCCGCAGGGTCCTGGCCAACAACGTCTCCCCACCGACCGGAACGAGGCATTTGGGCAGACCTTGGGCCCGGGGGCCCAGCCGCTTGCCGACCCCCGCCGCAAGAATAATCGCCTTCATCCGAGCGCCGACTCCAGCCTGCCCAGGAACCCCTCGAGGTCTTGCCGTTGGAGAGCCCCCATGTTGGCCACGCGAAAGATTCGGCCTTCGAGTCCCCCCTGCCCGGCGTAGATGACGTAGCCCCCCTGCTTCATTTCATCATGCAGCTTTCGGTAGGAAACGTCGGCGGGAAGGTAAAGAGAGGTGATGGAGTTGGAGCGGTCCGGCTCGGTCAGCACAAAGTCCAGTCCCAGCTTTTGAAATCCTTCCCGAAGGAACCGGGCCGCCTCCCGGTACCGCGCCTGCCGGCCTTCGACCCCCTCTTCCAAAAGCTCCTCCAGGGCCTCATCCAGCGCGTAGTACAACTGCACGGCGGGAGTAAAAGGGATGGTGCCGTCTTCCTGATCCTGATAATACAGGGGTAAGGAAAGATAGACGGTTCGCTGGGGAATTCCCTGCAGCCGCTTCATCTCCTCGTTTTTGACCAAGACAAATGAAACGCCCGGAAATCCCTGGATACATTTGCCGGAGGTCCCCACGCAGAGGTCCACCCCGTCACGCGCTGGCCGAAGGTCCTCCCCGCCCAGCCCGCTGACCGAATCGACCAGCAATTTCTTTCCATATTGACGGGCCAGCTTCGCCACCTTGTCCACCGGATTGAGCAGGCCTGTCGTGGTCTCGTGATGAACCATGGCCACGACCTGTATCGCCGGTTCCCGCGCCAGGGCCTGCTCGACCCGATACAGGTCGAGGCGCTGGCGCCAGTCGAATTTTAGCTCCAACTGATTGAGCCCGTAGGCCCCCGCTATGCGACCGATCCTTTCTCCGTACACGCCGTTGTTGAGGACCAGCAGCTTGCGATCGGGCTCCAGGCAGCCACTGACCGCGGCCTCCACCGCCGCGGTGCCGGAACCCGTCAAGACCACCGCGGTGTAGGCATCACCGGGCGTGAATGCCTTGATAAGCTTCAGGCGAATGGAAGCCAGAAGACGAGAAAACTCCTCTTCGCGGTGGCAGATATCCTCACGGAGCAGGGCCTTTCGAACCCGCTCGGTCACGTTGACCGGCCCCGGATTGAGCAGGATCATCGGATCCCTCCCGCGGCGCCCATGAAACGGTCCCGTATCGCCTCCGGCGAGAGCGTCACGCGACCGGCGGTCTCGTACTCGGCGTCCACTTCAACCTTGGCCAGCAGGAAGGCGGGACCCGGCTGCGCCAGGAGCCCCTGCAGGGCCGTCTTCAGCCCGTCGGGGTCCGCCGCCTTTTCCACCGAGCGGTATCCCGCCGCGCGGGCCACTTCGGCCAGGTCAATAAAACGCGAGAGCGTCGGCTGATTCCCCGTGCTGCCGTACACTTCGTTATCGAAACAAATATGGTAGAAATTCTGGGGCCGCAGGGCCGACACCTCACTGAGGGTTCCCAGGTTCATCAGAACGTTTCCATCCCCGTCCAGGACCGCCACCCGACGCGTGGGCCGGGCCAGCGCCACACCCAACCCGATGGATGCCGCCAGGCCCATGGAACCGATCATATAAAAGTTACCCGGTCGGTCCAGTCGATCAAAGGCCTCGCGGCTGACCATCCCGTTGCAACAGATCCCGAGGTCCTCCGAGGCAAGATGCTTGAGAACCAGTTCCACCGCGTCCCGCCGTCTCATTTCAAGGATCCCTTCTTGACGAAAAACGCCACCGGGATTTTTTCGTTCTCTAATATCTTATCGGCCCAGCCAAGATCCTCCTCGAACCGCTCCGCATCGAAAACCCGATGGGGAATCCGGATATCGTCCAGAATGCGCGTGCAGGCCTCGCCCATCACCAGATGCTCCGGGGCATCAACCCCGCCGAAGCCCCGCCAGGAAATGATCAAAAGACACGGCGTCCTGTAGATCAGGTGAAGCGAGGTCAGGGCATTCAAGGAGGTGCCCAAACCGGAATTCTGCATCAAAACGACAGGCCTTCTGCCGGCCAGATAGGCGCCGCAGGCCATTCCCAGTGCGTCGTCCTCTCGTACCGCCGGGATATAATCATCGTTGCGTCGCCCCATCAGGGAGGAGACCAGGCCCTTGAGAATCGAGTCGGGAACGCCCGCAAAAAAATCGAACCCGTGGGACTCCAGCTTTTCCAGAAATTCCGAGGATTTCATCACGGCGCCCATCCCTCCCAACCTTTCGATTACCGGCGATTCTATCGAAAGGCCGGCCGGATTGTCAATCCGCCAACCGTTCGCGCCACACCCGGGGTCATTCCGCGCAAGGGCTTGCCACCATTGACAAAACCGGACCGAAAAGCTTAAGATGTGGGTCGCAATCGGGAGGAAAACGGGATGAGCAAGGCCAAGAAGTTAAGAGAACTGCTTCAGGAGCCGCGGGCGATCGTGGTGGCCGGCGCCCACCATGCCCTCAGCGCCAAGCTTGTGGAACGCGCGGGGTTCGATGCCATCTGGGCCAGCGGATTCGAGATTTCGGCGGCATGGGGCGTGCCCGATGCCAGCTCCCTCACCATGACGGAAAGCCTTGAGGTGGCCAAACAGCTTAACGATGCCGTGGCCATCCCCGTGATCGCGGACTGCGACACGGGGTACGGAAACGCCATCAACGCCATGCGAACGGTGGAGGCCTATGAGCAGGCCGGGATCGCGGGCATCAGCCTGGAGGACAACGTATTTCCCAAGCGGTGTAGCTTTTACGCCGGCGTGCAGCGCGAGCTGGTCCCCATCGAGGAGCACATCGGCAAGATCCGGGCGGCCAAAGCCGCCCAGAAGGATCCCGACTTTTTCATCATCGCCCGCACCGAGGCGCTGATCGCGGGCATGGGAATGCAGGAAGCCCTGGACCGCGCCACGGCTTACGCCCAGGCGGGCGCGGACGCGGTTCTGGTTCACTCCAAGTCCCCTGAATTCGACGAATTGAAGGAGTTTGCGGCCTTATGGACATCCACCCAGGCCAACCGGGAAGAATCCAAAAGGGTTCCCCTGGTCATCGTGCCGACCACTTTTCCTTCGGCCACGGTGACCCAATTGGAGCAGTCGGGCTACAAGATCGTGATCTTCGCCAACCACGCGGTGCGCGCGTCCATCCGGGCGATGCGTGAAACCCTGGCGACACTAAAGCAGGGCGGAAGCATCAACGCCATCTCGGACCGTATCGTTCCGCTGGAAGACGTTTACGACCTGATGGGATTGGCGGAGCTCAAGGCCAGGGAACGACGTTTTCTTTCCAATGCCCGGGACCTCAAAGCGGTCATCGTGGCCGCCGGGTTCGAAAAGCAACTCCTCCCCCTGATCCAGGACATCCCCAAATGCCTCCTGGACATCAAGGGGAAAACCATTCTGGAGAGGCAGGTGGAGTTGCTACGCGCCCATGGAATCCAGGACGTCATCGTCATCCGGGGATATCAAAAGGACCGAATCAGCTTCCCGGGAATCCGATACTTTGATAATGACGAATTCGAGGAAACCGGCGAGGTCGTCTCCCTGTTTCGCGCCGAATCGCAACTGCAGGGCCCATTTCTTTTACTCTATTCCGATATTCTCTTCGAGCCCGAAATCCTGGAAAAACTGCTCCGGTCGAACGATGACATCAGCCTGGTCTTGGACCGCGCCTGGCCCGATGTGGTTCGATCGGGATCGCGACGACCGGCGCATCCGACGGACCTGGTCATCACGCGGAATCCGCCGAAAGCTGGACTTCGCTACCTGCCCAACATTCAGAGCGACGTCCGCGAGGATTCGGTCTTGAAGATCGGCCAGATGCTTGAGCCCGAATCCGCGAACGGAGAGTTCATCGGTTTGGCGAAATTCTCGGGTAAAGGGGCCGGCGCGCTGCGCGTGACCTTGGAGGAGGCGGAAAGGAAGTACGCCCGTGGGCGCTTCCACGAGGCCCCCAGCCTGCGCAAGGCCTCCCTGACCGATCTTCTGCAGGAGATGATCGACTCGGGCCGGCAGGTGGGCTGCACCAACATTTACAAGGGCTGGATGGAGGTGGACACCTTCGAGGACTACCAGCGGGCCTGGGCGCGAATCGGTCGATGATCATCCTTCGCGACCTTTCGCTTTGATTTGAAGCGATCGCTCTACAACAAACTTCAATACCAGAAGGATCAAGACATCAAAGGCCAAACGGCTCCGATCATGGAACTGAAAGCCTATCTGGAAGAGAGAAAGAAACGGATCGACGTCTTCCTGGACCGGATCACGCCGCCGGGGGAGACCTATCCTCAGCCGCTCCACCAGGCCATGCGCTATAGTCTGTTCGCCGGGGGAAAACGGCTGCGGCCGATTCTGGTCATCGCCTCTTTTGAGGCGGCCGGGGGAAGGCCCACGCCCTGGCTGCTGCCCGTTGCCTGCAGCATGGAGCTGATCCATACCTACTCCCTGATCCACGACGACCTTCCATCCATGGACAACGACGATTTTCGCCGGGGAAAGCCGACCAATCACAAGGTTTTCGGCGAAGCCATGGCCATCCTGGCCGGTGACGCCCTGCTGACCCTCGCCTTCGGACTGCTGACTTACAGAAACCTGCCGAGAAAGAAACTGGCCGAAAGGCTGTTGAAGATCGCGCATGAAATCGCCTGGGCGGCCGGATACGGCGACATGGTCGGAGGCCAGGCGGCGGATATTATCTCGGAGGGTCGGCGGATCGATCAATCGACCCTGGAGTACATTCACCGGCACAAGACGGCGGCCCTGATTCGGACCTCGATCCGCGCGGGGGCGATCCTGGCGGGGGCGGGGAAAAAACGGCTGGAGGCCTTGACCTGCTACGGTGACGCGATCGGGCTGGCCTTCCAGATCGTGGATGACATCCTGGATCTCGAGGGAAGCCAGGAAGAGCTGGGCAAGGATCCCAAGAGCGATCTCACGAAAAACAAGAAGACCTATCCCGATTTCTTCGGCATCTCCGAATCCAAGCGAATGGCCAAGGTCCTGGTCGGCCAGGCGATCGACAGCATTGGACCCTTCGGACAAAGGGCGCAGCCCCTTCGAGCCATCGCACAGTACATCATCGAAAGACGGACATGACCGCCCTGGTGACCGGCGCAACCGGATTCGTCGGGGCAGCCATCGTCCGCAATATTCTCGCGGCGGGTGAGCAGGTCCGTGTGCTGTCCCGGCCTCGAAGCGACCGCTCCAACCTGGAAGGGCTCCGAGTCGAAGTGGTTTACGGAGACCTTCAGGACCCCACCTCCCTTCAGGCGGCGATCAAGGGCTGCCGGCGCCTTTACCACACGGCGGCCCATTACAGCCTCTGGGACGATGATCCCGCGTTCTTCCACCGGGTAAACGTCGAAGGGACCCGGCAGATCCTCAGGATCGCGGCGGATGCCGGGGTTGAAAGAATGGTCTACACCAGCACGGTGGGGGCGTTGGGAATACGCCCGGACCGTCAGCCCGCCGATGAAACGACCCCGGTTTCGATCGATGACATGGTGGGCGCCTACAAACGGACCAAATTCCTGGCCGAACTGGCGGCAGTCCAACTGGCAAAGGAGGGTCTGCCCATTGTGATCGTCAACCCAAGCGCGCCTGTTGGCCCGCGAGATATCAAACCGACCCCGACCGGCCAGATGATCCTGGATTTCATCGAAGGGCGCATGTGGGCCTACCTGGACACCGGAATGAATCTCGTCGATGTGGACGATGTGGCCGAAGGTCATCGGCTCGCGATGGAGAAGGGTCGTATCGGCGAGAAATACATCCTTGGGAACAGAAACCTTCATCTGCAGGAGATATTCGAGCTTCTGGGCGGAATTTCGGGAATCCGCCCCCCGCGTTTTAAGGCTCCCTATCCCCTCGCCCTCTCGGTCGCCTATCTGAATGAGTGGGTGGCCGACTGGATCACGCGCCGTCCCCCGCGGGTTCCGCTCACCGGTGTAAAGATGGCCAAAAAATATATGTTTTTCAGCCCCGCCAAGGCCGTCCGGGAGCTGGGACTTCCCCAAACCCCCATCGAAGAGGCGCTTGAAAAGGCGGTTCGCTGGTTTCGAAATCGATGACGCTGCTGCTATCGACCGTTCTACTCCGTCCCTATGTTTTCCTTTTCTTCGCGATTTTCCTCTTCGCGGCCATCCGGTTTATGGGGTGGCAACGGGCCCTGGGACTGACCGCCATCGCCTGGATCACGGCCTTTATCGCCGAATTTTCTTCGACCCGGATTGGAATCCCGTTTGGGGATTACGTCTATATCGATCACACCCGGGATCGGGAATTATGGATCTCCAACATTCCCTTCTTCGACTCTTTTTCCTTCACCTTCCTGGCCTATTCAAGTTACATGATGGCCCTGGCCTTTATCCTTCCCCTGACGAGCAGGGGCGCGGGCCGCTGGATGGATCATCCGCCCACCCGGCAATCGGGCGCCGTCCTGGCGCTTTCCGTCCTGTTTTTCACTTTTATCGATATCGTGATCGATCCCCTGGCCGTGCGCGGCGATCGGTGGTTCCTGGGAAGGATATTCTACTACCCCGAGCCGGGACTGTATTTCGGCGTTCCGATCGCCAACTTCATGGGATGGGCCGTGGTGGGATTTATCTCGATCTTCGCATTTCAGAGGCTTGACCGAATGCTCGATCGGCGGCTGGCTCCCCCGCCCCCCCGCGATATCAGTCGGCATGTGATGGTCGGGGTGGGGTTGTACTACCTCATCCTGGGGTTTAATCTCTTTCTGACCTTCGCAATTGGTGAGAGACTGCTGGGAATGATCGGGATCTTCATCTATGCGCCGGTTACGGTCATCCTTCTGACACGCCTCCGGGCGGGAACGGGCGAGGTGGATTGGCGGCCTACCGCTGACTGGCCGCCGCGGTGAGGTCCTTGCGCCGCTTTCTCCCTGTATCCTTGATCAGGATCTTGACCTGTTCAATCACATTCTCGGCGGTGATCCCGGACTCCTGCCTGAGAATATCCTGAGGCCCCTGCCCGATAAAGGCGTCCGGCAACCCGATCCGCTTGATCGCCAGGTCGCCCAGAAGCCCTCCGTCCGCGAGACACTCCAGAACGGCGCTGCCGAATCCTCCCATCAGCGCGTTTTCCTCCACCGTCACGATTTTCTTGATCCTTCGCGCGACGTTGCAGAACAGATCCGAATCAAGCGGCTTCACAAAGCGCGCATTGACAACGGTCGCGAAGATGCCTTCCTTCTCGAGCATCTGAGCGGCGCGCAGGGCCGGAGCCACGCCGTATCCAACGGCGAAAATCGCGACGTCTTCGCCCTCGGCCAGCGTCTCCCCCTTTCCGATTTCGATCGTCCGGATCTCCGGGTCCAGCTCAACCCCCAGGGCGCTTCCCCGCGAATACCTCAGCGCGGTGGGACCGCCCCGATCAATGGCCGTCTTGACCATGTGCCGCAATTCGTTCTCATCCTTGGGGGCCATCACCACCATATTGGGAATGTGTCGAAGGTAGGAGTAATCAAAAGCCCCGTGATGCGTTGTTCCGTCTTCGGCCACCAACCCTCCGCGATCGATCGCGAAGGTCACCGGCAGATTCTGGACCGCAACATCGTGGACGATCTGATCGAATGCCCTCTGCAGAAATGTGGAATAGATGGCCGGAACGGGGCGATAACCCTGTGCCGCCATTCCCGCGGCGAACGTGATTGCGTGTTGCTCCGCGATGCCCACGTCGTAGAACCGATCCGGGAAGGCTTTGGCAAATTTCGATAGCCCCGTGCCCTCCGCCATGGCGGCCGTGATGGCGACGATACGCTCATCTGCCTTGGCCAGTTCGATCAGTGTATCCGAGAAAACACTGGTATAGGAAGGCACGCCGGACTTTTTCTTGACCTTGCCCGTTTTCAGATCAAACGGCGGCGCAATATGGAAAAATACGGAATCCTTTTCGGCCGGCTCGTAACCCTTTCCCTTCTTGGTCAGGACATGCACCAGAATCGGGCCCTTGAGCTTCTTGACGTTTTCCAGCGTTGGAAGCAGGTGATCGAAACGGTTCCCGTCGATCGGGCCCACATACAGAAAACCCAATTCTTCGAACAAGACGCCGGGAACGATCAGTCCCTTGGCCGACTCCTCGGCCCGTTTGGCGAGCTCCAGGATCGGCCCCCCCAGCTTCGGAATGGACTTGAGGATGGTCTTGGTCTCTTCCTTGATTCTGTTCAGGAATTGCCCCGTCATGATACGGGACAGATAGGATGAAATCGCCCCGACATTCTTCGAGATCGACATCTCGTTGTCATTGAGCACGACGATCAAGTCCTGGTTGAGCGCACCCGCCTGATTCAAGCCTTCATAGGCCATTCCCGAGGTCAAAGCGCCGTCCCCCACGACGACCACCACCTTTTGGGTTTGCCCCGCTTGATCGATGGCGGCCTTGATCCCGACCCCTGCCGAAATCCCGGTTCCTGAGTGGCCCGCATTGAATGTGTCGTAAACGCTTTCCTCGCGCTTGGCAAATCCGCTGATTCCACCGTACTGCCTGAGGGTGGAGAACTGATCCCGGCGACCCGTAACGAGCTTGTGGGTATAGGTCTGGTTGCTGGTGTCCCAGACGATCTTATCCTGCGGGGTATCGAACAAATAATGCAGAACCAGGGTGAGTTCAACCACGCCCAGGTTGGAAGAAAGATGGCCGCCGTTCTGGGCCACGACCCTGAGGATTTCATCTCTGATTTCCTGGGCCACCGCCGGCAATTCATCGCGCGAAAGCTCTTTTAGATCGGCCGGGGAGTTAATACGCTTTAACAACGACATCGGCATCCTCTCCTGTTCTTGGGATTTCGACCACAGGCTCCCTGGCCACCGCCGGGATGCGGCACGGCACTGACCATGGGGATCGGCCCTCTATTC
>CAYGBP010000079.1:0-1051 GCA_964348105.1 uncultured Nitrospirota bacterium
ACGGGCGCCACGCCCGACTGTCACCGCATGGCGTCCGGGGACAGGCCCCGGCGGCGGGTCACTTTCTTTCTTACCGCCCTGGGGTGGTCGCATACGACAGCCCGGAGGCCTGGCAGCAGCAGGCCGGTAGCAACCTGTTCGTGCGGTTGGTGGAAATTCCCTGGTAGAAGAGACGTCTGCCCGGCGCCACTTGACCAGGCCTTTGAAAATATGATACAAAATTTAAAAATAGTGTTGCAGAGCCGCAGTCAGCCGTGCATGAGCTTCGACATCCCTTAGGCAGGATCGGGCCGATGTTGCAAAAAAATATCGAGGAAGGCCTCACATTTGATGACGTTGTCTTAATCCCCGCGAAATCTTCCGTCCTGCCGAAAGAAGCCGAGACGAAAACACGACTCACGCGCCGTTTGTCGATCAACATCCCCATCGTCAGCGCCGCGATGGACACGGTCTCCGAGTCCAGGCTGAGCAGCAGGCTCTGGAGGTGGACAAGGTCAAAAAATCCGAAAGTGGCGTCATCATTCAGCCGATCACGATTGCACCTGAAGCCAGGATCCATGAGGCGCTGGACCTGATGTCCCGACACAAGATCTCAGGCATCCCGGTCACGAAGAACGGCAAGCTGGTGGGGATCATCACGATTCGGGATCTGAGGTTCGAGACCCGGCTGGGCCTGCGGGTGGCGGAGGTGATGACACGGGAAAACCTGATTACGGCGCCTGTGGGCACCACATTGGAGAAAGCCCGCGAAATCCTTCAGAAGAACCGGATCGAGAAGCTCCCCGTGGTCAACAACCGGTTCGAGCTCAAGGGCCTCATTACCTTCAAGGACATCCAGAACAAGATCAAGTATCCCAACGCCTGCAAGGACGATCACGGTCGGCTGATGGTCGGCGCGGCGGTCGGCGTGGGAGACGATTGGGAGAAAAGAGCGGACGCCCTGGTGGAGATGGGCGTCGACCTTCTCGTCGTCGACACGGCTCACGGCCACTCCGTATCGGTTCTGCAGGTGGTCAAGGCGCTCAAAACGCGGTATCGCGAGGTGGAGATC
>CAYGBP010000079.1:1068-2477 GCA_964348105.1 uncultured Nitrospirota bacterium
GAGGCCGCCACCGACCTGATCGAGGCCGGCGCCGACGCCATCAAGGTGGGGATCGGCCCCGGCTCGATCTGCACCACCCGCATCGTGACGGGAGTGGGAATTCCCCAACTGACGGCCATCGCCAAGTGCGCGGAGATCGCCGATAAGGCCAAGGTTCCCGTGATTTCGGACGGGGGGATCAAGTTTTCCGGAGACATCACCAAGGCGCTCGCGGCCGGGGCCAGCAGCGTGATGATCGGCAATTTATTCGCGGGTACGGAGGAAAGCCCGGGCGAAATGGTTCTCTATCAAGGGCGCAGCTACAAGGTGTACCGCGGGATGGGTTCACTGGGAACGATGGTCAAGGGGGGAGCCGACCGCTATTTTCAGTCGCGTGAAACCGAATCGAAGCTTGTCCCGGAAGGAATCGAGGGGAGAGTCCCCTACAAGGGCAAACTCTCCGACGTCGTCTACCAGCTGGTCGGGGGGATCCGCGCCGGAATGGGTTACTGCGGTTGCCGGACGATCGAAGACCTTCGAAAAAATGCCCGGTTTATCAAGGCCACCTACGCCGGGATGCGCGAAAGCCATGTCCATGACGTCATCATTACCCGTGAGGCGCCCAACTATTGGAGGGAATGGGAGGGATAATTCTCGCCTCTCGTCGGGCACCGTGCAGCAGACATTCTCCCTCCTTTCCCGCCGCCATGAAACGACCTGATGGATGGATATCCACTCCGAAAAAATCCTGATCCTCGATTTCGGCTCACAATACACCCAGCTCATCGCCAGGCGAATCCGAGAGAGCAAAGTCTATTCTGAAATCCTGGCATACAATACCCCGCTGAATCAAATCAGACAACGCAAGCCGCACGGGATCATCCTGTCGGGCGGCCCCGCGAGCGTCTACGATCGAAAGGCGCCCACGATCCATGCCGACCTGCTCAACCTGGGTATCCCGGTCCTCGGGATCTGCTATGGCATGCAGCTGATGACCCACCTCCTGGGCGGGGTCTTCCGGGACGATCTGCTGGGGGTCGGGGCAGAGGCGCAGCGCTGACGAACCGCGTAGAGGAACAAGGGCCCTCTTCGAAATCCACGGACGGCCGGAAATCCGCAACACCAAGCCGGTGATCAATGTCTGGATGAGCCACGGAGACCGGATCGAAAAAATGCCCCCCGGGTTCGAGGCCATCGCCTACACGGATCATTCTCCCGTGGCGGCCATGGGCGATCCGGAACGCTCCCTTTACGCGCTTCAGTTCCACCCGGAAGTGGTCCATACGCAGGGCGGTACCCGGATTCTCAGGAATTTCATTCATCAGATCTGCGGATGCAAGCCCGTCTGGACCATGGGATCGTTCCATCGTGAGACCGTCGCCCGGATCCGCCAGCGCATCCAGAAGTGCCACGCTGTTGCCAAAGGCGTC
>CAYGBP010000079.1:2487-3954 GCA_964348105.1 uncultured Nitrospirota bacterium
GGGCAGGGCAATCTGTGCGCTGAGCGGAGGCGTGGATTCGAGCGTCGCGGCCGTCATGGTCAATGAGGCCATCGGCAAGAAACTGACCTGCATCTTCGTCGACAACGGTCTTCTGAGGCATGATGAAACCCAAAGAGTGACCCGTACATTCAAACAATACCTGAAGTTACACATTAAATATGTCGACGCCTCCGCCCTCTTTCTTCGAAAGCTCAAGAACATCACCGACCCGGAGAAAAAACGCCGGCTCATCGGACGGCTCTTCATCGAGACCTTCGAGGCCCAGGCCAAGAAGCTGGGTCGCATCGACTACCTCGTGCAGGGGACCTTGTATCCCGACGTGATCGAAAGCGTGTCCGTGAAGGGCCCCTCCGCCACCATCAAAACACATCACAACGTCGGCGGGCTGCCCAGCCGGATGAAATTCAAGCTGATCGAGCCGCTGCGGGAATTGTTCAAAGACGAGGTCCGTGAGCTGGGCAAGGACATGGGAATCCCCGAGACCCTTTTGTTCAGGCATCCGTTTCCCGGGCCCGGCCTGGCGGTCCGGATCATGGGCCCCGTCACGGCATCCCGGCTGGCGATCCTGCGAAAGGCCGACTGGATCGTCGAGGAAGAGATGATCCGATCGGGACTCTACCGTACCCTCTGGCAGGCCTTCGCGGTCCTCCTCCCGGTTAAGACCGTTGGGGTCATGGGCGATGAGCGAACCTATGAGAACGTAATCGCGATCCGGGCCGTCAAGAGCCTCGACGGCATGACGGCCGACTGGGCCAAGCTCCCCCCGGACATCCTCGGAACGCTCTCAAACCGGATCATCAATGAAGTCAAAGGCGTCAACCGGGTGGTTTACGACATCTCCTCCAAGCCTCCCAGCACGATTGAATGGGAATAATCCGGAAAGGACCCCTGTTGACTCCCTGCGACGGCTGTCGTATAGTGAGCCCGTCGGCGGGAAGATGGTTTTCAACCGGTCGCATCGAGGGATTTCATGATCTTCAGCTCGGGGGCATCGACAGAGTCGGACGGCTTAAGGGCGATTGAGGAAGCTTTGGGAGAAGTGGCCCCGGCCTTCGCGAAGACCCGGGCGGACCTCGCTATTTTATTCGTCTCACCCCATCATCGCGAACGGCTCGAAGAGATGGTCGCGACGGTACGCAAGCGACTGAAACCGGGCGCGCTGGTGGGGTGTACGGGGGAAGGGATCATCGGGGGCGGTCAGGAACTTGAGCGGCAGGCGGGGATCAGTCTCTGGGCCGGCGCCCTGCCCGGCGCCCGCGTCTCGCCGTTTCACCTCATGTTCCGCCAGACCCCTCAGGGAATCGGATTGTTGGGGTGGCCGGATGATCTTCAGTTCGACGGACCCAACCGGGCCTTCCTGATTCTGGCGGAGCCCTTCTCCACCGCCGGCTCCGAGCTGCTCTCCTATCTGCATCAGAAATACCCCGGAGTCCCGGCCGTCGGCGG
>CAYGBP010000079.1:3964-12430 GCA_964348105.1 uncultured Nitrospirota bacterium
GGGGACCTCGTTGATGCCGTGCAGGGTGACCAGCGGCGGTGTCGCTCCGGGTCAAAACCGGATTATTCTGAATGAAAAGATTCTGGATGAAGGCGCTGCGCTCATCGCGCTTAGCGGATCGATGGAACTGCAAACCGTGGTCTCCCAGGGCTGTCGCCCCATCGGGGAGCGGTTCCTGATCACCCGGGCGGAAGGCAACGTGATCTTCGAGCTGGGAGGAAAATCCGCTCTGGAATGCCTGCAGCAGGTTTACGCGGGGCTTTCCGCCGAGGAGCAGGCGCTCGCCCGTCAGGGGCTCCATATCGGGCTGGCCATCGACGAGCACAAGAGCGAGTTTGACCGGGGCGACTTCCTCGTGCGGAATGTGGTGGGGGCGGATCAGGATTCGGGGAGCATCGTCGTCACCGATCTGATGATCGAAGGCCGAACGGTACAATTTCATGTCCGGGATCGCGAGACGGCCGGCGAGGATCTGCAGTGGCTGCTGACGACGCGGGAGAACCGGATCGACAAAAAACCGGTCGCGGGGGCCCTCCTGTTCAGCTGTAACGGACGGGGAAAGCGTTTCTTCGGGGTTTCGGACCATGACGTGACGGCCGTCCGAAAGCAGGTCGGCGATATCCCGCTGGCGGGTTTTTTCGCCCAGGGGGAAATCGGGCCGGTCGGGGGAAAAAACTTTCTCCACGGCTTCACGGCAAGCGTGGCCTTGTTCACCGAACCCGCCGCCAAGAACTGATCGCGCGGCCTCACCCCGCCGGCCACAAGCCTCGCACCAGCATGTTACCCATAGTCCTACCCGGTATCGGCCGCCCATGAAAACCTCCGATCGCGACGAACGAATCGAGCTGGTCGAACGCTTCTTTTCGGGAACGGGCCCTTCGTACGATCGCATCGTTCAACTCTTCACCCTCGGGATCGACCGCCGCTGGAAGCGCCGAATCCTGAAAAAGCTCGAAGCCCCCCGCGCCGTACTGGATCTGGCCTGCGGCACGGGAATCCTCACGCTCCAAATCGCCCGAAGGTTTCCGCGATGCCGGGTTGTGGGTGTTGAGCTACGGGAGGAATATCTGGCCTTCGCGCGGCAAAAGGCGAAGGCCGATCAACTGCGAAACGTGGAATGGATCCGATGCCGGGCCGAGGACCTTCACCTGGGCGAGACCTTCGATTACATTACCTCCTCTTATCTGTCAAAGTACGCCGACCTCGAAAGGCTGATTCCTCCTCTGGTTCAAATGCTGAGCGACGGCGGAACACTCCTGTTCCACGACTTCATTTATCCCCCGAATCCCGTTTTATCATTCTGCTGGGAGGGATATTTCAAGCTGCTACAGGCCTTCGCCGGTCCGGTCTTTCCGGAATGGCAAAACGTATTTCACGGGCTTCCGGAGCTGATGCGGCGGACCACCTGGCTTGACGACCTCCAAGCCGCGCTGATCCAGAACGGCCTGAAGGACATTCGGAGGGAAATATTGACGCTGCAGGGTTCGGCAATCGTGACCGCCGTCAAATCATGCCCAGCGCCACAAAGCTAAACCCAGCCCCAGCAGGATCACGCCCAGGCTGATCGATTTGAGGATCGCCTCGTATTTTCCCATGTGGTGGCCCGGACCCGGATCCGGTTGGCCCCGCCTGAGCGCCTTATAGGGGCGGGAGGCTGAGATCTCCACGTAGGCGAGCAGACCCATCGAGCCGGCCACGATGATGGAAGCCAAGGATACCCTGTTTGTTTGGAGGATGTAACCCGCCAGGACGGGCAGGAATCCCCACGAAAAGGCGAACCACCGGTCGGTGTGAAGACGCCCTCCAAACCACTCCAAATTGTAGGCAAAGACGAAGAAGCCCTCCAGGATCGCGACGATCCAGAGAAGGGGGACATACCGGACCATATAATAGATGGCAATGGCATATGCAACCACGAGTGAGGCGGCAGCCATGACCCAAAGCTGGCGGCGGGAAAAATGCTCACCCCAGGGCTTGAGCCCTTTGCTGCCGAGGGCGTCGAGGGCATGCGCCGCAATGCCGAGCCCCAGGAAATAGACGATCAGAGCGGCGATCACCCGATCCCAGAAAATCCGCTCCGCCAGCATGGCGCCCAAGGTGACGAAGGAGAGCACCATCCCGGTGTAGGGGAGAAACAGAAGGCCGAGGAAGATTCTGAGGCCCATCGGCCCTCGGCTCGGCACGAACCACTCCGTGCTCCTGTCCTTTGGTGAAGGCATCATGGCGTCGTGGAATGATTGCGGGCGATTATATCACAACGGGACGGCCCCTCCTATCCCGTTCCTGCCCTTCACAGCGCCTGGCCTATCTTCGCCGCTTATCATCCCGTCCAACGTCTCATCGCGAAATGATTTGTTTTGGCTTGACCTGGCTCGGGGCCGTCCGTAGACTATCGACGGATTGTCATCCGATGGAAGAGCGTATTCAAAAAATTATCTCGAGAGCCGGGGTGACCTCTCGGCGCAAGGCCGAAGAGCTGATCCTTCAGGGCAGGGTCACGGTCAACGGAAAAACCGTGACGGAGCTGGGAAGCAAGGCGGATGCCGCCCGCGATCACATCAAGGTGGACGGCAAACTGATCCGCCCGGCCCAGACGCAGGTCTACCTCATCCTCAACAAGCCCCGGGGATTCGTGACGACGCTCTCCGATCCCCAGGGCCGTCCGATCGTCACCCGCCTGCTCAGGGGGGTGCGCCAGCGGGTTTTTCCCGTCGGACGATTGGATTATGACACGGAGGGCTTGCTGTTATTGACCAATGACGGCGAGTTGGCCCATGGTCTGATGCATCCGAGCTTCGAAATTCCGAAGACCTACCTGGTCAAGCTCAAGGGCGTCCTGAGCGATGAAGAAATCAAGAAGCTTGAGGGGGGCGTCCGGCTGGGAGAGACGCGCACGGCTCCCTGTAAGGTCAAGAAGATTCGCAGGCTGGCCGAGAATTCATGGATCGAGGTGACGCTTCATGAAGGAAAGAAACGGCAGGTCCGCAGGATGATCGAAAACCTGGGGCACCGCGTCCTGAGGCTGCAGCGAATCCGCTACGCCTTCCTCGACCTGAAGGGGATTGCCCCGGGCCGCTACCGTCACCTTTCAACCCAGGAGGTCAAACGCCTCAAGACGCACGTCCAGCCCTGACGGGAGGCGACATCCGGTTCCGCCCCCTGCAAACCGTCAATCGATCAGCCGGATGATCCCGGCGCAAACGACAGGCAGCTTCAGTCGGCCTGTGAGTCGATGCGCACCAGCGTCCGTTCCAGAAGCTCTATACGCTTTTCGATCAACTTTTTCCGCTCGAGATTCTTCCGATTCCAGTCGGTTTTCTCAATCTCCCAGCCCAACTCCTCTATTTCGCGGATGATCTCGACCTCTTCGTTGCTGACTTGCCGTGTCCCTTGGGGAGGGCGACCGGATTGCTTCGGGCCGCCTGGGTCAAGATTTCGGAAAGGGGAGGGAGCAAGTGCAGGCTTCGTTCCCCGCAATCCCGGAATTCAGCCTCTTTTTCTCTGCTCGATCCGATCGAGTATCCTTTCCAGAAGCCGGATTTTATCTTCGAGGATCTTTTTTCTCAGACCGGGTGAACCAGGTCCATCGCGTTTCTTCGAGACGATATTTGATTTCCTCCACCTCCCGGATCAGACGCGCTTCGGCATCGCTGATCGGATGGCCTTGGGCCGCGCCTGATAGGAGCATCACGAGGGCAACGGCCGTGGCGGGCCATGCCATTTTCATCCCGTCCTCCTTCGGGTTCGTCCCCGCGAAAAGCAGAAAACTCAAAACACCTTAGCGTATACTACTCACCAATGGCAAACGCAACGCACGCCGAAAGAGCGGGGAACCATTGACTTACCGCGGGTCGCGTGCTAGGATTCTTTAAAATCAAGGATTTAGGATAGGCCATTCGGCGAAGCAATGCTGAGAACGGTTTACTGCGGTTCGATACGAAAATCGGATGTCGGGCGGGAGGTTACCCTGTGCGGGTGGGTTCACCGTCGCCGCGACCACGGCGGATTGATTTTCATCGATTTACGGGACCGGGAAGGACTCGTCCAGGTGGTATTCAATCCCGATACCAACGGGGAAGCCCACGTCCTGGCCCAGGACGTTCGGAGCGAATTCGTCCTGCAGGTCACCGGCAGGGTGATCGCCAGGCCGGAAGGCACGGTCAATGCCGATATCCCCACGGGGGAAATCGAAGTGACGGCCACGGGGCTCAAGATACTCAATGCGGCAAAGACACCGCCCTTTTCCATCGAGGAGGATGTCGAGGCCTCCGAGAATCTTCGCCTTCGCTACCGCTACCTCGACCTTCGCAGGTCCCGTTCGCTTGCCGGGCTTCGGCTTCGCTCCGAGCTCAGCCGCGCCATTCGACGGCATCTGGACGAAAAAGGATTCCTGGAGGTCGAAACCCCGTTTCTGACGAAAAGCACGCCCGAAGGAGCGAGGGACTACTTGGTGCCCAGCCGGGTCAATCCGGGGAGCTTCTACGCCCTCCCGCAATCCCCCCAGCTGTTCAAGCAAATCCTAATGATCGCCGGATTCGACCGGTACTATCAGGTGGTCAGGTGCTTCCGGGATGAGGACCTGCGGGCCGACCGCCAGCCCGAGTTCACCCAGCTGGATATGGAAATGTCCTTTGTGGACCGGGAAGATATCATCGAATTGATCGAAGGGCTGATGCGCGCCATCTTCCGCGAGGTTCGCGGACTGGAGCTCGACACCCCGTTCCCGCGCCTTTCTTATCATGATGCCATTGCCCGGTACGGAACGGACAAGCCCGATACCCGCTTCGGCCTTCTATTGAGCGACGTCAGCGGGATCGTGGGGGAGACCGAGTTCAAGGTGTTCCGGCAGGCGCTGGGGGCGAAAGGGGTCGTCAAAGGCCTGAGCATCCCGCGGGCGGCCTCCTGGTCGCGCAAGGAGGTGGACGCTCTGACGGCCGAGGCGCAGTCGCTGGGCGCAAAGGGGATGGCCTGGATCAAGGTGACGGAAAATGGGCATGAATCGCCCATCGCCAAGTTCTTCAACGCGGGGATGCTCGCGGGCCTCGTTGATCAATTGGAAGCCAAGGCCGGTGATCTGATGATCTTCCTGGCGGATCAACCCCAAACGGTCAACGGCGTGCTCGCAGAGTTGAGGGTGCGGCTTGGAAAACGGCTGGGGCTGATTCCCTCATCGGAAGACGCGTCTGATTATCAATTCTCCTGGATCGTCGATTTTCCTCTGCTGGAGTTCGATCCGCTCGAAAAGCGCTATCTCGCCATTCATCACCCCTTCACGGCCCCCCTGGAGGAGGACCTGGACCGGCTGGAGTCGGATCCGCTCAAGGTGAGGGCCCGAGCCTATGACCTGGTTCTGAACGGGGAGGAAATCGGCGGGGGTAGCATTCGAATCCACCAGAGGTCGCTCCAGTCGCGTATCTTCGATCTTTTGGGAATCAAACCGGACGAGGCCAATGCCAAGTTCGGCTTCCTGCTGGAGGCCCTCGAGTACGGCGCCCCGCCGCACGGCGGCATCGCCTTCGGCCTGGACCGAATCGCCATGCTCCTGAGCGGGGGGGAGTCGATCCGTGACGTGATCGCCTTTCCAAAGACCCAGAAGGCGATCTGCCCGCTGACCGACGCGCCTTCTAAGGTCAGCGCGGATCAGCTCAAGGAACTCCACATCCGCCTCGATCAGCCCGACGCGAAGGACTGATGAATCTTCCATCCCGTGCGACGGCGCAGGGACCCGGATTCCTGATCAATCTCTGGCACGCCCTCGGGCTGCTATTCTGGGTGGTGCTATTCAGGGGGTTGACCCGGATTCAGGTCCAGGGCAAGGAAAACATTCCCGCGCGGGGCGAGACGGGCGCCCTGCTCCTCTCCAACCATATCTCGGCCATCGATCCGTTTGTCATCGCCGCAACCGCGATGCCCTTCTTCTCTCCCGTGTGGTGGCGCGCGCCCGCCAAGGCAGAGCTGTTCGCAATACCCGTGCTGAGAAACATCCTTCGCTCCTGGGGCGCAATCCCGATCCGCCGGGGAGAGCGGGATCTGGAATCCATCGAGCTAATGACGCGTCTTCTGCCCGGCAGCGTCATCGTGGCCTTTCCGGAAGGCCGCCGCTCAACGGACGGCAGCCTCCTTCCGGGGCGCCCAGGCCTTGGAAAAGTCATCTACCACGCCCATCCGAAGAAGGTCATCCCGATCCGGATCGAGGGAACCGAACGACTCCTGCGGAAGGGGTCCATCCTGCCGCGCCTTTTCACCCGGGTCACCATTCGTTACGGACGACCCGTCGAACTGACGGCCTATTACAGGAAGGAGGACTCTCTCGTGGTTTCCAAGCAGATCATCAATGCCGTCATGGAGGCGATTGAAGCCCTCGCCCCTTCCCCCTAGGGCGCGTCTTCGACGACCCCGCATCTTCTTCAGTTTTCTTGACAAATCTCCTCCGGCTGCTAGATTTAAATGCATGAGAAAATGGCGTTTTCGAACGGGTCTGCAGCAGAAATTCGTCACGTCCCTGCTGCTGGCGGGTCTGCTTCCGGGCATCGCGGCCCTGATCGCTACCTACCTGACCAGTACGAACATCCTGAAGACCTCGATCGGGGCCAACTTCCAGGAAATCGCCTCGGCGGTTGCGAAGAAAGTTGAAATCATCGTGGATCAGGATATCACGGATGCCCAGAGCCTGGCGTTGTCCCCGGACATCATCCAGTCCCTCGAAGTCGCCAATCCGGTCGGAGAGACTGAACTTCTTCGAAACGCGGTGGCCGCGCATCTTCGAAGCTGGCAAAGCCAGCGACGCCAGGACGTCGAGTACGGCGAAATCATTCTCACCAACCGCCGGGGCGAGGTGATCGCGGCCAACACGGAGCCGGAGCGATTATCGTACGCCGATCAGGCCTGGTGGAAGGCCGCCTACGCGGACGGGACAGGGGCCGCCTACCTGAGCAATATCTACCGGGACGATCGGCATCACGGCTATTATTATGAAATCGCCGTGCCCGTCCTGAAACCCGAAATGCAGCATGCCCTGGGCGTCCTGCGCGTGACGGTGCGCCGCGACAAGCTGTTGCGGGCGATCCTCGAGGTCAGAATCGGAAATTCCGGGCATGCCATGCTGGTGAGCTCGGACGGGACCCCGCTGATCTGCCCCATTCTGCAGCCGGAGGCGCACCGGATCAACGACCCGCTGATGCTCCAGATCAGCCGGCCTCAGGCCGGATGGGCGGTCGCCGCGGACGACGCGCACGGAGGGCATGACTCGATCGTGGGATTCGCGCCGGTCAACCCTAGGCACCGCCTGAACCCCGACAGTCTGGGCCAGCAGGCCTGGTACACCTTCATTCGCCAGCATCCCGACGAGACGTACGCTCCGCTGGGCGGCCTGCTCACCAAGGTGGGCCTGGTTGGGTCGGGCCTGGCCTTATGGATCTCCTTTTTGGGATTCTTTGCCGGCAGGATCATCGTGAGGCCGATCCGCATGCTCAAGGAGGAGGCCAGAGCAATCGGCACGGCCGCCCTGGCCCTGCCGACCGCCAGCTCGCTTTCCAGGATTCGGCCCAGATTGTCGAAGCGGATCGAGGTTCGCACACATGACGAGCTCGAAGATCTCGCCCTGGCATTTAACCAGATGACGGACGCCCTGGAGGAGAGTATCGAGACGATCAAAAAACAGCAGGATGAGTTGATCCAGAAGGAAAAGTTGGCGTCCGTCGGTCAGCTGGTGGCGGCCCTCACGCACGACCTGAAAAATCCGCTCGGGGTCATTCGAAGCTCGGCCCAGATCCTGGCGGGCAGAGGAGGGGAGGAGCCGGTCAGAAAGGAAATGTGCCATTACATCATCGAAGAGGTAGACCGGCTGACTTACAGGATCAACGATATCCTTCGTTTCGCCAGGCCACGCAGGCCCGAGCGCAGGTCCGTAAAGGTGGAGGACCTTCTGGACCGGGCGTTGTGGCAGTTTCAGGCCCAGGGTAAGAAGGCGCGGGGGATCCGGGTTCACCGCAGCACCGATGGAGACCCACTCCGTGTCATGGTCGATCCGGAGCAGTTAAACGACGCCCTTGTGAATATTCTGGTGAACGCCTGCGAGGCGATGTCCGATGACGGAAACCTTCAGGTACAGGCAGGCGCCGATGGGCAAGGCCTGGTTTGGATCCGGATCTCGGACGATGGGGACGGCATTGCCCCTGAAAACCTCGAAAAGGTTTTTGATGCATTCTTCACCACCAAGGATTTCGGCGTGGGACTGGGCCTGACGAATGTCCGCCGGCTGGTGGAGGAAAACGGCGGAAAGATCTTTCTCGAGAGCGAGGAGGGAAGGGGTACCACCTTCAGGATCCTTCTGCCCGCCGCCGAGCCGGTCGGCGCTCCCGAGCCGACGAATGAAGGTAAAACATAACAGGACCTGATCAGAATGATGGAACGATCGATCCTCATCATCGAGGATGATGAAAAGATGAGCCGCGTCCTGGAGCTGAT
>CAYGBP010000080.1:0-4246 GCA_964348105.1 uncultured Nitrospirota bacterium
ATTCATCAAGCCGATCCGACCCCCCGCATCCACCGCCATCACCCCGTCCCCGATCCACTGCATGGCCACCGCCGGCCATTCATGATCCCGCCTCGGTTCAGGCCGCAACGAAGGCGCTTTGAGAGCAAGCAGGATCACAACTTGGCCTGGGTCCGCGTACAAAAAGAAATCCCCATTAAGGCTGGCCGGCCGCCCGGGTCCGGCCGTGCGTTTCAGGCGCAGGGTCCCGGTCCTACAGCCCGAGCCCCCTGCGCCAAACCACCGATCCAGCCTGGCGGAAACCTCCTTGAATTCCCTCTCCGGCAAGATTCGGTTGAGAGATTTTCCAAGCAGGTCCCGGCTTCGGCGGCCGAGAAGGTTCTCGGCCCGCTCATTGATCGCAAGAATTCGCAGATGTCGGTCCAGCCAGATGACCGGATCCGGCCCGGGAATCCTCATCTTGAGTCCTCAAGAGAAACGCCAAAGGAAGGGACGGCGACCCAATTCCCCTCCCCCGCCGGATCGGACGGATAAACAACGGCGAATTCGCAACCGTTTGGATTTAGAAATGAATGTGTCTTGAAAGGCTCACGAGGAATGGAATGAAAGGTATGGCCCATTAGGCAGAGAGGAGAGCAAGATACATGCCTCCACACCCACGGACCCGTGGCGTTATCGTTCCACGGCCAAACAGAGGCCGCCCGATCGATCTGCGCGCCGGGCATCCATCAAAAAAGCTGCATGGCCCAATGGCTTCGGATCAGCCCGTCTCGGCGATGGGATCTCATCCTTTGAAAAAAAAGATCAGGGGCAGCACGAAGGAAAGCTAGATGCTCCAATTCAAAGACGTCAACAAATAAGCGTTTTGGAGCCGCTGTGCGGACGAATGCTTCAAAATTTCATTCTTTTTTAGGGGGATAGGAAGATAACGGATTCTTACATTCCCAGGGACAACGGTTTGGCGAAGCGCGGGACGATCGACAGGCTCTCAGCGTTCAACCGGGCCGACGGTGCCTGCAACAAAAGGCGCATGGATCCAGCTGCGCCCGCCATCCCCGCGCCGGCCACTGAGACACCGGCCTTCCCGGGGTCCCTTCTTTAACCTCCCAGACCGTTTGATCAGGCAGGAGAATCGCCGGCAGGAAATAAAAGGAAGACGGTGGTTCCCTTCCCGGGCTCGCTCTTTAGCTCGATCTCGCCTCCATGCTCCTTCACGATCTTTTTTGAAATCGCCAGGCCAAGGCCAATCCCCCTGCGCTTGGTGGTGGAGAAGTCGACAAAGAGGTTTCTGAGCCGCTCTGGCGGGATCCCGTCCCCCGTATCGACAATCTCGATCTGTACCTCGCCGCCCGGTCCGGGGATCGGAGGAATCCTCCGCGCGCGAATGACCAATTTGCCGCCCTTGGGCATCGCCTCGAACCCGTTGACGAGAAGATTCCTGAGCACGCGCTCAAGACCGAATAGATCCGCCTTGATCCTCAGATCAGGAGGGTTGATCCATACGCAGATGACCGTTTCATCTTTGTCGGGAGTCGTCGCCCGATCCTGCCCCCAGCAGATCCGGAACCCGGGCCTCGTGCGATAAGGCTCCAGGACATCCCTTAGAATCCTGTTCACGCCAATGGGAATCGGTTGAAGCGGCGTGGGCCGGGCTAGGTGCAGGAGGTCATCCAAAAACCGGTTGAGGTTCGAAAACTCCCTGGCGGCGATGTCCTGAGTGACCTGGCGAATCTTTCGATTATCGGGATCCCGCAAATAAAGCCGAAGGGCGTTTTCCAGATTCTTGATCGGATGCTTGAGGTCATGCACAAGGCCCGTCGCGATCTTTCCAAATAGCACCGCCCGCTCGTTGCGACGGATGTCCTCCTGCAGGATTCCCAACCGTTCCGTCATGACATTGAAAGCCTCCCCCAACTCCTGGAATTCATCCCGGGAATGGATTCTCACTTTCATGTCCAGCTTTCCAGTCGAAACGGCCCGCGTCCCCGTGATCAGCTCGCGAATCGGTCTGACGATGTATCGTCGTCCTCCGATCGTTCCAACCAGGGCGATGGTAAGCAGGAAAACACCGATCAGAAAGGTCAATTGGTTCGTCAGCGTGGAAGCGGCGATATAGGCTTCGCGGGTAGGCTGCTCAATTACCAGCGCCCATCCCAGCTCCGGCACCCTCACCCCCACCCCGATACGCTCCACGCCGCCCGCGTCCTGATAGATCATGTCCGCATGCTGTCCGTCCAGCGCCGCACGGACCATCGGAATTTTGCCGACGTCATCCTGTGCCAGGACCCGGGGCTTTTCGGACTCCAGGCCGTGGGCGATGAGCAACCCACCTTCCGACACCACATAAGCGTACCCCTCGTTTCCCACCTGAATACTGTCAACCAGCCGCCACATCTCGATCAAATTCAGCTCGCCCAAGACACTACCCTGGACATTACCCAGATTTTTTACCGGAATCGCGACCAACAGGCTGGGCACGTAATTCTGGGAGATAAAGACCTTGGAGAGATGGACTTCTCCCGACAAGGCGGATCGTACCGCCGCCTCGCGAAGCTGGTCCTCCAGCTGCGGATGGAAACGGCTGGTGGCGATCAGGTCACCGAACCGATCTACCAGATCGATCGCTTCAAACTGTTCGAATTGAACGGCGTAGTTTCGTACGATTCTCTCCTTCTGCCAGTCCTTCAGGTCCGTTTTGCCCAAGTTCTGCGCCAATGAGTCCAGGATCGCCACCCCGTTCTCGATATACTGATTGATCTGATTCGCCGCCCGCTTGGCCACCTCAACGTTTTCGCTGACCACCAGGCGTGCGGCCATATCCCTGGCCGTCCAGATCGCAATCAGGCCAAAGAGCACCATCGGAATCAGGGAAGAGAGCGAGAGAAGGATAATCAGCTTGCTGGAGATTTTGTTCATGGCTGACCTAATCGAAACGAGGCCGCTGTAGGCTGCGGGGAACATACCACTCGCGAATTCCGGCGTATGGCCCTGACGAACTGACCTGAACCCCGCGAAATCGTTCGTGGACCCCCACCAGGTAATGGCTCCAGAACAGGAAGATCCCGGGGGGATCTTCCCGGATTTCTTCTTGGAATCTCCAATATAATCCTAATCGGGTTTTCGAGTCAAATTCTCTCCGGGCTTCCTCCAGGGCCCTATCGACCTCTGGATTGGCATAGGAAGAAACATTGAATCCACCCTTGCTCTGGGAGGAATGCCAGTATTTGTAGTTGAAATCCGGATCCCCCCGGGCCATGATTTCGGGAAAGTGGGCCTGGTACCTTCCATCGAAAAGAAAATCTAGACTCTTAGGATCGAACAGCTTCACGTTCATCAATATCCCGATGTCTAGCAGGTGTTGCTGGACAAGGGCCGCCGTCTTTTGCTTAAGATCGTCCCCCGCGTTGACATGGACCGTAAATTCAAATTTTGCCCCTTCGCGATCCAGAAAGTTATCGCCGTCCCGATCCTCCCAGCCCGCCGCTTTGAGCAGGTCCAATGCCCTGGCTGGCTCGTAGGAATAGGGTTCGATCCCGTCATGGAAGGCCCAGGAGCCCGGGTGGATGGTGGCGGCCGCGGGTCTTCCCCACCCTCTCAGGATTTTTTCTATGATTTGGTCGCGGTCCACGGCGAAATTGAGCGCCTGGCGGACCTGCCGGTCGCCAAACAACTCCTCCTCCAGGTTGAACGCGATCAGGTAATAAAATGGCATCGGGGCGGTAAAGAGTTGGAAAGCCGGCACACCGTTAAGCAACCCGAAATCCTTGGGGCTCAAGAGGTGGAAGACATCCACTTCCCCCGCCATGAGCTTCGCCCAAGCGGCCTTCCGGCTGGGATAAACCACGACACGGATTCGATCCAGATAAGGACGGCCCAGAAAATAGTCCCGATTCGCCTCCAGAACCACCTCATTCCCTCCGGCATGCTTCAACCTGAAGGGCCCCGTCCCGATCGTATCCTCCCGGAATTCATACCCTTTGGGCACGATTCCGAAGAACAGAGCGTCCGTGAATGATGCAAGCGGCTGTTTCAAGTCCACCTGAACCGCGTACCTCCCCTTGGCGTGAACCCGTTCGACGTTCTGGAAGATAAAGGCGTAGGGCGTATGCACGGCAGACCGTTTCATCCGCTCGAGGCTATAAACGACATCGCCCGATGTCAGCTCAGTGCCGTTATGGAACCTGACGCCTTTTTTGAGGGTAAAGATCCACGAGTGTCCGCCATCCGATCTGGTCCAGGTGTCGGCCAAATGGGGCGGCACGCCAAT
>CAYGBP010000080.1:4256-7626 GCA_964348105.1 uncultured Nitrospirota bacterium
CCGTCGATTCTGACCAGGCCGTCAAAAAGAAATTCGGTCAGCCTAGCGGATTGCGTGCTGGAGGTGTCGATCGGATCGATCCTGGCGAACCGCTCGATTTCGGGGATGTTCAGGGTACCGCCAAAAGACTTTTCTCCCGGCTCATCCAGCCCGTCCATGAGCGTGCAGGAAACAACCAGGAGAAGGGCAGTCGGGATGAGGGCTCGGAAGGCAAATCGGGACACCGGTTTTCCCATTCAGAAAGCATAGAGAGAGATCCGGAAGAAAGTCAAGAAAAAAGGGGATCGCCGGAAAGCGATCCCCTTATCGAGGCGGGATGAGTCTTTAGTACAGGTACCAGGAGCAGATGGTGGGCCGTTCCTTGGACTTGCGCTGGCCTTTCTTGATGACCCGAATCTTCACGAAATCACCCCCCTTCCGGCCGCTCCTCGGCCTCGGATCCATGCGCCCGCTTCAGATACTCCCGCTTTACCAATTCGACGGCAACATTTTCAAAATAGGGTTTTTCGCACGCAATCGCCTCAAAATCCCCGGACTGGGTCACGGAGCTTCCCCGGCACCCGCCGCCGCAGATCGGGCGATAGGGGCACGGCTGACAATATGAGTCTCGCCAAAGGTCAACCGTCATGAAACGGGTATTTCCGAAATTTCCCTCCTCATCCGAAATGTCCCCGGTAATGAATTCCTCGCGCCCCACCAGCGCAGGGCATTTGTAGATTCTCCCCCATGGGTCGATGGTGTAACTGTTTTCGCGCGTCGCACAGCAGGGTCCGATCGCGATCCCCTCTTTCGTGACAAACCCCCGCTTCTCAACCTCTTCTCTCAGCCACAGGATATCGCGCACATTCATTTCTGAGAAGGTACAGGCATGACCACTGTCCATGGCGTTATTCAGGACCGGTAGCTTGCCGGTCGGGGAGAGAATCGGCTTGAAGGTAATATCCAGGATGTCTTCGGGCGTAAATCCCAGCTCGAGGAGCTCGTCCAGGAGGCGGGGGATGCTCTGTTTGGTCGCTTCGTTGAAGTTGCCGCCGATCGAGATCGGTGCCTTTCCCTTGATGGCCTGGAGGTTGCGCAGGATGGTTCGATAGCTCCCCTTGCCGTTCTTGTACCGGCGTACCGAGTCATGCGCTTCCTCGTCCCCATCCAGCGTCACCTTGATCCGGTTCAGCCCGACGGCGGCTAGCTCGGAAACGAACTCTTCGGTCAGCAGCACGCCGTTGGTGATCAGGCTGATCCGCTGCTCAACCCGGTTCCCCCTGCAGACGGCATAAAGGCTTTGGCCGAGCCTCAGGGCCGCGCGGGGGTTGAGGAGGGGCTCTCCCCCGAACAGGGTCATGTGAAAGGAACGGGGCCGGACGCGGTCCATTCTCTTTTCGATCCATCGGCAGGCCTGGTCGCCCTTGTCATCGGACAAAAAGCCTTTGAGGTCGATCCCCTCCTCGAAGCAATAGGTGCATCCGAGATTGCAAGCGGATGTCGTCAGGATCGTTACGTCCAGCGTGCTCGTATCAAATTTCAACTTCTGAAACCAGTATTCGAGCTCCCGGTCTTCGTCCACCTGATCAGGGACCACCAGGCCCAATTCCTCCATCAGCTTCAATGCAGATCGCGAATCGTCGTCCAGAGGGGCGCCTGCCCTCCCCGGCCCATCGCCTTCCAGCAGCCGCTTCGCCCGGCCGTCGATCACAACCCGCGAATCAGTCAGCGTATTGAATACAAGCCACTCTCCCGGGCCGGGAAAATCCGGTATCAGCACATTGAATTTCGAAGCTTTGAACATCTGGCCAGGATTTCTCCGCTGAACGACAAGGTCATAGAGGAGCAAAAAGCATGCCCTCCACCGAAGCAGCGGATTTTCGGTCAAACGGGAAACGGCTGTGAAGTGCAATATCGGCAGGCGGACCATGCATGACGGAAAGCGCTTACCCTTTCAAAACCCGACAGAAATACAAGGAAATCTCCAGAAATTCGGCGGCGCGCATCCGTGAAAATTCGCCCGCCGTGGGAGAGAGGACCGCATCGGCGCTTTGATGGCGCCGGCCTCGATCGGGTTTCCGGACCAGAAACCAAATAATTACCGCTCGGGGTCGGCGGAGCGGCGGCCCAGGATGATGAATCCAAGGATGGTACGGGCCCGGCTACGCCTGCTAAGAAACTGACCGGGCCCGGTCAGTTATTTAACCAGAAGGTGAGGATTTAATCGGATTTGGGGCTTGACTTTAATAACCCAGCTGAATACCGAAAAGGAGTTCCCTTCCGGGAGAGGCGAACCCGGGCACATCCTGAAAACCCGCATCCAACAGATTCCGGGCACCACCGAATATTTTCAGTTCGCCCAGGCCCCGGAAAATCCCGATGACATGGTAGTTCGCCGACAGGTCAATCCGACCGTAGCCGGGATTTCGGTCGGTGCGCACGGTGCCATCCAACAGATTGAATTCCGCCGGCAGCGGCTGATCGGAAAAGAGGTTCACGTCGAGCACGAAGGAAAGATGCACAAGCGGCGCATATAGAACGGAAAGGGCTGCCTGATGCCGGGACCGGAAGGGGAGCTCTTCATCCCCCACCCGATCCCGCGCGTCCAGGTATGCATAGTGGGCCGAGATTTTCAGCAAGGTGTGCGGCTGAACCTGCAGGGTGGTTTCGATTCCACGCGTGCGGGCTTTGCCGACATTCATAATCCCGGTGGGCGTCTTCTGAATCAGATTTCTGTAATCGATCCAATACAATGCCAGATCCATCCACGCGAGATCCTCGAAGAGTTTCTGTCGAATTCCGGTTTCCCAGGAGACGCTTCGCTCCGGCGCCAACCCTGGATTCCCGAACATCGGGAACAGCTGCTCCTGGATGGTGGGCGAGCGGAATCCCGTGCCAGCGCTGACGCGAAGATCGGTTCCCGTTTTCCGCACGCGGTACGCCATACCGAGCTTGGGACTGACGACGGCTTGCGTGGTTGATCCATCGTCGACCCTGACTCCGGCCTGGAGCGTAAGACGCTGCTCCCGCTGATAGAGGACCTGCAGGTAGGCGGCCAGGTTTCGTCTCCGAACGTCCAATGCCGGCAGAGGCATCCCTCCCTGCGCGATGTGACTGTCGACCCAGTCCCAGCTCAACTCGCTACCGATCGTGAGCACCACGGATCTCGCGGCCGCAATATCCTGTTGCAGATCCAGAATCAGCCTTCTTTCATCCGTTTTTTCGTAGTAGGATACCGGGTTGACCGCGTCGGCCGCCATGATCCACGCGTACCGAATCGGACCGCCGCGCCAGTGAACGGTGCCCGTCGCGCGAGCACTTGATAAAGCATGACGCCGATCGAATAGAGGTCCGAGGCGCGCATGGCCTCATCGGTTTCGATCTGCTCAGG
>CAYGBP010000080.1:7636-11464 GCA_964348105.1 uncultured Nitrospirota bacterium
TGACCGTATCGGCCGGGTTGGTCCAGTCGGGCCCCGACTGGATCCAGGCCGCCTTCCACCAGATCCCCAGCCAGGGCGCCGGGCGATTTCGGACCTGGATTGCGTTGAACAAAAAGGAGCGCTCAAGCTCGTTATCGGGATCCGCGACCGCCTGTACCGATGTCGGGGAGAGGGGAATAAGCATGACCGGCAATTCCTTTGAGTCCGCCTGGGAACGGTGGATCAGACTGATGCTTCCGGAATGTCCGGCCGGGATGCGAAGTTGCCCCGCAAGGGACATCAAACGATAACGGTCGTGCGAGAAATCCCCTTCCGTGGCCATGCGGGAAACGCCGAGGGAATACTCCGAACCTCCGGTTCGTCCGCCCAGCGACAGACCGTGGTAGAACGTAGGATAAGTCCCGAACTGGTTGTTTTGCGAAAATTCGAGTTCCCGGACGGGCCGCGCCAATCTCAAGTTGACCACCCCTCCCATGGCCTCCGATCCGTAAAGGGCCGACTGCCCTCCCCGGAGCACCTCGATCTGCCCGATTTGGTCCAGCGTCTGGTTCCCGAAGTCAAACTGCCCGCGGAACGGAAGATTCAGGCGCATGCCCTCCAGCAGGATGAGCGTCTGGGTCGGCTCGGCGCCCCGAAGCGTCACCAGGGAAGATTCTCCCGGGCTCCCGGATTCCTTGAGCCGGATCCCCGGCAGGTCCCTCAGCACCGAAGGGGCGGTCATGGGATTCTGAGCCTGAATTTCTGGAAGCGTGATTGAGGAAAACGAATGCATCGCGGACGGGGGGGGAGTTTCCAGCCGGGTCGGTGTGGTGGCGATGATCTGCAAGGTCACCGGCGCCGGACTCGATTCATCGCGGCCCTGCTGGGCTTGCACGGACGGTGAGGCCAAAAGAGCCAATAACAAAAAAGACAGGATGATCCTGCCGGGGCCCTGCAAGCGTT
This sequence comes from uncultured Nitrospirota bacterium, assembly GCA_964348105.1. Classification (GTDB taxonomy): domain Bacteria; phylum Nitrospirota; class Nitrospiria; order DATECO01; family DATECO01; genus CAYGBP01. The sequence goes on from CAYGBP010000080.1 coordinate 8,579, forward strand.
CCTTTTCCGAATTCATCCGCGAAGGCGGAGCATGCCTAGGTCTTCAACCGATGTCGTTTTCTGAGATTGAGGCGCTTCATCTTGTATTTCAGCGTACTGAGCGGCAGGCCGAGCGTTTTGGCCGTCGCGATCTGGTTCCATCCCTCGCGCTCCAGGGCCCTCAGGATCAGGCTCTGATGAAAAGCCTCGGTGGCCTTTTCGAAGACGCCATTCTGAGGCCTGCCGTTAAAACTGTTGAAGCGATAATCGATCGGTATATCTTCCAGATGAATGGAATCCCCGTCCGTGATCGCGACCAACCGCTCGATCATGTTCTCGAGCTCTCTGATATTGCCGGGCCACTCGTAGCTAGAGAGGGCCTCCACTGCCGACTGACTGATCTTCTGGATATTCTTGTGGAACCGCTGGTTGTACCGGCCGATGAAAAATTCCACCAACTGGGGAATATCGCAAAGCCGATCGCGAAGCGGCGGAAGCTTGATCGGAATGACATTAATCCTAAAGAAAAGATCCTCGCGAAAATTTCCCTTGCGCACAGCCTCGGCAAGATCCAGATTGGTCGCGGCAATCAACCGCACACTCACCCGGATCGTCTTGCTGCCGCCGACGCGCTCGATTTCGCCGTCCTGAATGGCCCGCAGGAGCTTGCTTTGAAGCTCATATTTGAGATTCGCGATCTCATCCAGGAAGAGCGTGCCGCCGTCCGCCAGCTCGAATTTACCGATGTGCTGCCGATAGGCCCCGCTGAAGGCCCCCTTTTCATGTCCAAAAAGGGTGCTCTCGACCAGTGTCTCGGGGACCGATCCCAGATCCAGGGTCACCAGGGGTCGGTCGGCGATGCCGCTCTGACTATGAATGTATTGGGCCAGCAGCTGCTTTCCGGTCCCGCTCTCCCCGCTGATCAGTATGGTGGAGGGGAGCGGCGCCACCTTCTGGACGATCTCGTGAATCTCCCGCATCTTATGACTGCGGCCGATGATAAACTCCTTCTCCAGAAAGCGCTTAATCTCGGCGCGAAGATAAAGGATCTCCCGCACATCGCGCCGCTTCTCCATCGCCTTCTCGACCAGGGCCAGCACCTCATCGTAATCGAACGTTTTCGTGATGTAGTGAAAGGCCCCCAGCTTGATCGCGTCGACGGCCGTCGAAATATCCTTGACGACCGTTATCATAATGACTTCGATATCGGAATAAAGGTCCTTGATCTGCTTGAGGATCTCAAGCCCGTTGATGTCGGGCAGCAGGACGTCCAAAAGAACGACATTGACCTCCTGCTCGGCAATCAGGCGAAGCGCGGACTTTCCGTCTTCGGCCTTGATAACCCGATAATTGCGATGCAGAATCGCCTCGAGGGTCTCCCTGATGCTTTCATCATCATCGATGATCAGGATGCTGGACCGGCTATCCATGGACTTCTCCCAGACCAGAGGTGGTGTGAGAAAAGAATAGGACATTTGACGACTGCCTGTCAACAGGGTTCGGATGAGAATCAGGGGAGGGGGTAGACTTCGATCAATTTAGATCACGGGCCAGGGCGGCCTCGCCCGGCCGTCGAGCGACGGAGCTAATGCGCCGGCCGATCGCTTGGATCTGACGGGCGGCCGGACCATGCGAATTTGATGTGCAGAGAAGCCTGCGCTCAATGATCGAACGTGCAACGCCTGCATCCCTTGAAATCGTCCCCAGGTGGGACAAACGGACCGGATAGGCCGGCGGGCAGACCAGGAAGCGCCCGGCAATCGTCTGAAGATGAGAAAAGAACTTCTCCCCCTCCGTCTCGGAATCAGCCTGATTGACGATGAGCTGAAAAGAGGACCGCCGGTAACGGAGGGTCATCAGCTTGATGATGGCATAGGCATCGGTCAGGGCCGTCGGTTCCGGCGTCGTCACGATTATGATCTCATGGGCCAGCGAACAGGAGTACAGGACTACGTCAGAGATTCCGGCGGCCGTATCGAGGATTAGAAAATCAAAATTGCTTGTGAGCCTCCGGATCAGCTCCTCGAAGGGTTCCTGCAGGCCATGGGTTATCTGCGCATATTCAGCCTTCCCCGAGGCAGCAGGAATCACCCGAATTCCACCCGGCCCGATCAGTGCCACCTCGTTCAGCTCACGCTCTCCGACCAGCACCTCATGAAGGGTTGCCTGCGGCTTGAGGTCCATCATGATGTCCAGGTTGGCCAGGCCCAGGTCGGCGTCCAGGAGCGTGACGCGATTTCCAGTCTGGGAAAGGACAAACCCAAGGTTAGCAGCGAGAAAGGTCTTTCCCATGCCGCCCTTGCCGCTGCTCGCCGCAATGATCCGCGCTCCCGTCGATCTTCCCGTCATCTTCTCGGGTTCCTCCTCCCGAGGCGGCGCATCAGGGCCTGATCGCGCTGACCGGCGGGCCGGCCGGCGCCATCGAGACTCCCCCTCTGATGGGTGGTTCGCAGCAGACCTTGTTTCTGCCCTCCGCCTTTGCCTGATAGAGGAGAAGATCGGCATGCTTGATCATCTTGGTGCCGTCCCGACGAGCCTCGGGCAGCGATGAGGCAACGCCTATGCTCACGGTGACATGGATCTCCTCGGACCCCTCCAGCTTGACGGGATCCTTTTGAATTCTCGTCCTGAGTCTTTCAGCAATTTTAGTGGCCGACCCCGGGACGGTGTTCGGCAATATCACTGCGAACTCATCCCCCCCGTAGCGCGCCGCGATGTCCATGCTGCGAACGCCTCCCTGGATGGTGCTGCCCACGTACCGCAGCACGTGATCCCCCGCGAGATGTCCTTTTTGATCGTTGATCTGTTTGAACTGATCCAAATCCATCAGGAGCAGCGACCAGGATTGACCGGTGCGGTCCGCGCGCTCATCCTCTCGCATCATGGCCACCTTGAAATGGCGCGAAT
>CAYGBP010000080.1:11474-12404 GCA_964348105.1 uncultured Nitrospirota bacterium
CCGAAGCCGAAAAGGATCACATACTTCCACGAGATGCTGATGAATGGCAACCTTGTACCCCTTGAAATGGCGCGAATTGACCAGGCCGGTCAACCCGTCGTACAGGGCAATCTCGCACAGGGAATTGACCACCTGCTGGACAATCGCGCTTCCGTCTTCGGCGGTGTCAATGGGGTCCGGATATCCGGCGTGTTGGAGCAGGCGCAGCGCCTCGCCCAGTTCAATTCCGGCAATATTCACCGAGCTTTGTTGTAACAGAGTAATGGAGGGAGGGCGCCCGAACCTGCCCCTCTTGATCAGATCCAGTAGGCCCTGAATGATTCCTGTCGGACCGAAGACTTCACGCTTCCCGTTCCTCCCGTCGGCCATTGCACTCCCATCCTAAGAGTTAGACCCGTCTTCTGCCCCGGGTCCAGCCGTCTGATCCTGTCGGTCCAGTGGGTTAGTCTTTCTTAGAATATCCGATTTCCCCATTTTGTCAAATAGATGGGATTGGATCGGGCTGACGCAACAGCCACGATTGGCCGATCGAAGGGGTTCTGCGCGGCCGTCCGAAAGGCACTGCGACAGGCCACGATCCGGCCGGGTTGCGGCTGGCGATCTCTGCCGCAGACGTGTGCTCTGGCGGGATGGCGAAGGATTAAGAAAAGGGATCAGAAAATGACTGCCGCTACGACTCCTCCTGCTGGCCTCCCCCCACCCCCGTCCCCTTGCGCTTGAGTTTTTCCACCAGCGTCGTGCGGTTGAGGCGCAGCAACTCCGCCGCACGGCTCTTCACCCCGTTCGCCTGCTGCATCGCCTGCTCCAGGATCTGATTTTCAAACTGCAACACCATATCCGAAAAGTTGACCCCCTCCCGAGGAATCTCGATCGACCCGATCCCCCCCGCGCCTCGACGCTTCCCGAATTCCGCCGGCAGATCCTCCAACC
>CAYGBP010000081.1:0-2780 GCA_964348105.1 uncultured Nitrospirota bacterium
TCCAGATGATTGTGGCATGACCTCACGGTGTTTTCTCCCTAACGAATGCCTCCGCGTCCTCGGTCCGAATCGTAACCGAGAACATGACGTCCTGGATAAAGATCTTGCCGTCCCCCGGGTATCCGGTGTAAGCGCCTTCTTCGATGGCCCGGACCGCGCGCGGGCAGTCCTCATCGTCGACGGCGAGGAGGAGGATGAGCTTGGCCAGCTCGTCATAGGCGACCTTCCCCACCTGAATACCTCGTTGGCGACCGCGGCCCAGGACCTGCGTCTTGGTCACGGCGTAAAATCCCTCCGATTCCAGTTTGGCCATTACGGCATCTTCCCGCTCCAGGCGGATCACGGCTTTAATCATTCTCAAGGTTGGCTCCTTCATTCGAGATGGGATCCTGACGGCCGAAGTCATGATGAGGTCCGGGGTGTTCAATCAAATCGCCTGTCCGCCTTGTTCGCCGGTACTGACCCTGATGGCCTGCTCCACCTCGATGACGAAGATTTTTCCGTCACCGTAGGCTCCTCCCCGAGTCTTGTTGGGGCGGATGATGGCCGTCAAGGCCGGCTTGAGTCGGTCCGAGTCCACCGCGACCGAAAACAGCAGTTTGGGAAGAAACTTGATCGCAGGGCCCGAGTTGCCCGGGGCTCCATACAGGAGTCCCCGCTGACGGCTACGCCCCAAGACTTCGCGAACGGTGTAGGAGTAGATGCCGGCGGCCTCCAGCGACTCCCGGGTTGCCTGGTGCCGCTCCGGCCGCAGGATGGCCAGGACCTCAAAAAGCAGTCCGCTCTTCTTTCCTGCGCGGCCCGGATGCCTGACGCCCGGATGCAGGCCCGGCTGCACTTGGGCCTGTACCGGAGGCGGCGCCGGTGCGATCCGGACCGTTTCTTCAAGGGGGACGGGCATTGATGAAGAAGGCCTGGGGATGATGGGGGGAGGGTCACCCGCCCTGCCCGCCGGGAGCTCGATCCCGAAGCGTTGTCTCCAGGCTTCATTTAATTGAGCGCTGGGGCTCTGTCCCAGCAGCCGCTTGATCCCGATGGGGTCGTGCCGGTAGGCCTTCACGGCGCCCACCCACTTCACGCTCTTGTAGCCTTGAAGGAACGGGACCACCAGCCTGAGCGGGCCGCCATGGACTTGCGGAAGGGGCTGGCCGTTGAGTCCGTAAGCCAGAAGGACCCGTGGATCGCGGACCTCGTCCCGTGACAGCGTTTCGAAATAGACCGTGTCCCTGGAGTGAACGGCGAAATAGCCATCGGGGTGGGTGTCCACCTTCAAAAAATCCAGGAAATCAGCCAACCGGATCCCCTCCCACTCCACCGTTTCGGACCAATTGAAGATCTGGCAAATGAGCGGGACCTGGAGGCGAACCCGGGGCAGGCTTTCCAGGGCCTTCCAGGTGATCGTCCTGGGGTGTTGTTCCAGGCCGCAAACCTCGATCCGCTGGTCTTCGAGCGGGACGGGGGCGGGCATCGGATAAAGGCACAGCACGGGCATCGGGCTGGCCTCGAAGTCGATCCGCGAAAACTTGTCGGCGAATTTCGGGTAATTGATGCCTTCTCTCAAGTTAATATCCTTAATAAGTATAGATCGGGGGACCGGATCATCCTTTCTGCCTGGCCTGATGTAGAGCAACTCTCATGCCAGAGGCGGGCGAGATGACCTTTTAAAAAAAAGCTTTCCATATCAAGGCATTCCAAAACCGCCGCAACAGGATGCACGATTTTTTCCAAAGGGCGTCCTACATTTTCGTTGCCGGAGCGACCATTCCGCGACAAAATCGTTTGCCGGGCCGAACGGTCGAATCGATTACCAGGTAAAACTTCATGGCGGCCTTTGGCCGGTTTGGTCCGTCTGATCGGGGGTCTTTCTTTACGGATGTGAGCGGTACACCTCCCCCGTTTTCCAAACTTTTTTGTAGCAATTGCGACAGAATCGTGAGGAGAGGGGCGCCATCTCATGGTGGATCCTGGAAGGTCACGGGAGGCGCAACCCTTTCTCCCTGTTGGGGATTGTTCCATTAGATGAGCGTTGCCAGAACGATGGCACGATTGTTGCCTAATAGAGATATAGGGTAAGCGTATGCCGGTTCGGATTTGCACCGAGGATCGTGTTCAAGACTCGAAAAGGAAAAAAGGAGCCCAATGAGAAGGCGATTGAACGGACGGTTGACACGCAGGGACGTCTTGAAGGCGGGCGGAGTTAGCGCGCTCGGAATCCTGCTGGCGGGGATGCCCCGGTTGTCGGGAGGATTGTTCGCGGGAACGGTAAATACCCCCGAGCTCAAAAAGCTGAAGCTGGGGTTCATTCCCCTGACGGATTGCGCCCCGATCGTGATCGCGGCCGAAAAGGGTCATTTCCGAAAACAGGGCTTGGAGGTAACCCTCTCCAAAGAGGCCTCATGGGCGAATATCCGCGACAAGGTGTCGGTCGGTGCCCTTGACGGAGCGCATATGCTGGCCGCCATGCCGATCGCCGCCACGCTGGGGGTGGGGGCGATCCAGCAGCCGACCATCACCGCCTTCAGTCTGGACCTCAATGGCAATGCGATTACGGTGTCCAATGAACTCTATGCCCGGATGGTCGAGGCCGATCCGGGGGCCATGCGGGAGCGGCCCATTTCGGCGCGCGCCCTCAAGAAGGTGATTGACCAGGACAAGAACTCCGTTCGGTTCAACCACTTCTTTTGCCAACTGAGACATCAACCATTAAGTCAGAAGCGATCTTCTCAAGATCAGACTTAATCTCAACAAGGGAGATATTCGGAGGCACGCGAAGTTCGGCA
>CAYGBP010000081.1:2790-11667 GCA_964348105.1 uncultured Nitrospirota bacterium
GAGCCGATGACCTTCGCGATGGTCTTTCCCGTTTCCACGCATAACTACGAGATCCGGTATTGGATGGCCTCCGCCGGCATCGACCCCGACCGCGATGTCCGGTTGATTGTCTTCCCGCCGCCTCAGATGGTGGCCAATCTGCGGGCGCGCAACATCATGGGCTATTGCGTCGGCGAGCCCTGGAACGAGCGCGCCGTAAAGCTCGGGATCGGACGGACTTTGATTACGAATTATGAGATCTGGAACAATAATCCTGAAAAGGTGTTCGGCGTGAACCTGAAATGGGCCGAAAAGAATCCCCAGACCCATCAGGCCGTGATCAGAGGCCTGATCGATGCCGCCCGATGGATCGACCGACCCGAAAACCGCATGGAGGTGGTCCGGATGATATCGAAGAAATCCTACGTCAACGCGCCCGTGGATGTGGTCAAGATGTCGATGACAGGGACATTTCAGTATGCCAAGAAGGAGCAGCCCCGGCCGCTTGGCGACTTCAACGTCTTTTACCGTTACGCGGCAACCTTTCCCTGGCGCTCCCACGCGGCCTGGTTCATCACCCAGATGCTCCGATGGGGTCAGATCGAGTCCCCCCTGTCGATCAAAAGGACGGCCGAGTCCGTCTATCGGCCGGATCTTTATCGGCAGGCGGCCAAAGAAATGGGGATTGCCTACCCGACGATCGATTACAAGGCGGAGGGAGGGCATGCAGCGCCGTGGATTTTGAAGGATGCGACGAAGCCCATTGCGATGGGGCCCGATCTGTTTCTCGATCGGCGGCGCTTCGATCCCGACCGGCTCATGGCCTATCTGAAGGGATTCGAGGTTGATCCGCTGGCGGTTTCGCTGGATTCATTGGCAAAACTCAATGCATGACCCGGGTCGCAGGCATCGGGACACCACACGTCAAGTGGAGGGGTGATGGGAAGCAAAGTGATGCAGGTATCCGGACCGGAGGGGAGCCGCCCCGGTGAGTATGATCCTGGACGGGAGGGCTGGGCGCAAGACTCGCATCGGATCATGCCCTGGTTGACCCGCCCCCTCGTCGGCTTTCAGGGCGGGGTTCGCAAGAAGGCCGGGGGTTTGGCCGCCTCCCTCATCCTGCCGCTCATGACCCTCCTGGTGGTTTTGGGGGTCTGGGTGTCCATCACCACTCACTGGGTGGAGGATTTTCCCACTCCCCTGCAGACCCTGGATCGGGGGGTCGAGATCGTCGCAGAGCCCTTTTATGATAACGGGCCAAACGACAAGGGGATCGGTTGGCAGATCCTGTATTCGCTGGGGCGGGTGCTGGCGGGATTCGGGCTGGCCGTCCTGGTCGGCGTCCCGGTGGGATTCTTGATCGGACGCAGCGAGCACCTCCACCGGGCCCTTTCTCCCTTGATCCAGATATTGCGGCCGGTCAGCCCGCTCGCATGGCTTCCGATCGGTCTACTCCTGTTCAAGGCGGTTAACCCCTCCGCGATCTTCGTGATCTTTATCACCAGCATCTGGCCGGTGATTTTGAACACCGCGGCCGGCGTCCGGACGGTTCCCCGTGATTATATCAATGTGGCCGCCGTGCTTTGTCTGAATCGGGTGGAACTGTCGCTCAAGATTCTGTTGCCGGCCGCCCTGCCCCATGTCCTGACTGGAATGCGGCTTTCGCTCGGCATCGCCTGGATGGTCATCGTGGCGGCTGAAATGCTGACGGGGGGCGTCGGAATCGGGTTTTACATCTGGGACGAATGGAACAATCTGAACGTCGCCTCGATCCTGGTGGCCATCCTCATCATCGGGATCGTCGGCACGGTCCTGGAGTTCATGATGAGCGCGATAGAGGCCCGGTTTAGGCATGCCTCGTAAAGCGGATGGATTAAATCAACCGAGTGATGAAATCCGAGAGGCCTGAAAGGAGACCCGTTTGACGGCAAGAGCAGAGTATTATCTGAGCCTGGAGCATGTTCAGATGCGATTCGACACGCAGAGCGGGTCGTACACGGCGCTGGAAGACGTCAATATCGGGGTTCGGAAGGGGGAGATCGCATCGATCATCGGTCATTCCGGCTGTGGAAAGACGACGGTCCTGAATGTCATCGGCGGGTTGACCCGGGCGACGAGCGGCGGTGTGATCTTAAACCGCAGGGAGGTGAACGCCCCCGGGCCGGATCGGGCGATCGTCTTTCAAAACCACTCCCTGCTTCCCTGGCTGACCGTCTACGGCAACGTTCGATTGGCGGTCGATAAGGTCTTCGCGGGCCGCCGCAGCAAGCGGGAGCGGCATGATCATACCGTTCACAATCTGGGGCTGGTCAAAATGGGACATGCCCTTCACAAATATCCCTCCGAGATTTCCGGTGGAATGAAACAGCGCGTCGGTATCGCCAGGGCGCTCTCGATGGAGCCGAAGGTATTGCTGATGGACGAGCCCTTCGGGGCCTTGGACGCCTTGAATCGCGCCCACTTGCAGGATTCTCTCATGGATATTCATGCCCGGCTGCGAAATACGATCGTTTTGATCACGCATGACGTTGATGAGGCGGTTCTCCTCTCAGACAAGATTGTTCTGATGACGAACGGTCCTTTCGCCACCGTCGGAGAAATCATATCAGTGGATCTGCCGCGCCCGCGGCGACGACTGGACTTGGCCGACGATTCTGACTATAATCAGCATCGCGCCGCGGTCTTGCGCTTTCTGCACCGTCAGGGTGAACGATTAGGCGGGGGCTAAGGACCTTTCCAATTCGTAACTCGGTTATCGGGGTGGATGGCGAAGCTTGAATGCTTCGGTTCATCCGGCCCTGGTGACGAATCAACGCAAGGAGGTGGTTCTTGAGTTATTCCATGGGGTACGTCCACCGGTTTAAGTCTGGCCTTGTGGCTTTGGCCGTGTTTGTCGTCCTGATATTCATGCAGGGACCGCCCATTCGGGCCGAGCAAGGGTTTGGAGAAGTCATCTCAGGCGGAAAGGTGGCCTTGGATGTCCGGTACCGATATGAATGGGTCGATCAGGACGGGATCGAGAAGGACGCCAATGCATCGACGGTCCGCAGCCGGTTGGGTTACCGGACGGGGAATTTCAGGGGCCTGAGCCTCTTCCTCGAATTCGAGAATGTAACGGTGGTCGGTTCGGAGCGTTACAATGACACGGCGAACGCTAGGACCCAGTACCCGGTGGTGGCGGACCCCGAAGATACGGAGATCAATCAGGTCTATCTGGATTATCAGGGGCCGGCCAGTACCGGACTCAGGGTTGGCCGCCAGCGATTGATTCTGGACAACGCCCGATTCATCGGAAATGTCGGCTGGAGGCAGAACGAGCAAACCTTCGATGCCGTCAAGGTTGAAAGCGGGTATATTCAGGACCTGAGGCTGACTTACGCCTATATCTATAACGTGAACCGGATTTTCGGCGAGCATCACCCCGCAAACGCCGACTTTCGAATGGATAATCACCTGTTTCACCTGACCTACGGGAAGTACGCCCAGGCGGTTCCCACCGCCTATGCCTACCTGCTGGATTTCGACGATCAGCCGTCGGCCTCGACCCAAACCTATGGCTTGCGAATGAACGGAACATTTCCACTGGGAGACGGGATTCGGATTCACTACGCGGGGGAGTATGCCCAGCAGAACGATTATGCAGATGGGTCAGACAGCAATGATGCCGACTACTTCTCGGCGGTTCTCGGGGGAACGATTGAGCCGGTGACCCTGAAGGTGGGCTACGAAGTCCTGGGCGGGGACGGGATCTACGGATTCAGCACGCCCCTGGCGACGCTCCACGCCTTCCAGGGCTGGAACGATAAGTTTCTGGCCACGCCCGCAAACGGCATCAGGGACCTTTTCGTCATTCTCAAGGCCAAGCATCGGGGGGCGGAGCTTTCGCTTGTTTATCATGACTTCAAGTCGGATCATGATTCGTTCGATTACGGCTCCGAATGGGGCATCCAGGCGGTCAAAAAGTTCATGGAATACTATGCGCTCGGCGTCAAGTACGCGGACTACAGTGCCGACGGCAACCCCCAGAATTTGGGCCTCTCCGCCACGGACGTCAGGAAGCTTTGGCTGACGGCACAGCTGAAGTTCTGATTCATTCCGGCGATCATGAGGGGTGTCGCGGCTCCCCCTGAATTTTGTATTTTTTCATCTTGTAGGAGATCTGGCGCGGCGTCATGCCGAGCAGCCGGGCGGCACGTGCCTGAACCCACCCGCTCTTCTCGAGCGCCATGATGATCTGCTCACTCTCGATCTGCTCCAGGCTGCGGGGAAGCGAATCCTTTGATGGCGTCCGCGGCGCTTGCTGTTCCTCCTGGACGCCCGTAAACAGGAAATAGGTCATGTGGGCGGCATCTTCGGGGCGGATCAGGTCGGAGCCCGACATGACCACCATCCGCTCGATGCAGTTTTCAAGCTCACGGACGTTGCCGGGCCAATCATGCTTGATCAACATCTCCATGACGGCCGGCTCCAGCCTGACCCTCTTGTGATTCTGCTCATTGAATTTTGACAGGAAGTGCTCCACCAAAAGCGGGATATCCTCCTTGCGTTCACGCAGCGGGGGCAGAAAGATCGGGACCACATTGAGCCGGTAGTAAAGATCCTCGCGGAACTCCCCCGACAGGATCATCTTTTCAAGATCCCGGTGCGTGGCGGCCACCAGGCGCACATCCACCTCGATGGTTCGTCCTCCTCCGACGCGTTCAAATTTAGTCTCCTGAATGGCCCGCAGGAGCTTGACCTGCGTGGAGAGCGGGATGTCGCCGATCTCGTCCAAAAAGAGGGTTCCCCCGTCGGCCAGCTCGAACCGGCCCTGGCGGGACTGCGTTGCGCCCGTGAAGGCGCCCTTTTCATGCCCGAACAGCTCGCTTTCCAGCAGCGTCTCGGGGAGCGCGGCGCAGTTGAGTTTGATAAACGGCCCTTCGGCCCTTGGGCTGTTATAGTGAATGGCGCGGGCGATGAGCTCCTTGCCCGTCCCGGACTCTCCTCTCAGCAGGACCGTGGCCCGGGTGCCGCTGACGCGCTCCACGGAGTCGTACACGTCCCCCATCCTTTTGCTCATCCCGACGATGTTGGCCAGCCGGTATTTCGCCTTCAGCTCGCTTTCCAGGCGGAGGTTCTTTTCGATGAGACTTCTCTTTTCATCCGCCACGATCTGGCCCAGCTTGACCGCTTGGCCGATGAGCGAGGCCACGATGGTCAGTACCCTCAGATCGTCTTCGAGCGAAGAATCCATTTCGGAGAATATCCGGTCGACGCTAAGGACCCCCAGCGTCTCGCCATGGACCTTGACGGGGATCGAGATATAGGCGATGTTCTGCCGACGGATGTCGCCCCTGGAGCGTGTCCGGTTCAGGAAGAGCGGCTCCTTGCCGATATCCGGGATGATGATCGGCTCCCCGGTTTCGAACACCTTCCCGGTCACGCCTTCGCCGATCTTGAATCGTCCCCGCGCCTGCTGCTCCTCCGAGAGGCCGTAGGCGGCCTCGATGGCCAGTTCGCCGGTCTCAGGATGCAGCAGGGTCAGCGTCCCGCGCTGCATGCTCAGGATGTCGGCCAGGATTTGCAATATTTTGTGAGAGGTGACCTTCAGGTCGAGTGAAGAGGCCAGCGCCTTGCTAATTTCATAGAGGGCTGTTAGTTCGAGGATCTTGTTGTCGTTGTTCTGCATCCCGAATCTGTGCTGAGGTTCTTCGCCGCATACTCGTGTCCGGGCCTCTGTCGATGAAATCGAAAGGGCCCCGGATCCCGCCATGTGATTGGCATGGGGATGGATGGGGATTGCGCATCAGCGGGATCCGGAGCCCCCGAAATTGCTAGATGTCGAAATACAAGGCGAATTCGTAGGGATGCGGTCTGAGCCGGATCGCATCCACTTCCTTCTTACGCTTGTAGTCGATCCATGTCTCGATTACGTCCGGCGTAAAGACCTCGCCTTTGAGCAGGAACTGATGATCCTGTTCCAGGGCATCCAGGGCCTGATCGAGGCTTCCGGGCAGCAGCTTGACCTTCGCGGCCTCCTCGGGCTCCAGCTCATAGAGATCCTTATCGATCGGCTCGGGCGGCTCGATCTTATTCTCGATGCCGTCCAGGCCCGCCATCAGCATGGCCGAAAAGGCGAAGTAGGGATTCGCGCTGGGATCCGGGCTCCTGAACTCCAGTCGCTTCGCCTTCTCGCTCTTCGCGTAGACCGGGATCCGGATACAGGCCGAGCGATTTCGCTGCGAATAAACCAGGTTGATCGGGGCCTCATAGCCCGGGACCAGACGCCGGTACGAATTCGTGGTCGGGGCGATGAAGCTGCACAGGGCATGGGCATGCTTGAGCAGGCCGCCGATATAATGCCGGGCGGTCTGGCTCAGCAGGGCGTAGCCCTTGTTGTCGTAAAACAGATTCTTGTTGTTCTTCCAGAGGCTCTGGTGGGTGTGCATCCCCGAGCCGTTGTCCATAAACAGCGGCTTGGGCATCGTGGTGGCCGTCTTGCCGTGCTTTCGGGCGACGTTCTTGATGATGTACTTATAGGTCAGGACCTTGTCGGCCATCTTGGTCAGGGTGTCGAATCGCATGTCGATCTCGGTTTGCCCGGCCGTTCCGACCTCGTGGTGATGGACCTCGACCTGGATACCGGCCTTCTCCAGCGTTCGCATCATCTCGGATCGGATGTCCTGCATATGGTCCATGGGGGCCACCGGGAAATAGCCTTCCTTGTATCGGGGCTTGTAGCCCAGGTTGGGCTTGCTGCCATCTCCCGAATTCCAGAAGCCCTCCTCGGAATCAATATAGTAGTAGCCGTAGTTGTAGCTCTGATCGAACCGGATGCTGTCCAGGATATAGAACTCCAGCTCGGGCCCCCAGTAGCTGGTATCGGCGATTCCGGAGCTTTTCAGGTACTTCTCGGCCTTCTGGGCCACATAGCGGGGATCCCTCGTGTAGGCCTTGCCGGAGACCGGGTCCTTGACGTTGCAGATCAGGCTGAGGGTCTGATGCTGCGTGAACGGGTCGAGCATCACGGTCGACGGATCCGCAAAGAGCAGCATATCGCTTTCGCTGATGGTCTGAAACCCCCGGATGCTGGAGCCGTCGAATCCGATTCCGTCCTCGAACAGGTCCTCGGTCAGCTCGTTGGTGGAGATGGAAAAGTGTTGCCAGAGACCTGGCAGATCGATAAATTTGAGGTCGACCACCTCAACCTTGTTTTTTTTCGCAAACTCAATGACCTCGCGCGGCGTCATGGGAAATTTCTCCTTTCTCTGGCCGACCTTCCCGGCCCGACGGTCTCGCCCTGCGGGCCGGGAAGGTTTGGCCTTTCTTGATTGACCACGTTTGTTCATCTGCTTTCAAACCGAATCGAGGCTTAACGGCCTTTGAAGGATGCTCCGCTGGTCATTGATCGGGCGCCGACCCGCAGTCTGTCCGCAGTGGCGCGTACCTCCGGCTAGAGCGCGCTCTCACCTGTCTCACCCGTACGGATACGGATGGAATCTTCCAGGTTGCTGATAAAGACCTTTCCGTCGCCGATCGTCCCGGTCCTGGCCGCATTCATGATGGCCTTGACGGCATTGTCGGTTTTCGCATCGGGAACGATCACCTCGATCTTGATCTTCGGAATAAATTCGATCGTATATTCCGTCCCGCGATACTGCTCCTTGTGTCCCTTCTGGCGGCCGAATCCTCGCACCTCCGTAATGGTCATGCCCAGGATCCCGATATCCGCCAGGGCCTCCTTCACCTCGTCCAGCTTAAAGGGTTTGATAATGGCTTCGATCTTCTTCATCGGGGTTTCCTCCCTTGTCTACGTTCTTCAACCCGGTGGGTCTGAGTCTTCATCATCGCCTCAATCGAAATCATGATCGACCGATCAGGGTGAGTATGCGTTTTCATTGTGCTGGCTCAGATCTAGCCCCCTCGTTTCTTCCTCGGGAGTGACCCGCAGTCCCACCAGGACGTCAACGATCTTCAGGATGATAAAGGTCCCGACGATGGCCAGGGCATAGGTGGCGCCGACGGCCACGATCTGTTTGACGACCTGTCCCGGATTGCCAAAGAAAAGGCCGGCGGACCCGCTGATGGCCGGGTTGGCGAAAAGACCGGTAGCAATCGCCCCCCAGGTCCCGCCAATGCCGTGGATTGCAAAGACATCCAGCGAATCATCATACCCAAAGCTGTTCTTCAACAGGACAGCCAGGTAGCAGACGACGCCGGCGCCGAGCCCGATCAGGATCGAGCCCATTGGACCGACAAATCCCGCCGCCGGCGTGATGGCGACCAGGCCCGCGACCGCACCGCTGGCCGCGCCCAGGAGGGTTGGCTTTCCTCGATGGATCCATTCGGAAAACATCCAGGAGAGGGCCGCCGTTGCCGTGGCCGTGTTCGTGGCCACGAAGGCGCTGGTGGCAACGGCGTCGGCCGCCAATGCGCTCCCCGCATTGAAGCCGAACCAGCCGAACCAGAGCAGACAGGCCCCGATCAGCACGAGCGGCAGATTATGGGGGGGCATGGCTTCCCGGCCATATCCCGCCCGTTTACCCAGGACCACGGCGCAAACCAGGGCAGAAACCCCAGAACTAATATGTACCACGGTCCCGCCTGCAAAATCAAGCGCTCCCAGCTCCGAAAGCCACCCTCCGCTACCCCATACCCAGTGGGCGAGGGGGTCATAGATCAGGGTGGTCCAGAGCAGGCCGAAAAGCAGGAAGGCCGTGAATTTCATGCGTTCCACGAAGGCCCCGCTGATCAGGGCCAGCGTGATCACGGCGAACATCATCTGGAACACCACGAAGGCCTGCAGCGGGATGGTGCCGCTCATCTCGCCGAAGGTTCCTTTCAGGCCGATGTGGCTCAGGCCCCCGATGACGTGGCCCACGTCCGGGCCGAAGGCAAGGGAATAGCCGAACAGTACCC
>CAYGBP010000081.1:11752-11992 GCA_964348105.1 uncultured Nitrospirota bacterium
TTTTCTTCCTGACCATGCCCCCGTAGAAGAGGGCCAGGCCCGGGGCGGTCATGGCGAGGACCAGGGCCGAAGAGACCAGGATCCAGGTGGTGTCGCCTGTATCGATGGCGCCCTCCTCCTGGGCCAGGGCCGGAACGGCCGCTGGCCCGAGGAGGGCCGTGAGGAGCAGCAGGGCGAGTAAAACGCCTCTGAGCAGCACGGGAATTCGCGTTTGAGCTCCAAGTAGAATCATCGTAACCT
>CAYGBP010000082.1:0-5609 GCA_964348105.1 uncultured Nitrospirota bacterium
CGAGCCGCAATCCCTCCGGCTGGCGGAACAGTATTCGAATGACGGACTTCATCTCACCACCGCCGGCTACCGTCTTCTGGCCGAGTTGTTATACAAAAAGGTGTATCAGCCGCCGCCCGCAGGATAGGCGGTCCGCCCGCTCGGCGAACCGCACCGGCCTTCAGCGCCCGGGTTCGGCCATTTCCGCCACCACCCGGGCAAGGCCCGAGACCACCCGGCCCATGCGCCCGTAATCCAACCGCTCGGGGGTGTCCTCGGCCGTGTGGTATGGCGCATACCTGAAGAGGGCCGTATCCGTGACCATGATCGCGGAATATCCCTCCTTCCAGAACGACCAGTGATCCGACCAGCCGATGCCCGTCAACCAACCCGGGGCGCTCACCCCCTCGGACGGAAAACGGGTATGTCTGCGAAAGGATCCCACCGCCCGATGAACCAGATCCCGCGAGGAAAGATTTCCGACGAAACCGATGAAGTTCGCCGTCCCGGGATAAAACAGGCTGAAAGGGGCGGGATAGTGCTGGCTTCCCGCCTCATCCGAATAAAATCCGATGGTCTCGATCGAGAACATCCCGATGACCCGCTCGCCGCGGCGCCGGACCGACGCAGCGTGCACCCGGCTGCCCATCTGCTCGGTCAGGTAAAACGGCGGTTCCTCATTCACAAAAGCAACGAAACGAATGCTTCGCCGCGGCCTGCCTTCCCGCATCAAACGGGCCATTTCCATCACGGCCGCCGTACCGCTGGCGTTATCGTTGGCCCCCGGAGACCCGAGCACCGAATCATAATGCGCACCGACGACGAATATTTCCTTCTCCGCCTCCCACCCCGGAAGCTGAACCCACACATTCTTCACCTGTCTTCCCTGGACCGTGAACTCATCGACCTCCGGCCGGTAGCCGGCATCCCGAAAAACGGAGTCGATATAGTCGGCTGCGCGGTTCAGAGAGTCATACCGCCAGAGGTTGCGCTCACCAATCTCCCCCGCCAGCATGCCGACATGGCGCTCCAGGCGGATTTTCAGCTCGATCTCGGATGGCGTCAGGGGCGGTAAAGGCCCCCGATGGGTTTCGCCCGGCATTCGGATCATGGCGATTGTCCCCCCGACCAGAAGGAAGATGAGCACGCCCCACAACACCAGGCGGCCGACTCTGATCCTCAGGGTGCGATTGATTAATGGCGTCATCATCCATCCAGGAAGGATGCCGCATCGATCCCGATCCGATGAAACGCCCGACTAACTGAGCTGGACCAGCCCGGCCAGGACCCCCCGGGTCACATTCACCAGGAACTCCAGGTCAAGGGTTTCGAGGGTGTCGGTCGGTTGGTGGTAATGAGGGTTTCTGAAATTGGCCGTGTCGGTCAGCATCAAGGCCGGCAGGCCCATATCCCAGAAAGGCGCGTGATCGCTGCGGCGCACATCGGGCAGGGCCTCTCCGGTCCCGGGGACCACCAGGCCCACGGTCGGGAGCCCCGGCACATAACGTTTCATGGCCTTCTCGACGCCCTCCTTGAACCCTGTCGAATACTGATTGGCGATCACCCCGAGGAAATCCCCCGTCGTCGGAACCGTCACGGGCAAGCCGGGAGGGACCTCCTGCGATCCTTCCCGGTGATCCGCGTAGCCCACGCATTCCAAGATGATGGCACCCCGGATGGCCCGCCCGTCCTTACGCAGTTTCTGCACATACGCGGTGCTCCCGAGCAGGCCCTGCTCCTCCATCCCGAACGCCGCCAACTGAACGGGCGAATCCAGCTCGATCCAGCGCAGGATATCAGCCACCGTGAGGAGAACCGACAAGCCACTGGCATTATCGTCCGCCCCCGGGGATCCCTTCACCGTGTCATAATGCGCGCCCAGGATCAGGGGAGGGGCCGCATCCGATTTGCCCGAAATCGTCGCGATAACGTTCAGATGGGACTCCCTCTTCACTTCGAAGGCGTGCGGGGCCACCTCCAGGCCCATACGGCGAAATCCGCCTTCCAGATAATCCATCGCGCGGATCAGTCCGTCGGGCGCCGTTTGATGATTGCGCTCTCCGACGAGCGCGGTCAGGTGCTTGAAGAGCGTGTCTTTCTTGACTTCGCGCAGCAACGAGCGAATTCTGTCAGGCTTGCCACTCATCGGTAAAGTACGATTCCATTGGACAGATTGAGACCGGCCACCCCAATGATGATCAACAGGAGAGAAGCCAGCTTTAAAGCCGTCACCGGCTCTTGGAACCAGATGACGCCCACGGCCGCGATCAGCGCGGTTCCAATGCCCGCCCAGATCGCATAGGCGACCCCCACATCGATCGACTTGAGGGCCAGCGTCAGCGCCCCCAGGCTCAACCCGTACAGGATGAATACCATAATGGACGGGACCCATTTTGTAAAGCCAAGCGAGAGTTTCATGCAGGTCGTCCCGCCCACCTCCAAAGCAATTGCCATCATCAGATACAACCAGCTCATCAAATTCCTCCGATCAGATCGGCATCCAGGAAACGACCGCCGCGGCCTTGGCGCCGGCGCCCTCAAGCGACCCTGTAGGTAACGGTCACCATCCAAGTCCGCATAGGATGGGTCCAGAGACTTCATTTCCGCGATGACCCGTTGCCGAAAGGTTGTTTCGACGATCGATCCCTGCCCGGGCCAAAGCCGGAACCGAACCTGCAAGCACCGCCACCCTCAGGACAACTTCATGCGGCGAACCGCCACCAGGGCCGCCGACAGGAGGGCCGTGACGATCACCAGCTCGAGCAAAATCTTTTCTTTATCGATTCTTGCCAGGCGATGGGGAGGATTCCAAAGAAATGCATAGCCGCTTGTCCGTTTGACCGTCAGGATCGAGCTCTTCACCTCCACCTTCCATGGAACATACAGGAGGATCGAAAGGAACAGGGCGCAATAAGTGATCAGAATCAGGCGGGTCCAGCTCATCCTGCGCTTCTTACGAGCCATAGGCACGGTCTGTCATCGGGCCGATCAGATCGTCAGGCCATCCTGATGGATTTGCGCAATCCAGGAGGTCGCCCCTCCGGATCGGTCGCCGGCCGGGATTGTCGCACGGATCGGGCACCGAACGGACGGCATTGACAGGGGATTGCGATCCGTGTTAAACAATTCAGGATTCAAAAACGGAAAGGAGACGGATATGCCTCGGAAAATTCTGATCTTGGCCTTCATGCTCGGGATCTTTCTGGCCAGCCTCTGGCCGGCGGCTGCACACTCAGCCGACGAATACACCCTCATCAGCGCAGTGGTCGGGGAGGGCGGAAACATCTGGCTTCCGTCCACCATCATCGTCCAGAAGAAAAAGGAAATGACGATCAATCTGCGAAATCTCTCTGGAAAAGACCATGGCTTTAGGATCGATGAACTCGATGTGCAGGTTGTGGTTCCGGGCGGTCAAACCAAGCAGGTCACGGTCAAACCGACGAAAACGGGAGTCTTCCGCTACTACTGCCACCTTCACAAGGGTCATGTCGGCGGCCAATTAATGGTCAAGTAAGCCCGCCCTCCCATTCCATCGGCAGGCGGTGTTTTTTCCTGTTGTTGCAGTCCTTGCAACAGGGTACCACATTGCCCTTGGTGCTGCGCCCGCCCCGAACCAGGGGGATGATGTGATCCATGGTCAGCTCGGCCGGCCTGAACCTTCTCCGGCAGTAGTGACAAATCCCCTGCGATCTTTTTCTTTTCCACCATTGGCTGGCGCGGAGCTCCCGTGCCTTGGCTCGCTCCCGGGCCAAAGTTTCAGGTGAATGCACGGGGATGAACGGATCGGCTGCCTTTCCCCCTCGCTGCCCCATGAAATCATTTTACCATTGCGGTTTCGATCAGGTGAGAGAAAATCTCGGTGGAAGCCACGGTGATTTCCATGAACGGCTTGGGATAGATCCCGAGCGCGAGAACGCCCGCCAGGCTGACATAGATCACGGCCTTGAGCGCCCAGGGAACCGTGATCGGGGCCGGGTCTGAGGGCTCGGAGATATACAGCTTCTTGACCACCACGAGGTAGTAGTACATCGCGATCACGATGTTCACCAATCCGACGATCAGAAGAAAGATCAGGTCCTCCTTGACCGCGGCCGCGAAGACATAAATCTTGCCCAGAAATCCGGCCAGCGGCGGAACGCCCGCCAGAGACAACAGGAAGATGAACAAGGCCAACGCGAGAAAAGGGGAACGGCGATTCAACCCGCTGTAGTCCTCGATCAGATCGCTTCCCGTCCGGTTTGAAAATGCGATCACGACGGCGAAGGCCCCCACCAGAGGCCGCTCAAGCGGCGCGCGCTGATCGAGATCATCGGCGACACCCTGGACCGGCTCACGGAGCGATTCGCCCTGATCCCGGAATAGGCCAGCAGCCGCTTGATATCCTTCTGCGCGATGGCCACGATATTGCCGTAGGTCATGGATAAGACCGACAAGGCCACGATGAGCCAGACCCAGTCCTCCTTGAAATCGCCGAAGGCGTAAAAGAAGAACCGCAACACGATGGCAAGTGCGGCGGCTTTCGGAGCGATCGAGAGAAAAGAGGTCACGGGCGTGGGCGAGCCCTGGTAGATATCCGGGATCCAGGTATGGAACGGGACGGCCCCGATCTTGAATCCCAGCCCGATCAAGATGAATAAAAAACCGATCAGGATCGCGGGGGTAAGGGAGGGCCGGAAATCGGCGATCTCCTGGAAAAAGATGGTGCCGGTTTCGCCGTAGATCAGACTGATGCCGAAGGCCATGATGGCGGCGGTAAACACGCTGAGAATGAAGAGCTTGAGACCCGCCTCGCTGGACATCAGGCTTTCCTCACGGTGATAGGCCACCAGGATGTAGAAGCCGAAGGCCGAGAACTCAATGGTGATGAACATGCTGAGCAGGTCGTTGGCCGAAGCCATCAGCATCATGCCCAGCGCCGTGAAAAGCACCAGGAAATAGTACTCCCCTTTGAACCATCGCACCTTATAGATATAGTCGAGCGACGAGAGAACCACCAGGATGGTGGTGACCAGGACGAACTGTTTGAAGAAGATCGCGAAGGTGTCCAGGGCGAACATCCCCTTGAATAACGTCCCGACGTGGTCTGTGGCGTACAGCCAGGCCAGCAGCGCCATGATGCCCACCATGCCGGCCACGCCGATATAGGCCAGGCTGTTCTTGGAAAGCTTCGGAAATAGAAAGTCCAGAAAAAGGATGACGCAGATCAGGATCGTCATCAGGGACTCGGGGAGGATGAGCAAGAACTCGCTCCATGTCATGCTCAGCGTAAATTCCATCTAGAACATCCCCCCGATATGAACGACGGTGGGTGCCGCCTCCTGGATCCTGGCCAGGATCGGGCCCACGCCCCCCTCGATCACCTTGATGAAGTGACCCGGGAAAAGCCCGAAGAAGATGCTGATGACCATCATCAAGACCAGGGGCAGCCGGTCGATCACCGGACTGCCGTCCCGGGCGTGCGCGTATTCGGGCTTGAGCTCGCCGAAAAAGAGCCCGCGGAACATCATCATCAGATAGGCCATGGTCAGGGCGATGCCCAGGACGGCCACCACCGTCTGAAACGGGTAGGCCTGCCAGCTCCCCACCACGATCATCAACTCGGCGATACAGTTCACCGTCAGCGGGAGACC
>CAYGBP010000082.1:5619-7231 GCA_964348105.1 uncultured Nitrospirota bacterium
TGCCCCGAGTTGGTGGGAGACCCGGAGATGGGAATCAGGCCACACTGCCGCCGGGTCATGAATCTCCTCTTCGTGCTCCCCGATGTGCCGGGTCTCGGGGTGTGGCAGCTCGATACCAGCTCTTTCTACTCCATCGTCAACGTCAACTCGGCGATAAAGTTCACCGTCAGCGGGAGACCGACCGAGGCCGCCAGCGCCACCACGAAGGCCCCGGCCATGAAGGGCATCTTCTGCGCCAGACCGCCCAGCGAGGGAATATCCCGTGTATGGGTCTGGTCATAAACCCAGCCCGCCAGGGCGAACAGCATCCCGGTGGCCAACGCGTGCGCGAACATGTAAAGGACGGCCCCCGTCAGGCTGATCATGTTCAGGGCGGCCATCCCCAGGAAGACATAGCCCATGTGGCTGGAGCTGGAGTAACCGATCACGTATTTGGTATCCCGCTGGAAAAACGCCACCAACCCCCCGTACAGAATCGAAAACACGCATAGGATCGCCGCCAGCGGAAGCCACTGCTCCGTCGCCTCCGGAAAGAGATAATAGGCCACCCGGATAATCGAAAAATGGCCCAGCTTCATCAGAACCCCGGCATGCAGCATGCTGACGGCGGCGGGCGCCGAGGCGTGCCCGACCGGCGACCAGGAATGCATGGGCCACAGCGGGGCGATCGAGGCAAAACCGAAGAAGAGCAGCAGCCAGATTACGCTTTGAAGCCAGCCGGCGACCTGCGGGGCAATCCGCTGCAGCTCCAGGAGGTTGAAGGTGTTCAGGCCGGTCGCGGCATAGGTCAGAAGGATCCCCAGCAGGGCCACCACCGCTCCGAAGGACAAGAACAGGGTCAGCTTCATTGCGGCGTATTCCTTGCTGTTCTGTGCAAAATTAAAGATGAAGGAAACCGAGTCCCGCAGGGAATGGTTCTTCATCTCCAGGTAGCCCTTGGTGTGGCTTCCCCAGATGCCGATCAGAACGTACATCGGAAGCACCGACATTTCATAGAAGAAATACAGGAAGAAAAGATCCAGAGAGACGTAGACCCCGATCGTCGCCGCGGCCAGTGTCAGAAGGAAGATGTAGAACTCCTTGGCCCGGTCCTTCACATGCCAGGAGACGAACACCCCGGCGAACAACAGGATGGAAGAGGCGAGCACCATGGCCACGCCGATCCCGTCGACGCCGAGGAAAAAGGAGATGCCAAGGGGATTGGCCCATTCGAACTGGTCCAGAAACTGAAATCCCCCCTGCTCATAATCGTAAAGAAGCAGGAGCAGAAAAGAGAGGATGAGTGAGATGAAGGAAAATCCCGCCGCCACGTTTCGCACCAACAGCGGCCGGTCGTTGGAAATATAAATCAGAACCACGGCGCCGACGAGCGGGGCGAATAGAATAATAAACAGAATATGATCGATCACAGCCCTAGCCTCTCCTGTTTTTCCTCTGCCGGCGGATCAACGCGAGGTTCAGATCCCTCGATTGAAGCCGTCTGCCCCGCGGGATCACCCAGCCGGATCGCGACGGACCTCGGGTCGGCGCCCTGCCCCCCAGGTTGAACCACCAGGTAGGAAGAGGCCCCCCGCTCCAGCCACCCCCCACCCCCAGTACGACTTGAGGCGGA
>CAYGBP010000082.1:7241-11730 GCA_964348105.1 uncultured Nitrospirota bacterium
CATCCAGACGCTCAACCAGCGCGTCAACCGAAGGGTTGACCACCTTGAGAAACGGCGCCGGGTAGATCCCGATCCAAAACACCAGTACGACCAGAACGGCGCTGACCGCCCATTCGCGCAGGTTGAAGTCCTTGAGCCCTTTGACCTTCTCCTCGTCCGTCTTGCCGAAAATGGCCTGCTCGTACATCCAGAGCATGTAGGCCGCGCCGATGATAATGCCTAAAACGGCCACGGCGGCATAAAACCAATGCACCTCAAACGCGCCCAACAGGATCAGAAATTCTCCCACGAACCCGCTCGTGCCGGGCAGACCGATCGAGCTCAGCGCCAGAATGAGCGCCACGGAGGCCAGCACCGGAAAAGGTTTCGCCAGCCCCCCCAGGCGGGACACCTGGGTCGGAAGCCGGCGGTTCATCAAAAATCCGATGATGAAGAACAGGCCCGCCGTGGTAATCCCGAGGTTCAACATCTGGATCAGGCTGCCCTGAAGCCCGCGAAAGTTCAGCGCGAACAACCCCACCACCACGAACCCCAGATGGCCCACGCTCGAGTAGGCCATCATCCGCTTCAAGTCCGACTGCATCAGGGCGATGACCCCACCGTAAAGGATCGCGATCAGGCCGAAGGCCATCATCCAGGGAACGAACATGAAGGCGGCCTCGGGCGCCAACGGCAGGGAAAACCGCAGAAACCCGTAGGTCCCCAGCTTGATCCCCGCCAGGACCACGCTGGCCGCCACGGGACCGGAATAGAGGACGTCCGGAAGCCATGTATGGAACGGCACCATCGGCGTCTTCACGGCAAAGGCGAAAAAGAACAGAATAAACACCGCGATCTGCTTGTCGACCCCGATGGGAACGGTCAGCAGTTGAATCAGGTCGGTCGAATAGGTCACCCGCCAGGCCTGTCCGAAGGCGTAGTCATGGTAATTGAGAAACAGGATGGCGATCCCGATCAACATCAGGACGCTTCCGGCCAGGTTGTAGATCATGAACTTCAGCGCGGCGTATTCCTTTCTCTCCGCGCCCCACACCTTGATCAGAAAATAGCTGGGAATCAGCATGATCTCCCAGAAGAAAAAGAACAATACCAGATCCAGCGAGGAGAAGATCCCGATGACAATTCCCTCCAGGCTCAGCAGGCAGACCACATAGTTCCGAAGTTTATGCCCGACGCCGTCAACCGAATAGAGCAGGATGAGAAAGGTCAACATGGCCGTGAGGATGACGAAGAAGACGCTGATCCCGTCCACACCGAGGTGGTATTGAATGCCGAGCGGCTTGATCCAGGGAATATTCTCGGCGAACTGAACGGCGGCCGACCCGGGGACGAATCCGAAGTAGAGGTGCAGGGAAAGCAGGAAAAAGAGGAAGCCGGCCCACAACCCGATCCTCCTGATCAACGCCTCATCCGACAATCTCCAGACCAGCAGGGCGGTCACAATCGGGAGAAATGTCAGCAGGCTTAGAATCGGGTAACCCGCCTGATCGGATGCCAGAATTTCCTCGAGCATAGCCTTCCTGTCCGTTACGACCGGCTCATCGGCCCGCGAGCCGGTA
This sequence comes from uncultured Nitrospirota bacterium, assembly GCA_964348105.1. GTDB lineage: Bacteria > Nitrospirota > Nitrospiria > DATECO01 > DATECO01 > CAYGBP01. The sequence goes on from CAYGBP010000082.1 coordinate 8,801, forward strand.
TAAAATGTCGCTATTCAGTCCCAACAGCAGGAAAAGGTGCACCAGAAGAAAAATGCCGCCGATGATGATTGCGGCGTAATGGTGCACCATCCCGGTCTGCAGCCGCCTGAGAATCGCCGCGGCCACGTGGTTGGTATAGGCCGTCAGATTCAGCACGCCGTAGATGACGTATTTTTCGATCGCCGTGCTCAAGGCGGCCCCCAGCTGCGTCATGCCGCCGACGGCTCGAACCACACCGTCGACCACCCGGTCGTCGAATTTCCCCGAGGCCTGTCCCAACCGCTTGGTGGGATTGACCACGGCGGCGTCGTAGATTTCATCCACCCAGTACTTGTTCAGCAGCAGCTGATACACACCCCGCCACCGCGCCGCTAGGCCCTCGGCGAGGGAGGGAGGGCGCATCACGTAGATCCACCGGGCGATTCCCCATCCAGCCAGTCCCACCGCGACCGAAACACCCATCAGGATAAAGTCCAGCGCGCCGAAGTGGTGCGCTTCGACCAGTCCGACCGTGCTGCCCAGAAAATGGTGGATCCAGCCCGACTCGGGCGGAAACCCGGGAACCAGGCCGCCCACCAACGAGAGTCCGGCCAGAAGAATCAGCGGAATCACCATGACGTTGGGGGATTCATGGATGTGCGCCGCCACGTGGGAATCCACGCGGCTCTGGCCGTAGAAGGTCAGATAAACCAGCCGAAACATGTAGAAAGCCGTCAGCAGGGCGCCCGCCACCCCCAGGACCCAGAACAGAAGATGTCCGGATTTGAAGGCCATCGCCAGGATCTCGTCCTTGCTCCAGAATCCAGCCAGCGGCGGAATCCCCGCGATCGCGAGGGCGCCCATATAAAAGGTGATGGCCGTCTTCGGTATGTGTTTTCTCAGCCCGCCCATCTTGCGAATGTCCTGCTCTCCTCCCAGGGCGTGGATGACGCTGCCGGCCGAAAGGAACAGGAGGGCCTTGAAGAACGCATGCGTCATCAGGTGAAAGATGGCGGCGACGTATGCCCCCACGCCGCAGGCCAGGAACATGTACCCGAGCTGGCTGACGGTCGAGTAGGCCAGGACCCGCTTGATGTCGTGCTGGACCAGCCCGATGGTGGCCGCAAAGATGGCCGTCAGCGCGCCGGTCACGGCCACGACCCCCAGGGCGAGCGGGGCCATGTCGTACAGCACATGGTTTCGGACCACCATGTAGACCCCCGCCGTCACCATCGTGGCGGCATGGATCAGGGCGCTGACCGGCGTGGGGCCTTCCATGGCGTCCGGCAGCCAGGTGTAGAGGGGAAGCTGGGCCGATTTGCCCACGGCGCCGATGAACAGGCAAAGGGTAATGGCTGTGGCCATCGCGGTCGAGATCCCGGAGGCGTTCGCGAAGACATCCGGATAATCCAGCGTCCCGAACTGAACGAAAATCAGAAAGATGGCGATCAGAAATCCCGCGTCGCCGATCCGGTTGACGACGAAGGCCTTGGTCCCGGCCTTGATCGCGGAGGTCCGCTCATACCAGAATGCGATGAGCAGATAGGAGCAGAGGCCGACCCCCTCCCACCCGATGAAGAGCACCAGATAGTTGTCCCCCATCACGAGGAGCAGCATCGAGACGGTAAAGAGGTTGAGATAGGTGAAGTAGCGGGCGAAGCCCCGATCCCCGTGCATGTACCCGACGGAGTAGATGTGGATCAAAAGGCCCACGCCGGTCACCACCATCAGCATGATGGCGGTGAGGGAATCGATCAGGAAACCCATCTGCACATCCAGGCCTCCGCCGAACAGCCAGCGGAACACCTTCACCTGCTCGGCCGGATGCCCGCCGAGGATCTGGATGAACACCACAAGCGAAATGGCGAAGGAGACGGCGACGGAGCCCACACCGAGCAGGTGCGCCTTGTGATTCCAGTACCGGCTGCCGAACAGACCGTTGAGAACGGCCGCGATGAGCGGAATCAGGGGTATCAGGACGACATAGGACATAGGCTAGCTTTCGATCACCACTTCAACAGATTGATCTGGTCGACGTTCGTGGCGATCTTGCTACGGAACACCACGATAATGATGGCCAGTCCGACCGCGGCCTCCCCTGCCGCGATGGCGATGATGAACAGCGCCACGATCTGGCCGGTCAGCGAATCCAGGTAATACGAAAAGGCCGCGAGGTTGATGTTGGCCGCGTTGAGCATCAGCTCGAGCGCCATCAGGATGATGATGAAGTTGCGCCGGATCAGCACGCCCGCCAGGCCGATCGTAAACATGATGACGCTGACCACGATATAGTGCGACAGAGGGATCATGGCTTCGGACATTTCTGGCTATTCCTTTTTCATGGGAACGGTGGTCTTGGTCAGGACAATGGCGCCGATAATGGCCCCCAGCAAGAACACGGCGATGATCTCGAACGGGAGCAGGTAGTCGTTAAACAGCGTGATGCCGATGGCATGGGTCTGGCCGATGCTCAAGACCTTTTCGACCGTCGCCTCCCCCGTTCGCCCTCCGTAGGGAGACATCAGCAGCATGATGAGGACCTCGCCGCAGATGCCCAGGATCAGCAGGACGGCCACCGCGAACCGGTGATGCAGATACCGCTCATCGGTCTTGATGTTCAGGAGCATGACCACGAACAGGTACAGCACCAGGATGGCGCCGGCGTAGACGATCACCTGCACCGCGGCAAGGAACTCGGCATTGAGCAGGACGAAAAACCCGGCCATGTGCAGCAGCACGGCCAGCAGCGCCAGCCCGCAATGCACCGGGTTTCTGAGTGTGACCGTCAGGAAGGAAGCAGCAATAACGACCGCCGCGAAATAATAGAAAAAGAAGGAGCTCATTCGCGGCCTATTCCTTCTTGCCTACGAGTGGAAACGGGAACTTGTAATGGTATTGCTGATGATATTCGTCGTCCCTTTCCTGGTTGTGCGCGATCAAGTATTTTTTGG
>CAYGBP010000083.1:0-1374 GCA_964348105.1 uncultured Nitrospirota bacterium
CCCTGCCTGCCGGCCGGCAGGCGCTCTGCCGACCCGCCTGCCGTCGGGCAGGCTGAGCTACCGGGGAATTTGCCTAAACTGAAGGATAACGATTCAGGACCAGAGGCCGCTGTTATCTAGTAGATGGATTGCGAAGCGTATTAGCGGCAATTTGTAAATTTAAGTCCTTCTCTTCCCTTGCCAGATTTTATTTCCTTCTCGCGTCGTCGTGCCGATAACGCGTACCACAATACTCCTTGTAAATGAGCTCAAATGGACGACGACGCCCTGTAGAAATCGTTTTCCCTCTATTATGTTGTTTGAGCCGATTCACTGGATCTCGACTCATCCCAATATAAAAGCCCTTATCCCGTAGGCTCCTTAATACATAGACATACCACATGGCTGGTCAGTATTCTTGTGACGCCGCCCCTGCCTGCCGGCAGGCAGGCGCTCTGCCGACCCGCCTGCCGTCGGGCAGGCTGAGCTACCGGGGAATGAGCAATTCAAAACATTATATAAAGTATGTAGGTGTTTTTCAATGGAAATCAAGGAAGGAACGAACTGCTTGATGCGAGTCTGTGCTGTTGGCGGGTTCGTACTTCAGGCGTTTTTCTTGAGCTCGAGGATGACCTGCTTGGCGATTTCCTTGAGGGTCTCGAAGACTCCCTTGCCCTGGGTGGCCACGCCCTCGAAATACGGGACACCCCGCGGGTTGAGGGCCTTGTTCATCTCCTCCAGGGGGATGACATTGCCGAGGTCCCGCTTGTTGTATTGGATGGTATATGGGACGGTATCGAGATTGAAGCCCTGCTCGCTCAGATTTTTCCTTAAATTCTCGACACTTTCGACGTTGGCCTCCATTCGCTCCACCTGAGAATCCCCCACGAAGACAACGCCGTCGACGCCCTTCAGAATGAGCTTTCGACTGGCGTCATAAAAGACCTGGCCGGGAACCGTATACAGATGGAAGCGGACCTTGAAGCCCCTGATGTTACCCAGCGCGAGCGGGAGGAAGTCGAAGAAGAGGGTGCGCTCCGTTTCGGTCGCCAACGAAATCATCTTGCCCTTGCTGTCCGGTGCAGTTTTTTTGTAAATATAAAGAAGGTTGGTGGTTTTTCCGCAGAGTCCGGGCCCGTAATAGACGATCTTGCAGTTGATTTCCCTGGCGGAATAGTTGATGAATGACATGGGAACGCTGCTTTTATTCTCCCTCGGCAAGCCGATGGTTCAGCCCGCGAAAACCATCAGCCGAAAAGTTTTTCGATATCTTCCTCGGTAATTTCGGCAAAGGGCGACTTGGACTCGACCTTCTTCCCGCTTTCCTTTTCGATCTTCTTGATGATCCGGTCGAAGATCTGGGTGAAGATTTCAACGCTCTTCTTCACCCGGAGC
>CAYGBP010000083.1:1384-11687 GCA_964348105.1 uncultured Nitrospirota bacterium
CGAAAACCACGACCAGAATGACCCTCTGCCCGATCATGGAAATATGGATATTGTCCCGCTCGCCCTCATGAAAGAGGATGGAGAACTCCCTTTCACCCAGGAGCCGTGCCATCCCGCCCGTTGCGGCGATATTCCCGGCCGTCAGCGAGGCCAGGGAGGTCGTATCGAGGTTCTGAGTCTCTCCGACGCTGGCGATGAGCTGACCGTTTTTGTCTACCAGGAAAGTAACTTTCGCGTTGGCCTGCTGATGAAGCTTGGAGAGTTCAGCATCGATCGGCTTGAACTCCTCCTCATACATGACCATCCCGGCGTCTGCCATCTCTCGTCCTATTCTACCGGTTTTGGGGACAAAATTTGGATCGGCTGGCGAATTTTCAAAGGAAAGGATAGCACAAAAACCCCGTTCTTGCAAGAAAGCCAAGAACGGGTTTCGGCATGATTTCGAAGGATTTTTCGGCAGTGATCGGCTGAAACGGATCGAGGTTTATGGGTCCGCGGCTTTTTCCGAAAGGGGGATCCCCGCGTAGTGGTAAGCCCAGGCAAGGTACATGGAGCCGCTGTCGCGCATTGCCCGAACCGCCTCGGTCGCGTGCCGGACCCTGGCGGGATCGCCCCCCCCCTCTTTCAGCTCGCGAAGATGGCCCTCAAAAGCCCTGTTGACGCGATCAAAGGCCTGTGCGACGTCCCAGAGAGACTTCTTCAAATCATGATCCTGCATCAGATCGTGCATCCCCTCGCGTTTTCGGGCCTCACGGACCAAAGAGCGGGTTTTGACCCGACCCGCCCCCCTCATCCAGAAATTCCTGCATGTCCTGCTCGAGATCCGGATCTTCGACGTCCAGCTGCTTGGAGAAATGCTTGGCCCAGCTCATATAAATGCCGGCGCTGTCCCGGACCGCATGCATCCCTTTGGTCAGCTGGTCCAACTCCTCCGGCGGCGCCCCTGCGGCCTCTCGCGCGGCGATCTGCGCTTCAAACGTCAGGATGAGCCGCTCCATCGCGAGGCGCGCCTGGTAGATGGATTGTCCGATTTCTTCCTTCACAATAGGCTTTCCGTCATTTCCCGTACCCGAAAAAAACGGGCCTTGGGCATTGGGAGCCGTACCGGGCAGAGCGGGCCTTAGTTCGCCGGAGTATCCAGAAGGTGGGAATCCACCGCGGCGCTGAAAAAGGTGGCCTCGAAATTTCGCTTGTGCTTCAACAGCTGATCCATGATATATCTTCCTCGGCCGACCGGATCCCACTGGCGCTTGGGATCGATGCCCTTCCTGTACTCGGCCACCGCCTTCTCATAGGCCTCCAGACCTTCCTTCGTCAGGAGATCGATCCGGCTTCCCGTCAGGGTCTTGCAGTCCTCTACCATCACCTCATCCCCCTTGAGGACCAGGTTGAGATGTTGCGGCTCGATGTAGCGGCCCGGAATCCAGAGGTAATCCTTCTCGCCGACCCCTTCGGGGTTGCACCCGACCCGGTAGGAGCCGTCCTTCAGCCATTGGGTCAAGCAGTAGGCCGTCCCCCCGGTCGAATCCCGGACCAGGACCATCCAGCTCTGCTTTGCTTTGTGGCGGATGAAAAACATTGAGATCACACCGATGTTAGCCCTGAAGATGGGGGAATTAAGCTTGTAGCGCGTGTTGCCCATTCCTCCAATGAAGGCGTGCTCAATATGCCGGTTTTCATTCAAATACAGGCGCGCTTTGAAAGACCCGCCGTCAACCGCGCTGATCTTCCCCTCCTGGGCCAGTGCGGAGAGGTCGGCGTTGATGTCCTTGATCAGTTGCTCCTTCTTTTGCGGATCCCTCGCGGCAGCGGGATTAATGCTGCTGACCAACCCTTCCGCGTCGTATACGCGGTGCGGCTCCTTGGCCAGGAGATTCCATATCTTGTCCTTCTGATCGGTCGAAGATGCGCTCATCTTAATTCCGCCTCCGGTCTACTTCAATAAAAAACCCCACGGCCTTCTGGCCATAGGGTTTTCTGAAAAGCAATCGTTCCATCATCCCTGATAGGCTTGTCCAAGCCCCGCGGACTCCGCCTTGTCCTTGCCCCGAATGATCTGGCCGGTCTTCCCGTCGACCGGTGACATCGTGATGGCATGGTGTTTCGCGCCGTCGCAGACCACCACGCACAGCTCGCACCCCTTGCATTTATCGATGACCACGTAGGCCTTCATCTTCCGGGTGTCCAGCCGAATACAGTCCGCCTCAGGGCAATACATGATGCAGAGGCGGCATCCTTTCTGAGCCACGCACTTGTCGTCTTCTACAAAGGCCACATTATACATTCAGGATTGTCCTCTCCTCGCTCGTTAATCTCGGATTTTGGGGTTACGACGCCGTCGCGATCGCCACCTTCTGGTCGGCCGCCCAGACCGCTGCCGTCTCCCAGCTCTTGCGGATGGTGGCCATGTTCTTCTGGAGCAACTGCTCCTTCTTGGCGAACTTTTTCTTGATGGCCTCATCAAGGGTGGCGGTACCGCCGGAGGCCACGAATTTCTTTCCGAACCGCTCCTGGATCGCGCCGTCCAGGGCCTCCATGCTGACCACCTTGGTGATGGCGGTCACAGCGCCGATCATCGCCATATTGGTCGAAAGCTCGGTCCCTGCGATTTCCAGGGCAAACGTGGTCGCGTCGAAGGTGTATACCCCAACGTTCAATTCGGCCAAATATTCCTTATCCTCATCGGTCAGAAGTTCCGAATTGGAATTGATGATCACCAGGCCGTTTCTCTTCACGCCGGAATAAAACGGCATGGTGTAGCTCTTGGACAGCGTGATGACCTGCGGATGGAAGACCATGATCACCTCGGGGTAGACGAGCTCCCCCCGATCGTAGATCCGCTCGGGACCGATTCTGACATAGGACTCGGCCGGCGCCATTCGTTTCTCGGCGCCAAAGAAGGGGTTGGAAATGGCAAACTTTCCATCCCGGTTGGCGGCCATGGCCAATACGTGAGCCGAGGTGACCACACCCTGCCCGCCCAGGCCGGACATGCGTATGTTGATCCGCTTTTTCATCGGTCCCAAGACCTCCCTTTCCGAATTTTTTCCCCAGATGTCTTACTTGCTCGTGATCTGCGGCTGCGGCTTCTGGCCGCTCAGGCTGGCCAGATACTGCTTTGCTTCGTCCGTAATATATTCTTTGAACGCGAAGCGGCCCTCCTTGCCCTCCGAGTCCCTCATTTCCTGAAGGCCTTCCATGCTGTTCTTGCCGATCTCCAGGATGCAGGGCGTATACAGCTGGATGTAGGTGGGCCCGATCTCCCTCGCGATGTGCACGGCGTTCTTGAGCACGCGCTCCACCAGCCCGGGCTTGCTTACCGTCAGGCAGGCGACGTAGTGACATCCGGAATCCCAGGCGATCTGCGGCAGGTTCACCTTATCGAACTTCTTGCCCACGGGGGCCATCTTGGCCACGAAGCCTTTCTGCATCAGGCCCGACTCCTGTCCGCCGGTATTGGCGTACAACTCGTTGTCGAAGCAGATGGTGGTGAACTTCTCGCCCCGGAACCAGGCCTGCAGCGTCATGTCCAGACCGATATCCACCGTCGCGCCGTCTCCCGCCAATACCACCACATCCTTCACCTGATTGGGGAAGCGCACCATCAACGCCCGCTTCAAACCGGTCGCGATGGCGTTCTGATTCCCGAACAGGGAGTGGATGTTGTGGACGGCCACCATGGGGAAGACCAGGCTGGTGCAGCCCGTCGAGCCGACCATCACGGTGTCTTCCGGCTTGGGCAGAGAGGCCAGGATGTACCGAAACGCGATCGATTCCGGACAGCCGGCGCAGAGGGAGTGGTCCTCGATCAATTCCTTCGAGGAGCCGATATCCTTCCAGCCACGACCCTCTTTTCCGTAGGTGGACTGCTCCACCAGGTCGCGGTACTCCGGAGGCATCACATCATAAAACTCATCATTGATCCTGACCTCTCCTCACCGCTTGTAAGATTTTTACCCATCAACACCGCCATCCAGATCCCGATGGCCGTCAGGTTCCGCGGCCGGCCAGGACGCTGCCCTTGAGCTTCCCAAGCCTGCGCTGGATCGTCTCCACGATGACCTCGGGGGGCATCGTCATCCCTCCGGCCACGTGGGGTCCCGCAAACACCCTTTCATTGTTCGGGATGCAGGCCCGGATTTCCTGGGCCAGCCAGCCGATGATATTGAACTCCGGCACGATGATGTGCTTCGTATTCTTGGTGGCCTCCCGGATCTCATGATACGGGAAGGGCCGCAGTGTCTTGATCTTGATCAAGCCCGCCCGGATACCCTCGTCCGCCAGGAGGCGGATCGCCTCGCGGCTCTGGGCCACCGCTGTGCCCGAAGCCACCAGCAGGATGTCGGCGTCCACGTTCTCCGTCTCGATCAGGTCGCCGATCATCTCCACGGTGTGCTTGCGGGATCTCTCACAGGCCGCGCGGGTCTCCTGCTGCCAGGAGGCATGCGTGGCATAGCTGATGTAATTGGATTTCATCACGAAGGGATCCCGCATCATGCGAACGGGAGGCACCTCCATGTCCATGCAGACGACGGGGGAGCGGTAGGGATCGTAAGGCGGCAGGCAGAGATCCGGCGGCGTAATTTCCACGGTGTCCTTGGTATGCGTGACAAAAAACCCGTCGCAGCAGATCGCGATCGGAAGATGCACGTCCGGCTGCTCCGCCACGATATAACCCTTCAGGATCCAGTCATAGAAGTCCTGCGCCGATTCGGCGTGCCAGACCAGCATGCCCGTGCCCAGGAGGAAATAGATCTCCAGCGTGTCGGGCTGAATGCTGAGCGGGGAGTTGATCCCACGGCAGGTGACGATCATCTGGATCGGAAGCCGCGAACCCACCCACATCGGAAAGTTCTCGAAGGCCCTCATCGTCCCCGGGCCGGCTGTCGTGGTAAAGACCCTCGCCCCGCCGAAGGCACCCCCGGCGCATTGCGACATCACGGCGAACTCGCTCTCGCCGCGCATGTAGTCCCCCACGTATCCCTCGGCGAAGAGCTCACCGATCAGGGCCGCCGCCTCGCTCTGAGGGGTGATGGGATAGGCCACCATCAGGTCAACGCTGGCCCGCCGGATGGCCTCCTTGATCACCTCGCTGCCGGTCATGAAGCTGGCCTCGCGGGGAGCCTCGAAGAATAGCTCGCGCGGGTCGGTATACTTTTGCCCTTTTTTATTGAGCTGCCCGATGACTGATTTGGCCTCCATGGGACCTCCTTGACGGTTCAGACAACTGTAAAGATTTTGTGAGCGCCCTTTTATGAATGCTTGATTCCGCCCGCGCTGGCCGCGACGGGCTCGCGGCCCCACCAGCCGGTTCGAATCTTGCTCACCCACTCGGCCAGCCTGAGAATCTTCTCGGCGCTGGCGTCCCGGAAGGAGAGCATGGCGTCCTCATGCCCGGCCTGGGCGCACATCGCCATGGTGTAGCAGCTGGTCCCTCCCCGTATGATCTTCAGGGACAGATTGGCTTGATGGCAGTGAACGCCGACGAACATGCAGACATCGTTCTTGTTGTGCCAGATCGTCAGGTTGGGGTGATTCGGGTTGATCTCCACCTCGGGATTGATCTTCGGGTACTTGGGCCTGTAGTCCGGCATCGGAATAATGCGGGCGGGAATCGTATCGGCCAGGATCTTGATGGCCTTGGCCTTCTGGGCCGCCTTCTCGTTCCAGTTCCACAGCACGAGCGGGCCGGGATAGATGATGGGAATCTTGGCCTCCAGGAACTTCCTCGCGGCGTGCTCCATGGCCTCTTCTTCCGTTACGATGGTGCCCTCGATCAGGCCCTGCCCGGGATTGGGCAGCGTCACCCCCATACAGGCCGCCGCCGGGGGAAGAAAGGCCTCCGGACCCGACAGAACCCGATAATCCTCGCCCTCGTTCAAATTCATCATACTCCTAGGACCTCTCAATCTCCGAAAATGGTGAAAAAACCCATATACTGACTATATTTATTAATTATAGCCTGTGACTAAAACCGTTGTCAATGACTTTTAAAATTAACCCGAGAAATCAAGGGAAAAGAACGGCCCAAGGCTCCGAAAAACAGATCCCCTGGGCCCCCATCACCGGTGTGACCAATTTGAGGCCCAATAATTATCTCATAATTCGGCCCAAGATGCAATCCCCCGCGGCCTTTCGGGGCTCAATATTCACGCCTTCCTTCCAGCGATTTGATGAGGGTCACCTCGTCGGCATATTCCAGGTCGACCCCTACCGGAATCCCACAAGCTATCCGGGTTACCTTTATTTTCAAGGGCTTAATGAGCTTGGTCAGATACAGGGCGACCGCCTCTCCTTCCATCGTGGGATCCATCGCCAGAATGATCTCTTCCGGCAAGGGGTTTTCGGGGTTTTTGAGCCGATCCAGCAATTCCTGGGAGCGGACCTCACCCGGCACGACGCCGGAAAGGGAGGCCGAAAGGCCATCGACCCCGGACAGCGATCCCAGCAGGACATGATAAAGCCCCTTGTACTCGCCGGTTCGTTCGATCGCGTAAAGGGTGCTAGGCTCCTTTACTATCAGGAGCCTAGTTTGATCCCGTGAAGGATTACGACAGATCCGGCACAGATCTTCTTCCGATACATTCTGGCACAGGCGGCACAGCCGGAGGCGCTCCTTGACGTCCAGGATCGCGCCGGAAAGCGCCTTGGCCTCCTGGGCCGACAGCTTCAGAATATAAAAGGCCAGCCGCTGGGCCGTCTTCTGACCGATCCCCGGAAGCTTTCTGAGCTCGTCGATCAGCCTTGAAAACACCCCGTCATACTGCACGGAACCCACCTCTCATCCCGCCCCAGGCATGACGGATCCCTCCGAGCGGTCTCATCACGCCTGCCGACGGCATCACCCGCCGAAGAGCCCGGACAATCCGGGGATCTGCAGGCCTCCCGTCACGCCCTTCATCTCCTCGGCCATCATGGCCTGGGCCTTCTTGAGGGCTTCATTGACGGCCGCTACGACGAGATCCTGCAGCATCTCCGCGTCGCCGGATTTGATCACCTCGGGATCGATCTTGATGGAAAGGACCTCCTGGCGGCCGTTGACCACGGCCGTGACCATCCCTCCACCCGAAGAGGCCTCCACCGTCTTGTTCTTGGCCTCCTCCTGAATCCGCATCAATTTTTCCTGGAAGGCCTGGGCCTGCCGCATCATATCTCCGAACATTTTCTTTGACATTCCCTCCATCAATGGTCTTTCTCCAATCTTCTCGGGCCACATCCCGGCCCGTTCATCCCTACTTGGGCGAGCCCGGATCGACAAGGTCGCCGCCAAAAATCTTCAGGGCCTCCTTGACGGTGGGGTGCAGGTCTTTGCTCGGCTGCGCCGCCAGCTCGCCTTCTCCATGCAGTACGACTCGGAACCTTAATTTTCTGCCGAAGCATTCCTCGATCAAAGAGCGGATCAGGCTGATATTTTCCTGCTTTTGGATCAATTCCACGAAGAAGGACGCGCTGCGGGGATAGCCGACGACCACCTCCTCCTCCGAAACGGTCGTCAGGACGCCCTGATCCAGATAGGAGGCCAGGTAGGGCCGCTTCTGCTTGGCCACCTGTATAATCCTTTTCCACGGGTCCGAATGATCCGGGGTCCCGGCAGCCGGCGGCCGAGACGCCTCCCCCGGCTCGGACTTGACCGCCCGATCCCCTCCGTCGGAACCGGGGGGCTTCACTCCGAGATCTTTTTCCGGGCCGTCAGCCGCGGGGACAGGCGGAGGCCGCTTGAGACGCGGCTTGGGAGGCCCTTCCGCCCCGGCGGTGGGCGCCTTCCCGGCCGCCCCACCGACCCGATCCTCCAACCGCGCGATCTGATCAAGGATGCGATCGATCGGTCGGGAAAGACTGACCCGGCAGGCCCGCACCGCCGTCATTTCCAGAAGAAAGGGGGGGTAGAAAAAATTCTTGATTTCATCGTAAGTCTTTGAAAACATTTTAAAATACCATTGAAGCTCCTCGGGAGAAAAGCCTTCGGCCAAGGTCTTCAGCTCGGGGAAATCCTCCGGAGGACACTCGACGAGCCCTTCGGGCGCCGCGGCGATCTTGAACATGGTGAGGTCACGGATCACCTGCACCAGCTCATGACAGAACTGCTTCAGATCATGCCCCTGCTCCACCAGCTCCTGCACCCGGAGGATGGCCTCGCCGGCGTCCTTTTTCTGAATGGCGCGGACCATTTCCAAGACCTGATTCCGGTCGGCCACGCCCATGATGGCCAGCAGGTCATCATGTCTGATCTCATTGCCCCCGTAAGAGAGCGCCTGATCCAACAGCCCCAGCGCGTCCCGCATGCTGCCGTCCGCCCCCTTCGCCAGCAGGAACATCTCCCGCTCGCCGATCTGAATCTTCTCCTCCGCGACGATTCCACGTATCTGCCGGATAATATCCTTCCTCGAAATTCGTTTGAATTGATAGTGCTGGCAGCGCGAGCGGATGGTAAGCGGGATTTTCTGCGGCTCCGTTGTGGCGAAGATGAAAACCATATGGGGAGGTGGTTCCTCCAGGGTTTTGAGCAGCGCGTTGAACGCCGAGTTGGAAAGCATGTGAACCTCATCGATGATGAAGATCTTGTGCTTTCCCTGAAGGGGCATGTACTTGACCGCCTCGCGCAGCTCCCGAACATCGTCTACGCTGGTGTTGGAGGCGCCGTCGATTTCCAGGACGTCCACGGAGGAGCCGTCGGCGATTTCACGGCAGGTCGGACAGGCGTTGCACGGAGTCGGTGTCGGGCCCTGAGCGCAATTCAATGCCTTCGCCAGAATGCGGGCCATCGTGGTTTTTCCCACGCCGCGCGGGCCCGAAAACAGATAGGCATGGGCCACCCGCTGACCGCTGACCGCGTTCTGAAGCGCGCGCGCCACATGCAGCTGTCCAATCACCGAATCAAAAAGTTGCGGCCGCCATTTTCTGGCGAGAACCTGGTAGGCCATGACTCCCTCATGGTGGCGTGTGGCGGGTGATGGCGTCGCGGAGTAAGGCGCTCAATCCTTCTGATCGCCCCGCCCTTGGTTCGCCCGCCGCAAAGCACAAACGCCCATTACGGATTTGTCTCAAAAAGGGGAAGACCAGGCGACCTGCGGCACCCGGGCGACACCGCTTACCGTTGCTTCCTTCCGGACCTGGCGGGATTCACAGGCACCCGTCGCACAGGGCCCGGCCTTCCTTTCGGCATATTCTTATATAAAGAGTTCCCTTCTCAACCGCTCCAGCCGATCGTCCACGCTCAGCGGCCGCGCCCAGTGGCGCAGATAACCCCAATCGAGCCGACCCTTCTGCACGCCCATGATGCCGCCGGCCGCATCCACGTCCCGATCCCGGCCCGCGCCCAGCAGCGACAGGACCGTGTCCTCCGGGGAGCAGAACCAGGCCGTTTCGCCCTGCACGCGGGCCTTCCTGCGCCTCGCCAAGGCCACCTGATCATAGGCGGTTCGCACCCACCACAAACCCATTCGAAAGGGATGCGATGGGCTGGTCACCACCAGGTGGTCCCCCAGCCGGAAGGTCTGCTCCGCCTCATTGCGGTCGAGGGCAAAACCCAGCTTTCTCGTCATCTGAAGCAGTGGTTCCAATCCATTTCCGTCGAGCTTCACCACCAAGTCGATCTCGAAGCGAGGCCGAGGCATCCCGTGGTAATTGGCGGCCAATCCCCCCGCCACCATGTAGGAAATCCGGTGACGTCGCAGGGCCTTTACGACGCCCTGAAAGATGGCCCCGAAACCCTTGCCGGCACGTCCCATAGGCAGCGCCCCATCTCATCACGCAGTTCCCTCGAGCCGATTTGAGGCTCACGAGCCTTGATGCCCGCGATCAAGATTTCGACCGCCATATCCGTCATTTCAAACCCCATTCTGAGCCTTTGATCGGGCTTGAGCTTCTTCAGGCCCTGAATCGTCGGGTCGTCCAGGCGGAAAGGCGCCTTCATCGTTTCGCTCACCCCTGTGGATCCCCGCACCCGGTTCTCTTTCGAACCATTTACCATTTACGATTTACCATTCATCCAAATTTCCCTAGCGGGAAATTTTCTCGCGAAGAGGGAGGGATTCGCACCCGCTCCGCACCAAAGGTGCGGAATACCCAATAAGCCCAGAAGGTAACCTCTCGGGACCGAATCCCAATCGAGTCCCTCGCGTACATCTATGGCGGAGAGGGAGGGATTCGCACCCGCTCCGCACCAAAGGTGCGGAATACCCAATAAGCCCAGAAGGTAACCTCTCGGGACCGAATCCCAATCGAGTCCCTCGCGTACATCTATGGCGGAGAGGGAGGGATTCGCACCCGCTCCGCACCAAAGGTGCGGAATACCCAATAAGCC
>CAYGBP010000084.1:0-1197 GCA_964348105.1 uncultured Nitrospirota bacterium
AGAGCTGGCGGTCCTCCGGATTGAAGCCATCGGCCAGCTTTCGGGCATTTCCCCCCGAATCATCCATGACCCAAAGCTCCCGGTTACCCGAAAGGGAGCTGTTCAGGGGTACAAGCTCGTACAGGATGCGGCGACCGTCCGGGCTCCAGATCGGGGTGAAGTGCCCTTCCTTTGATCGAGTCAGCTTGCGTTGACGGTTGCCCTCTCGATCCATGACCCAGATATCGGCATGAAAGTCGCGGTCCGATTCAAAGGCGATCCGGCTTCCGTCGGGGCTCCAGGCGGGGAGGCCATCGTACGTGGGGTTCGTGGTCAGTTGCCGGGGGGATTTTCCCGTAGGGCTGATGATGGCGATGTCGAAGTTCCCACGCTGATCCCGAACGGTGTAAGCAATCGATTCACCGTCCCGGCTCCAGGCGGGTGCGTACTCGTCCGCCGAACCATCCGTCAGTTGCCACTCACGGACAACCTGAGGGTTATCATTTCCGGCTTCCCCCGTTTCGTAATCGGGCATCAGCCCCGAGGCGCAACCGTAGAGCACGGATGCTAGCAAGATCGGAAATTGGATGGATAAGGTTTTGATCTGCAATGGGAAGAGCGAAATCATCATTTCCCGACAAAAAATCATTGTATCAGAAATCGGCTCCAAGTCAATCGGATTCCTGGGTATCCGGAAGTCCCCAGGCCGGCCTTTTCCAGACCGGAGCCCCACAACCTATTGAAAAACCTATGAATAAATAAGTGGCAGCTCGTGTCGCGGAAAAAAGTTCGTTAAAGGGGGCAAAGTCTTTCTATTTTTAGTCCCTGTGGAAGCAATTTCGCGCGGAATATACGAGCCTCCTGGATGGTTTAGTCAACGTAATACCTTAATTTAATTAAGAAATTAATTTTAAGGAAACAATTGAATTTCAGCCAGCAAAAGTATAGTATTTGCATTTACTCCCCTGGAACTGCTTTCGGGTGAACTGAGTGCTTAATCTGAGACAAAGTGCTAAGTATTCCTTTCGCATCCTAGTCCTCGGCTTTTTCGTATTCCCTCTGATCGGGCTGTATCCGGATCATGCCCTGTCCCAAACGATCCCTTCCATGGCGGCGTATGGGGAGCGGGACCAGCTCAGCCCCAGGTTCCGGCTCTGGGACGATACGGCTTGGTCCGCGGAGGCGAGCGCCGCGGCGGGCGCGGCGATGCCCAGGGGG
>CAYGBP010000084.1:1207-8510 GCA_964348105.1 uncultured Nitrospirota bacterium
TCAAGTCCTCCACGACCCGAGATGAAAAGATATTGGGGGTTCTGGATGCCAACCGACAACTGAGTTTTCAGGTCTGGAACGGCGCCATTTGGGGGAACCGGATTCTTGCAACCTCATCGAGCGGGCCCACGACCCACCCCTCACGCAGCTTTGATATCGGGTACGAGAAGCTCTCGGGTGACGCCCTGATCGTCTACGGAGAGACCGGGACGCATTTTCCCCGCTACAGGATCTGGGACGGCGCCGCCTGGAGTAGTCCGGCGACCGTTCCGATCACAAAGACCAGCGGTATACCGGTCTGGGTGAAGCTGGCCTCGAAGCCCGCTGGCGATGAAATCCTGCTCGTCTACCAGGATACCAACAATGACATCAATGCCCTAGTGTGGAACGGGAGCGAGTTTGCGGTGGTTGTGGTGGACGGAGGACCCGTCCATCCGTTCGAGCGTCTTGTCGAGGCGAATACGACGACCTCGACCGCCCAGACCTTCGATGCAGCCTATGATTCGCAACTGGGAACTGCGATGGTAGCCTGGGCGCGGGCCGGGTCGGCCACTCCACGCTTCAGAATTTGGGATGGAACCCAGTGGGGTTCGGAGCAATCGCCCGCTCAGAGCGCCGCCACCGCTACGACGGCCCTGCATTTCGTCAGGTTGGAGGCGGATCCCTCGGCCTCGCGGATGGCACTCGGCACCGGGGATGCCGCGTCGGACCTGTATGTCCAGGTTCTTTCCTTTGACGGCGCTTCTTGGACGGCGACGGGCAATGGCGCGCCGTTCCGCCTGACGGATAATCTGGCCTTCAACCGATATCAGCGATCTTTCGATTTTGCCTGGCAGGCCACCAATTCAAAACTGATCGGGGCTTATGGCGTATTGGGGATCCCGGGTGGAAGTTACAGGATCTGGGATCCCGCTTCCGGCTGGGGCCCGGCGGGAGGACTCCTGCCCAGTCCGTCCACATCCGATACGGCCATCATTCAGCTTCGCAGCCATCCGACTCGCAATGAGGCTCAGGCTGCGTTGTTGAGTTCGGCCGACGCCCTGAGCTTCGTCCGGTGGAGCGGTTCGGCCTGGACGGATCAGTTACAGTCGGAGCCTGTGTCATCTGCGTCCGACTCGATCTGGGATTCCGCGACGGGGTCATTGCTCCAGGTCTATTCCGAAGCCTACATGCTGGCATATGATCAACACCTGCTGGCCGACGTGCTGGCGATCACGGATGTTACGCCGGGTGGCCTGCGCCAGGGTGCGACCGGGCAGCAAATACTGATCGGGGGCAGGAATTTTCTGCCGGGTGCCACCGTGAGTTTTGGGACCGCGAGCGGAATTTTTCAGGCCGGGACCACGAATGCGACGGCGATCCCCACGTCGTGCCTGCCCTCCGACCTGTCCTGCGATCAGCTGAGGATCCTGGTGGATATCGATCCGCTGGCACCCGTGGGTCCGAAGGTGCTGACCGTTGCCAATCCGGCACCAGACAACCGGCAGGCCACCGGGGCCGGTTTGTTCGAGGTGCTGCCGATGCCCATCTTGACCAGCGCTTCTCCAGGCACGGTGGGTCAGGGGGCGGAGGGCCGGCTCCTGACCATTTCCGGCGACGGATTCCAGAGCGGGGCGGTTGTAGGCTTCAGCGGCTCGGGGGTCGCGGTTCCCGCGGTGTGCCGCCTCGGTCTTCCTGATGGATGCTATGACTACACCGGTATCCCGACACGGATTCAAGTCGAAATCAACGTGGACCCTTCGGCCCCCGTCGGGTTGCGCGATTTAACGGTTACCAATCCCAATTCCCAGGCCAATACGCTTGCCTCCGCATTCGAGATTACGGCCGCGCCACAGCCCCAGTCGGTGACGCCTTCCAGCCGGCCGAAGGGGTCGGTGGGTCAGGAGATCACGGTTACGGGCTTGAATTTCCAGCCAGGAGCGGATCTGGACCTGAGCCGGGTTGCCCGGGATCTTGTTAAAGGGAGCAATTTTACCTTTTCGGATACGAACGCGATCGGTATCGAGAGCGGCATATTACGCCTAAAGTCACAGCGGGAATTTGGGCTTTTCCCATCGCCTTTCACCGGATTCGGTTTCCGCAAACAGATCCAGGTCAAGCATTCGGGAACCACGCCCCTGGCCTCAGGCTACTCTGTGCGATACGTCCTGGATCATGCCGCCCTCGTTGAACAGGGTGATTCTCTTTCGGATGGCAACGACATTCGGATCGGGTACTGCCCGGACCCGCCAACCTGCTCATCCTGGCAGGAGCTCGACCGATTTAATATGGATGCTGCCGGTCCCACCGGCTGGAATCAGGCGAATACGGAGATCTGGTTCAAGACGCAGGCCAGCATCCCAGCCGGGGGGAGTGATAACCGTTATTTCCTGTACTTTGGCAACAGCACTGCCACCGCTGCTCCGGCAGATCCCAATCAGGTTTTTGTCCTTTACGATGATTTTCAGGGCGGGATCTCGCCGCTCTGGGTCGAATCCGGATCGAATGCGGAGACCTTGACAATCGTCAATGGACGGCTGAGGATTCCGGGCGGCGATCTGATCACCCGGGCGGTGAGCGGGCTTGTCCCGGGCGCCGTCTGGATGCAGTACGAATACGGTTTTGATAGGGATAATCGCGGCGTCGGGTGTAATCAGCTGGGAACCGTCGGCATTCGGCCGCACCAATTCCAGCAAACTCTCTATCTGCCCTACCCAATAGATCCGATCTGTCCAAGATTTTTAAGCCATCCAGGCATTCGGGTGGTGTGGGGCCAGGGCCAGCTTCATCAATTGAGGCAGGAATGGTGGGGGCTCGGGACGAATCAGTACCGCCTCACCGTGGTGGATACGGGTGCAAGCGCGACGATGAGCCTGTCGAACAATAATGCCATCAATGATGTGGTCTTTAGTGGCGGGGATTCCGCAGACACCGGGCCGGCCTTGCTGGATAATGTCTTAATCAGAAAGCTGGCGGTCCCCGAGCCGACGGTAGTCGATTCCGGATTTTCGTCTGTATTCCAAACGGCTACGACCATCTTCGGAGGCGGCCAGATATCGGAATGGACCCGGCTGGAGGTCATCACGACAGGGGCAAGCTGTCCAACCTGCCGGCTTCAGGTTAAATATGCGTCTCGAACGGACGGGACGGAGCCGGTAATTTCGGAGGCCCCTTCGAGCTGTACCACGCGATGCACCGCCATCAACGCGCCGGGGACAGCCGTCATTCCGCTCGATGCTGCTACGGATCTGGCCAATCCCCCCAATAACCGCTTGGCCGTGCGGGTGGAGCTGAAGGGATCGGACGGGGGAGAGAGTCGGAGCCTGCAGGTGACCGAGTTGCGCTTGCGTTTTAAGGCGACGGATATTTCGATCGGGACCTGTGTCATCAGCGGGACGTCCCAGCTCGCCTGTTCGGTGGATTCCAGCCTCGATACGCTGGAAGGTTTCAGGGATGTCGCCGTGACCAATCCGGATGGAGGAACGGGAAGCCTGGAAGGGGGATTTGAGGTCACGCCGGCAATTGTCAACGCACCCACCCTTTCCGGCGTTTCACCGGCCACGGTGACCCAGGGCGAGGTGGAGCGGATTCTGACGATCACCGGGACCGGGTTTGCCGCGACTCCGCGCGTCGTATTTAGTTCCCCTGACATCGTCCCGGTCCAGGTCACCCTAATTGATTCGGCGACCCTGAAGGTGAAGGTTAACGTCGCGCAGACCGCCTCTCCAGGAACATACAGCCTTTCCGTCATCAATCCGGACGGGCGGACAGCTCCGACCACCCTGAATGTCAGTATCCAGTCACTCAGCGAGCTTACAATTTCATCTGGGACCACCGTGACGTTGAATTGCGAGAGCAGCCAATGGGCTTATACCAATCTCACCATCGCCCCGGGCGGCACCATGATTCTAGGATGCGATTCGACCTTAAAGGTATATGGCTCCATTGCAATTGAGGCCACCGGCTCATCTCAATTCGGACGCCTCATTGTCAATTCCGGCACGGGACAGATTACAATCGATGCTGGGACAGTAACCATACAATCTTCAGCCCGCATTCATGCCAATGGGGCGGGTCACTCAGGCGGATCACCTGGTACTTCAGGCGGGGGCCCCGGTGGGGGTGGATTGGGTCAAGGCGGCAGCTACGGCGGACTCGGTGGAGGAACATCGAACTCAAGCCTGCTATACGGATCACTTGCCCAGCCGACTGATCCCGGAAGTGGGGGCGGGGGAGGCGCGACCCTTTCATCCAGTTTTGGCGGCACAGGAGGAGGGGCCGTCCGAATTAAAGCCGGGACACTCACTCTGAATGGGTTTATCTGGGCGAATGGTCTCTCGGGCCAGGACCAGGCCGATAAGGCGGCGGGGGGAGGCAGCGGTGGTAGTATTTGGGTAGAAGTTGGCACTCTGCAAGGGAACGGCCATTTCGAGGCGATTGGAGGAAAGGGAGGCGGGGGGGGTACCTCGGCCACCAGCATTGGCGGCGGCGGCGGGGCAGGCGGTCGGATCGCCGTTTACTATACTGGAAGCGGAACCGGGAATGGCACCCTCATCAATAATTCCACGGTCGCGGGAGGGGCAGGTGGGACCGGAACGGCGGGAGTCGCAGGTTCTCCGGGCCAGCCAGGGAGTCTATTATTCGTTGATCAACAAACAGTGCCTAGTGTCGTCAATGTCGGCGGCAACGGCTTGCTGGATCATGTTTTGGATGTCGTCCCGTCAATCCAATCGCTTGTCGTCCGGCGAGGCGGTTCCAGCGGTGCTGCAAACCGCGATATTGGAACCATAACGTTGAGTCGGAATTTGACCATCGGATCAAACTTGACGGTCCGTAATGCAAGCAAGCTTTTGCTTAGCGGAGATATTTCGCTGAATACCGGAAATCTTTTTATAAACGACCCTGGAACACAACTTATCATGGATTCGTCGCAGGCTGCTGTCGGGCTGAAGGTAGCCAACCTTGAAATTTCCCCCAATGCCGGCCTAGTGGCGGACGGAACTGGGCATCGGGGCGGCTCCCGAATACCCTGCATGACCGCCGAGGGGCCGGGAGCCGGTTCCGGGGAATTCGATCCCGCTCGTTGTGCCTCAGGAACCTCGAATACTGATATTTCTGGTGCTGGGGGTGGATACGGCGGGAAGGGGGGGAATGCCAGATTTGATGCCCTGGGAACGTTCGTGGGCGGCGGTGGAGCCGTCTATGGCTCACCTGAGATGCCCCTGGATATGGGTAGCGGGGGAGGACGCAGTTTTTACGGAAGGGCCGGCGGAAACGGCGGCGGGGCGATCATGCTGGAAGTGAGCGGGACTCTGACCTTGAACGGCTTGATTTCGGCCAACGGACTTCCCGGTGCGGGCGGAAACGGCAGCAGGGATTATGGCGGCGGTGGCGGAAGCGGCGGAAGCATTTACGCGATTGTGAACACCCTTCAGGGCGCCGGCCGGTTCGAGGCCAGAGGCGGCAACGGCGGTCAGGCCGGGTCCGATTCCAGGACGCCGGGGGCCGCGGGCGGCGGCGGCGGCGGCGGGAGGATGGATATCACCTACACTTCGATCGGGAGCGCTGGCTTCACCGGGTTTACATGCCCGCAAGACGCCTTGGATAACGCTTCCCTGAAAGATGCGGTCTATTGTGTTTCGGGCGGATCCGGGAATGGGGGGATTCGGGCCGGGGCGGCCGGGTCGATACTGTTCAGGCAGGTAGCCGATTCTTCTTCAGCAGGGGATGTGACAGCGCCGAGCAGTCCGGGCAGCCTGACGGCGACGGTGGCCGGTTCAAGCCAGATCAACCTGGGATGGACCGCGTCGACCGATAACGCGGCCGTCACGGGGTATCGGGTGGAGCGATGCCGGGGGACGGGATGCACCAATTTCGCGCTGGTGGCCGCGGTGACATCGACCAGTTACAGCGATCTGGGCCTGGCCGGAGGAACGGTCTATCGATACCGGGTCAGGGCCGTCGACGCAGCGGTTAACCTGAGCGCCTATTCAAATCTCGCGACGGCCACCACAACCCCGCCGCCGGATACTTCGGCCCCAAGCGCACCGACGAGCCTGGAGGCCATTGCCGTGGGCACCACCGAGGTCAGCCTGTCCTGGGGGGCATCGACCGACAACGTCGGCGTGACGGGTTATCGCCTCGAGCGATGCCAGGGGGGCACCTGTACCAACTATGCTGAAATCGCCACGCCCAGCGGGACCACCTATCTGGACAAGGGCCTTCTGAGCACAACGACGTATCGGTACCGGGTGCGGGCCAGGGATGCCGCGGGCAACACGAGCGCCTATTCGAACATCGCGGCAGCGACAACCCTGCAGGACGTCGCGCCACAGGCCATCGATGACCTCAATGCGGTGATCGGCACAATCACCAGCAACTCCGTGGTGTTGGAATGGACGGCCCGCCAGGACGACACCCCGTCGGAGCCGGCGGCCGCTTACGACATCCGCTATTCGGTCCGCCCGATTGATTCCGGGAACTTTACCAGTGCCACGGCCGTTGCACAGCCGCCGGTTCCTCAAAATCCCGGCTCGAAGGTCTCTTTCAAGGTCTCCGGTTTGAAAGCGAACACAACCTATTATTTCGCCATACAAGCCGAGGATGAAACAGGCAAGCGCTCCGGGATCGGGACCTTGATCAACAGCAACCTGGATCCGGGTTGCACAAGCGGCTGCCGGTTGTTGACCGCCCTGAGGCTGGGGTGGAACCTGGTTTCTGTCGCCGGTCAGCCGCAGGCCCCGGGCGACACGGCCGACGCCGTATTCGGGGACGATGTGGGGCTTCCGGTAAATCTTCTAAGGTGGAACTCCACAGGCAGCGGAATCGGACAGGGCGGGTGGGATGCTCTGGGAAGTGCATCGGTGGGAGGCAGCAACGGTCCGATCATCGCCGGACAAGGTTATTTCCTCTTCTCTCCCGGGAACCTCTCGGTGCTCGATCTTGAAAGCTCGGCGACGGCTGTTTCGAGCCCGTATGAGGTTTCCCTGGATCCGGATCACGGCTTTAACTTGGTTGGCAATCCATTTTCAGATCCGATTCTACTCCAGGATGTCTGCATCCGGGTTCCCGGAGCTGCGGGATCCAAGACGTTCGCGGATGCGGCCAGCTCCGGCGACGTGAGCAACGTGATTTATATCTGGCGGGACGATCAGGACGCCTATGATTGGAAGACGTTGGACGATAATCCCTTATTGCTGCCGTGGCAGGGGTATGGGATTCTGGTTTTGAATCAGGCGGGGCATCAGGGGGCTTATTCCGTTATTTTCAAGGATGTTACGACCACGCCGACATGCCCGTAGGAGGATGGTTTTGCGTATAAGAA
>CAYGBP010000084.1:8551-11639 GCA_964348105.1 uncultured Nitrospirota bacterium
CTTTGAGTTGAGACTCTACGCCTCGATCCCGAATCCCACGGTTCAGGGGGAGCATCTAAGCACCCGTGTCATTCTTGGCACCCATGATGAGGCGACGGACCGGTTTGATCCCGCCTGGGACGTGGTCGCGATTCCTGGCGGCTTTATCCAGGCCTACAGTCTGCGATCCGTATATGATCCGGCCAGGGCAAATCTGTGGCGGGACATGCTCTCCTCTTCAAACGGGCCTAAGGAGTGGAATATTCGGATTCAGCCGGCAACGGTCGGCACCTTTGTTACATTGGACTGGTCAGAATCGGACCTTGCGGTTCTGCCTGACGGCATTCAAATCCGCTTGATCGACCTCGGTGCGGCAAACCGGGAGGTCGACATGAAAGCGGCGACATCCTACAATTATATGCACCCTGACCCGCTGGTTGCCCGTCAATTCCGGATCATTCTGGAGGAGGGACCGGCGCCGAGCCCTCCCAAAGAGGTCTCCCCGCCCGGGAAAGGGATCAAGGGAGACGGATTGCCTCCCGGTCAGTTGAGACGGCCTTATCAGACGAGACTCGAGGTGGATGGGGGCGCTGAGCCCTATCGATGGGAGATCGTATCGGGGCGGCTTCCGATCGGACTCCAACTGGATTCCGGCACCGGGGAGATCTCCGGCCGCCCGGCCAGGCTCGGCCGGTATCGCATCATGCTTCAGGCGGTGGATGCCGAGGGGTTGGTGTACCAGAGGGCCATGGATTTGGTCATCCAGCGGTAGACTTCGTCCGGATCGTTGTCCCTTTTAGATCAGAATATTGTCGATCAGTCTCGTTTTCCCGATCCACGCGGCAACCGCGATCACTGTCTTTCCCTGAATCTTCGCGACTTCCTGCAGACTCTTCGGATCGCAGATCGATAGGTACTCCACCCTGACAAGCGGTTCGCTTTGAAGAAGACCCAGCAATCGAACCTTGATTTTTTTGGGATCTCGTTGGCCCTGGCCCATCATGTCTCGTCCCGCCCGAAGCGCCTGATAAAGAATCGGGGCCGCTTGTCGCTGTTTGTTCGACAGGTAGGCGTTTCGTGAGCTCATCGCCAGACCGTCCGGCTCCCGGACGGTGGGTGCGGTCAGGACCTTGACGCCCAGATTCAGGTCTTTCACCATTTGCCTGATGACGACCGATTGTTGATAATCCTTCTGTCCGAAAACGGCCAGATGAGGGCGTACGATGTTGAGGAGTTTGGCCACGACCGTCGTGACGCCCCGGAAGTGGCCGGGCCGAAACGGGCCGCAGAGTGTTTCTGTAAGACCTTCGGTCATGACAAAGGTTGAGTGGCCTGCCGGATACATCTCCGCGTTAGAAGGGGCAAAAAAAATGTCCACGCCGGATTTCCGGCATTTTACCCGGTCCCCGCGCGCATCCCGGGGGTAGGCGGGGTAGTCTTCCGATGGGCCGAACTGGACGGGGTTGACAAATACGCTGACCACCACCGCGTCCGCCTTTTTGCGGGCGAGCCGAATCAGCGAGAGATGGCCTTCGTGAAGGGCGCCCATCGTGGGGACCAGCGCGATCACTCGGCCGGAGCGATGAAGACGCTCGGACAAACGCTTCATTTGCGAGAGGGACTGAACGTCGCGCATCCTGGGAGACGAAGGGTCCCCGGCTAGGTTCGCCGGATGTAATATTGAGTCCCCTTTTTCATCTGAAGAATTTGGTGCAGTAAATCTTCCAAATCGCTCCGCCGGTTGACGAAATCGATATCGGAGGTCTGGACCACCAGCAACGGCGTCTCCGTGTAATAAAAGAAGAAGTCGTTGTATGCCCGGTTCAAGGCGTCCAGATAGTCCCAGTCCATGGCCTTTTCGTACTCGCGATTTCGCTTCTCGACCCGTTGCATGAGGACATCCGTGTCCGCCTGAAGGTAGATGACCAGGTCCGGCCGGGGGATACGCGGATTCAGGAGCGAATAGACCTGCTCATACAAGCCCAACTCGTCGACATCCAGGTTCAGTGACGCGAAGATACGGTCTTTGGGCATGAAATAGTCGCTCAAGACCCGATGGGAAAAAAGATCCTGTTGCTGCAGGGTAGACAGCTGCTTGTAGCGTGAAAGCAGGAAATAAATCTGGATCTGAAAGGCGAATTGACGCCGGTCCTGGTAGAAGCGGGCCAGGAAGGGGTTGTCCTCGACCTTTTCCAGGAATAGCTCGGCGTTCACCTCTTTGGCCAGTAGTTTGGCCAGGCTGCTCTTCCCAACGCCGATGGGTCCTTCGATGACGATGTATTTTGCCTCCATCTGCTCAAACCGCCTCTGCGCCGCGCCCGCCGCGTGACCGGGAAGGTCAGGATCGAGTATTCCGGGTCGGCGGACTGTTGCGAGAAATATAATCCCCGGATCCGAGGCCGGGAACTTTTGCCAGTTTTCTGACTTCGTGCGTGTCCCGCAGGGCATTCAACAATTGAGCCGCCGTTTTCCTCAGGACGGGGTGAGTGACGGTGGGCCTGATCTCTGCCAAGGGCAACAGGACGAACTTGCGCCGGTGCATTCGGGGGTGAGGGATGACGAGATCGGATTTTTCTATGATCCGGTCGTCATACAGCAGGATGTCCAGATCGAGGGCGCGGGGTTGGGCAGTGGATCCGGGGCGCAAATGCGGTGATCGGCTCCGGCCCAGGCCCGATTCGATGGCCAGACAGGTGCGAAGCAGCTGCTCGGGCTCCAGGCCGGTCTCGAGCCGAAGCACGGCGTTGACAAACCATTCTCCGGCGCACAAGACGGGCTCTGACTCGTAGAGCGAAGATATTGCTGTAATTTCATTCCCCTTCATTTCCTGAAGGGCCCGAATGGCATGCAGGCAACAGGCGACGCGGTCCCCCAGATTGGATCCGAGGCCGATATAACAGGTCGCTCGACTCAAAGGAGGCGCTCCATCCTCGCCACCGCTTCCGCGAGACGTTCCTTCGGCACGGTCAGCGTCATCCGGACATATCCTTGCCCGCGTTCGCCGAAGCCGTTCCCGGGCGTGGTCACGATGCCGGCTTTCGATAGCAGCATCTCGGTGAATTTTTCGGAGGTATACCCTTTGGGCACATTCAGCCATAGATAAAAGGCA
>CAYGBP010000085.1:0-10257 GCA_964348105.1 uncultured Nitrospirota bacterium
GCGCCCCCTGTTTGGTCAGCGATTCTTCTAGGGCTTTGAGATCCTTCTGCTCAAGCTCCAGGATCCGCTCGCGGCTTCGCCTGTACTCTTCCATGCTTGCCTTGGCCTTCTTGCCCAGCTTGGTATTATCCAGGACGGCCTGGGCATCGATATAGCCGATCTTCATTCCCTCAGCTGCCGTGGCGGGGGCTCCCCCTGCCAGAATCCCTCCGACGAGCCAGCCCATGACCATTAAGGATTGATAGAATCCGCGTTTCATGAACACACTCCCTTGTTCGTATTGTTCACACACATCCCGCTTTCCCTAGAATAAAGTGCCGATACTGAATTCGGGGAGGAAGTTGCTCTTCTCGCCCGGCTCCGGGTTCAGGTTCTTGCCCCACTCCAACCGGATCGGGCCGATCGGGAGCAGGACCCGGATCCCGAATCCGGCGCCGTATCGAAGCTGATCGTGCAGCAGATGCAGGACGATCTGCTCCCCGTTATCATAACCCTTCCCCGCGTCAAAGAATACGACGCCCTTCACCTTGGCCTCCGGAACGATCGGGAAGACATACTCCGCGTTGAAAATCAATTGCTTGTTTCCGCCGATGACATCACCCCGGTCGGTGGGGCCCGCCCGCCCGAATTCAAATCCTCTAACAGTATTAATTCCTCCAACAAAAAACCGCTCGCCTTGCGGAAGGGGTTTACCCCGAAGGCCCTGTGAGTACCCGATCCTTCCCCTCACCGAAAAAACCGTGTTCCACCATGACGGGAAAAACCGAGTGGAATCCAGGGTGGTCCGGTAGAAATCATTCGTCCCCCTCAAAAAGGTGCCCGCATGCTCGTAGGAGACGACATTGCGCCCCCCTCGACTGGGATCGAAGAAAAAATCACGCGTATCGCGGGCCAGCGTCATGGAGATACTGCTCGTGGAGGTCCGTCCCCGCTGCACCTCATCGCAGATAATCGGCGCCGCGATACAATTCCCCGCTCCGTCCAAATTCGGCTCGAAGATCCTTAATCGTTCGAAACCGTATCCGAGGCTACCGCTTACGTATTCATTGAACTCCCTCGAGAATGAGAAGCTACCGCCGCGCCTCTCTTCCTTGTATGAATCGAAGTTGCGTTCCTGGTCGAAGAGGTTTACCGTCCCGCCTACGGCGTAGTCCAGCACATACGGCTCTCGAAAGGTAAAGCTGTAGGTGGTGCGCCGGCCTCCGGTTTCCAATCGGGCCCGCAGGAGCTGTCCGCGGCCGAACAGGTTTCCTTGAGTGATCTCCACCAGTCCCACGAACCGATCGACCGAGCTGTAACCGCCCCCGACACTGAACGAACCCGTGGGTTTTTCCTTGACCCGAACCTGCAAATCCACCTGTTCGGAATCCAGCTCCTGTGGAACGATCTCCACGCTTTCAAAAAAATTCAGGTTGTTCAGTCTCTGAAAACTTCGGCGAAGAGTCGTCGTATTGATGACCTCCTGCTCATTAACACGGATCTCCCGCCGAATCACCTTGTCCCGGGTCTTGTTATTTCCCAGAATATTGATCCGGCGTACGCTGATGGGTCCGCGTTCCCGGACGTTGAGCGTGACATCCACCGTTTGGGTGGTCGGGTCCGGATTGAGGTGGGGGATCACCTGGGTAAAGATGTAGCCCGCTTCGCCGTAGCGATCCGTGATCGCCCGAATATCCGCCTGGAGCCGATTTCGCTTAAAGACCTCCCCCTGTTTCAACGTCAGAGTCGTCTCGAGAGCATCATCCTCGTCAAGCTCGTTTCCCGTGAAGGAAATCCTCCCAACGATGAATTCCTCGCCTTGGAGGACGGGAAAAACGATCTCGAACCACTTCTTGTCCTCCGAGAGGGTAACGTCGGGCGTTCCGACCTGGACCTGAAGGTAGCCGTGGTCCAGGTAGACGGACTTGATGCGTTCGACATCCTGCTCCAGAATTTCCTTCTTATAGATACCGGTGCCTGTCAACCAGGAGGTAAGCCAGAAGTGTCTACGGGTCTCAATCTGCTTTCGAAGCACCTTGGCCGGAATCTCACTGCGGCCGTCAAATCGGATCCGCCTGATCTTGGCCCTGGCGCCCTCTTCAATCAGGAAGGTCAGGGTAACCTTATCCTCGTCCACCGTCGTCAAGACCGGCGTGACGTTCGCCTCAAAATAACCCTCTTCTTCGTAATAACGGCGCAGTTTCTCGCCGTTTTCCTTGATCTGCTGGCGATCCACAAAGGTCTGATCGCGGAGCGTGATCTTGTCTTTGAGTGTGTCGGCCTTAATTTTCTTGTTCCCGGTGAATTCGATCTTGACCAGAAAAGGCTTCTCGATGACGGTGAAAACCACCCGAACCCCATCTTCCAGCGATTCGGTTGATATCATCACATCCTCAAAGAAGCCCATCTGGTAGATGGCCTTCAGATCGGCCCGCAACTCCTCCCGATCGAACGGGTCCCCCTCCTTGATGCCGATTTTCGCCAGGATGGCGTAAGTGTCGATCTTGACGTTTCCCCTGACCGCGATTTCATTAATGCGCGGCTCCGCGGCCCGGCTCACGCCCCCCCCCGACAGCGGTCCCATGACAACGAGGAGGAGAATCTCCAAAATAGCTAAGGATATCATGTTTTTAGCGGGATGTAAATGCATCCTCACGGCTTTCCGGTAATCCCAGCCGTATCCGGCCCCCCCGGGACTGGGGTCCGGATGGACAATCGGGAGCGAAGTGACGGCAGAAGCTTATGCAAACGATCAGGATCGTTCATGGTGGGGCCGGAGTCTGCGGCGCGGGCCTTTCCCGCGGCCAA
The DNA here is from genome assembly GCA_964348105.1 of uncultured Nitrospirota bacterium. Taxonomy (GTDB): domain Bacteria; phylum Nitrospirota; class Nitrospiria; order DATECO01; family DATECO01; genus CAYGBP01. The sequence continues at coordinate 2,788 of CAYGBP010000085.1, forward strand.
CCCACACTGAGCGGCAATAGCGATTCGGGCACTGGGTCCAGCGACCGGTCTATCAGGCCAGGCATCGGCATTACAGGCATTCCTGATCGGCGAAACTGAAATAGCGGCCGTCCCCGATCACCACGTGCCACCAAGCGCTTCGTGAGCTGGTGATCCTCCCGGCTGGGCGTCGGGTCGCCACTGGGGTGATTGTGCAGAAAGATGACTGCGCCAGCCGAATCGCGGATCGCGGGCTGAAAGGCCTCGCGCGGATGCACGATGCTCAAGCTCAGGCTGCCCTCCGAGATCGCAGTATCCTTCAGGATCTGGTGCTTTCCGTCGAGAAGGACCGCGATGAACCGCTCGCGCTTCAGCCCGCGCAGGTGGGGAGAATAATGCCGAAACAGGTCACGGCTTCCGCGAATCCTGATCCCAGTATGCAGCGGAGAGGAAACGGCGCGCCGACCGAGTTCGAGCGCCGCCCCGAGGTGGGCCGCCTTGGCCGGCCCGATCCCCTCGACCCGGCAAAGCTCCGCAGTGGTGGCCTGGGCCAGTCCGGACAAACCGCCGAATTTTGCGATCAGCGTCATGGCCAATCCGACGGCGTTTTGCCGCCGATGGCCCATCCGCAGGAGCACGGCCAGCAGTTGGGCGTCCGAGAGGGAGGGCGACCCATACCGGATCAGCCTCTCCCGGGGCCTCTCATTTTCTGGCCAATCCTTGATCGCCTTGTCCCGTTTCAATGTGTCTTTCCCACCTCACCGCTGACGAAATTTGTCAACGGCCACGCCCTCCTGCTCAAAACTGTACAGCCTTGAATACCGGGAGGATTCTTGTAAATCTATAGATTTCAATGTGTTAGACCCGATGACACAAATTGGCACATGCCTTGCAGAGTCACTGGATGATCCTTGTTCCTGCCGGGTGGTGATCGGCGGGGACTCACCGGGCTCCGGCCCCTGCCAACCACGCGGTCGGCGGCCACATTCAAAAGGAGGCATTCCATGAATTGTCCGAAGTGCAAAGGCCTCATGTACCTGGAACGACTCTCCGATTACTTTCTGACCTTCCATGCCTGGAAGTGCGTCAACTGCGGAGCGATTATGGACCACACGATCCTTCGCAACCGTCGAAAGAGCGCCGACAGCCTCTCCGGCATGACCGGAATGAACCAGCGATAAGCACTGGATACAATAAAGGCACCTCTTGCTCCGGAGCGTCAAGGGGTGCCTTTATTTATTCCACGACCAGGTCCGTTTCGGTCTTGGTGATTCCCTTGATCCCCCGAATTTTATCCAGAACCGTCTTGAAAGTATTCTCGTAGGATTCTTCTTCAATAATGGCGATCACGTCGTATCGCCCCGTCACCATATCGGCCGCTTTGACGCCTTTGATCCTCCGTAATGCGTCCCGGACCTCTTTTTCGCTCCCGACCGCTGCATTGATTCGCAAATAAACCCTGCTCATCTCAGCCACAGCCGTCACCCCCTCCTCAATCAGTGATTTTCCTCTCTATGCCTCCGCCCGGCACACTACTCATCGCACCTGAACTGAAACCTGGCCTCCCGCGGTGCCGGCTCGCCGGCGATTCGGATCTCCTTGATCATAAAACGGACCTCTTCACAGTCTCTTTCGAGAACCTTCTCGAAGTAGGCCACGCCGCTGTGCGATGCATTCGGGGGAATCGTGGCCGAGCGAAGGCGATGCGACTTGATTCCGGCGATTTCCTGTTTTTCCAGCCGTCGGGATTTAGGCACCAGGACAACGGCCGGGCGAGGCTGCCCTCGGAATCGGTAGTATTGAATGCTTTCCTCCTCGCCCAGTGCCCTTTGCGGCTCGAGGCCGTCATACTGCAGATACACCTCAGAGGCATTGATCTGCACCAGGCTGGGCAGTCCATTGTGAATCTCCACATAAAAGGCGCTGAAAAATGAGGACAGCCCCACACCGAAAAATTCATAATCTTCGGAACGAAACCCTTCGGTCATGACGGGTCGCACCGTGATTTTCAGCTCCTCCGAGCCGGGATGAGGCGCGCGGCCCGCACCCTCCATCGGCGCCAGCAGTGGCGTGGTGGACGCGCAGGCGGCCATGACGCAGGCCGACAAAGCCAACCCGAGCCATGCCGTGAATCGGCCGTTTATATGGACGGAATAACGCATAAGTGCGCAACCATTATAATGAATCAGTCCTCCAATGTCAAAACAAGCCGCCTTTGCACCGGGGTGATTGTGGGGGTGAAGATTTTCTGTTATGCTAGCCGGGCCATGAGACCGATGCGAAAAATTCCAGCCACGATGGCGACGCAACACCCTGACCACGCCAATGTTCCCTACTGGAAAAGGAACCCTCCGGCCGGCTCGACTCCGGGTGGGTTACCTCCCACGGCCGAGGCCTTCGTCTCCGCCCAGGAAGAGGTGGAAGAGTGCATCAGCGCCTATCAGGACCTGGGGTGCCAGGAATTCATGTGGGACTGGGAGGGCAAGTATGTGGACGAGGCAGTGGTTGACAAGCTCTATTCTCAGTATTATGAATATTTTAAGAAAGTACGCCTGGGCCGGGATATTTTTCTGACTTTCCGCCTGCCCAACATCTGGGAGGAAAAAGGCTATCGGCTGGCCAGGGCCTACATCGGCATCCTGACCTTCGAGGACCTCGCCGTCGATCTGGGATTCGACTCTGCGCCGGTCTTCGAGGTCATCCTTCCCATGACAGACACGGCGGAAAAGCTCATCTATCTTCAAAAGACCTTTTCAAAGGTCACCCGCCTGAAAAAGGAGACTTTCGGCGAGAAGGGTGCACGGCTCAAGTACATTCGCGTGATCCCTCTGATCGAAGGTGTATCTCAGCTGACTGCATCCGCCCGCATCCTGACACGATATGTCGAGCATCACCGAAGGGAATTCGGAAAGACGGTGGATTATCTGCGTCCGTTCGTGGCCCGGTCCGATCCGTCGCTCAACGACGGGCTGGTGCCGGCGACCGTTGCCGCCAAGGTGGCCCTCTCCGAATATTATCGATTCGAGCGGGAGATGGGGATCCCGGTCTATCCGATTATCGGCGTGGGCAGCCTGCCGTTCCGCGGGGGGCTTTCGCCCGAGCGGCTCAAAACCTTTTTGGATGAATACCGGGGCGTGCGAACCGTCACGATCCAGTCGGCCTTCCGATACGATTACCCCAGGGATCAGGTCAGGCGATCCATCCGGGAGTTGAACCGCTCGCTCAGGAAGGGTAAAGCAAGGGCATTTTCCCCTGAGGAGATCAAGCGGGCCGTTAAGCTCGGCACCTATTTCAGCCGTCACTACCGAAATTCCGTCGAAAAACTGGCCGGGGTCATCAACCGCTTCGCGGATCTCATTCCGGCGCGACGGGAGCGAATGCTGCACTTCGGACTATTCGGCTACGCTCGCGGCATTCGCGGAATCCGGCTACCCCGCGCCATCGGGTTTACCGGAGCCCTTTATTCATTCGGTATACCGCCGGAGCTGATCGGAACCGGGAGGGGAATCGCGGAGGCCCGAAGACACGGCCTCATCGAGGTCCTGGAGCAGTTCTACACCCACATCCGCCAGGACCTTCGGGCGGCGGGTCACTACTTAAACAAGGAAAACCTGCGGTTCCTGGCAAGGACGGATTCGGCCTGGCAGGATATCCAAAGGGATATCGCCTTTATCGAGGATTTTCTGAAGGAGGACCTGGGCCCGCGTACACCGGACCACTTCATCCACCGCAATCTGGCATCGAGCGCCTACCTGCTGTGGCGCGAAGGGCGAGACTGCTCGGGCCATATCCTGGACGGTGCCAAGACCAGGAAAAGTCTTGGCTGAGACCAAGCGCCTTTATGAAGGCGTCCGGATTGCATTATCCCGCCTTGATCTGCTCGATCTCAGCCTTGGCCAGCTTGTCGTCGGGATTCCATTTGAGGGCTTCTTCGAACTGGGCCAGTGCTCGGGATTTCAATCCCCCTTTTTTATAGACCCGGCCCAGCCCGATGTAATGACCCGGGTTGGAGGGATCCGCCTCGATCGCCTTTTTGAAGGCATCCTCCGCCTCTCTGAGCTTGCCGTTCACCTGCATGAGCGCCTGCCCCATCAAGCCGTGATAGTCGCCTTTTTCCGGCATGAGTCGCAGGGCCCACTCCATACAGTAAACCACCTGCGAATAGTCGCCCCGCTGGAAAGCCTGCTGGGCGCGCTCATACTGCTGAACCGCCTGCTCCTCGCTCGATAACTGCTGCCCCTCCGCCTGGGCCCCGGCCGGACGGCTGCGTTTTCGTTTGAGCGAGCCCATGACGAGCGACATATCGTATTCCTTGCGAGTCTGCTCCATCAACAAGGTGTCATAAGCCTCCGTAATCCGCCGGAAAAGCGCTTCCAGCTTGTCGTACATGTTGCTCATGCCCTCCTGCAGGTGGCGATCCGGATGATACTCCTTGGCCAGCCTGAAATAGGCGCGCTTGATCTGATCACTCGTGGCTTCCCGGCTCACGTTGAGGACCTGGTAATGGTCCTGTCCCTGCATGGCCCCGTAAGCCTGTTCGATCCGCTCGCGATTGGCCCGTCGCGCCTCGTCCTGGTGGAAGATCTCGGTTTTCGAGTCTTCCACATTGCCCCGTTTTTCCTCCATCACGGCCTGTCGGATGGCTTCCTCCACCGAGGAGGATTGCTCGCCTCCCGCGGCGCGACCGGCCCCAAGTGAGGGGGCCTCCTGCGTCGTCTGGCTTTCGGCAATTTCCAGGATCCCGGAGGAAAGGAAAAAATGGACCATCTGCATGGTGTGCAGCGCAGGGAGCGGCGAGACTTTGAACAGATCCCGTATGGTTTTTCGCCGATCCACCTGCCCCAGGAGGGCGGTCTCCTGATCCATAAGCTGGATATCCTGAAAAAGGTTTCTGGGATCGGTCCCGACGCGCAGGACCGTTTCGAGCGGCGGAATTTCCCTGCAGAGACGTGTCCAGTCCGTGATTCTGCGGGTGCCGTCCAGAATCAGGTTGCCCGTGCTCATCTTCAGGGTGATCACCTCGTCGGTCGGCAGGGATCCCTCCGCGAAACGGTATTCGCCGTCAATCCAGGTGAAGAGGCTCAGGATGATCCCCTTCACCTGCGTGAGCACGGCCTCAAAAAGATCTTTGGGGCCGATGAACCCCTCTTCCACCAGGATCGTCCCCTGACGTTTGCCCGTGGTCTTCAGGAGCTGGACCGATTTCTCGTACTGTTCCAGGTTAATCCTTCCGGATCGCAGGAGCATCTCCCCCAAACGGTCATCCTCGTAACGGGACGTCGCAAAGATAATGTCTCCCTCCTGAATGTAAATGGATCGCTCCTGATCGTTTCTTCGAAGTGTCAGGACTCCGGTGCGTTTGCCCTGCTGGAGCAGCCGAAGCAAATGCGGAAGCTTTACATCCCGGATGCGACCCGAGGGGAGTTGTTCCAAGCGGTCACCTCCTGATGAGCTTGCCCGGCTGGCCGTGCCAGATCAGGAGGAGAGGGCTTGCAACGAAAATCGAGGAGTAGGTCCCGATCAGCACACCGAGCAGGAGCGCCAGGGAAAAATCATGGATCACTTCGCCGCCGAAAAAGAAAAGGGCCGTGAGCGCCAGGAGAGTCGTCAGCGAGACCACCAGGGTCCGACTCAGAACCTGATTGATGCCCGCATTGATCACCGCCCCCAGGGAACCTCGTTTCTTCTGGCGGAGATTTTCGCGAATCCGATCAAATACCACTACAGTATCTGTCAAGGAATAGCCCGCAAGAGTCAGCAACGCGGTCACCACCAGCAGGTTGATTTCCTTTTCCAGGACGTAAAAGATCCCAAGGACGGCGAGCACGTCGTGGAAGGTTGCGATCGCGGCGGCAATCCCGAAGCGAAATTCAAACCGCAGGGCGATGTAGGTGATGATGCCGATCATGGAGATCACGATCGCCACCAGGGCGTCTTGCTGCAGCTTCTTGCCGATCGTCGGGCCAATCTCCGTAGTGCTGTCCACGACGAATTCATTGTCGGGAAAACCGTCCCGAAAGGCCGCGACCACGCGCTCGGCCACCTTCTCTTCGATCGTGGTCAGCTTCTTGACCCTGATTAAAAGCTTGTTGTCCCGGGTGAACTCCTGCAACTCCGCATCCGGGAATCCCGTGGCGCTGAGCAGCTTTCTGGCATCCCCCAGCTCGACCGGGGCTTCGAATTGAAGCTGAACCGCCGTCCCTCCCGCAAAATCGATCCCCAGATTGGCATGGCCTCGGAAGAGCTGAACCACCGTCAGGAGTCCTATGAAGACCAGGATTCCCGAAAAGACGAATGCATAATTCCTTCGTTTGATAAAATCAATGGATGTCTTGCCCAGTATCTCGATCACTTGGCCCTCCGTCCCCGCTCTAAATACTCAACCTGTTCAGCTTCCATCGGCTGTTGACCAGATCGTAGACCACCTTGGTGCCCACCAGGGCCGTAAAAAGATTGATCGAAACGCCGAGGCTCAACGTGACCGCGAAACCCTTGATCGGACCGGTCCCGAACAGGAACAGGGCCAGCGCGGTAATCAGCGTCGTCACATGGGAATCCACGATCGTCACGAGGGCCTTTTCATATCCGGCATCCACGGCCAGACGAACCGGTTTTCCCTGTCGGAGCTCCTCCCGGATCCGCTCCAGGATGAGGACATTGGAATCCACCGCCATACCGATCGCCAGGATGATCCCGGCGATTCCCGGAAGGGTCAGGGTCGCATTGAGGGCCGCCAAGGCCCCGATGAGCAGCATCACATTGAGCGCCAGCGCGAAGTCGGCCAGAAGACCCGATAGCCGGTAATAAAAGGCCATGAATCCCACAACCAGGATGGTCCCCACGATGCCCGCCGCCAGCCCTTTTTCGATCGAGTCCCGGCCGAGGGACGGTCCCACCGTCACGTTCTGGATGATGGTGACCGGTGCCGGCAGCGCGCCGGCCCGAAGGACGATCGCCAGGTCATTGGCCTCCTGCGTCGTGAAACTGCCCTCGATCTGGGCCCGGCCGCCTGCGATGCGGTCGCGGATCACGGGTGCTGAATACACCGCGTTATCCAGAATGATGGCCAGCCGCTTGCCCACATTCTCCCCGGTCACGCGTTCGAACAGCTTCGCGCCGATGCTGTCGAAGCTGATCGAAACCAGAGGCTCGTTGAATTCCCCGATGGAGACGCGGGCATCGGTGAGCACGTCTCCGGTGATGACGGCCTGTTTCTTGACCAGGTAAGGGCGCTTCGAAAACTGCGAGGCGCCCTCTTCCTGGAGCCTCTCGAATAGAATTTCGTCCCCTTCCGGAATCTGGCCGGAGAACTGCTTCAAAAAATCATCCTCTCCCCCCACCGGAATGCTGAAGGGAAGCTTGGAGGCCAGCTCGGCCTCTTCGTCCAGCAACTTGAATTCAAGTAGTGCCGTCTTTCCGATCAGGCTGATGGCACGTTGCGGGTCCTTCACCCCCGGCAGCTGGATCAGGATCTGATCCATCCCCTGTCGC
>CAYGBP010000085.1:10364-10870 GCA_964348105.1 uncultured Nitrospirota bacterium
CTTCATCCGCTCCGCCTCTCCCTCGCGCAACGCGATGATCATCCTGCCTTCGACCCGGTCTTTTTCATACATGGCGGCCAGATTATTCCGGACGATCTTGCTGATCGCCTCCCCCGCCTCGGCTGACGCAAACTCCACCGTCACTTCGGTGGGGGCGCTCTTCACCAGGCTGGAATACTCCACTTTCTGATCCTGCAGCAGCCCTCTGAGGTTGATCAGGGCCCGATCCACCACGTTGTGCGCGGCCTTTTCCCCCTCCACCTGCAGGACGAGATGGATCCCCCCCTGAAGGTCCAGACCGAGATTGACCCCGCGATCGGGCATCAAGCTTTTCCACCAACCCGGCATTTTCGAAAAGAAGGGCGTGGAGGGCAGAAAGTAGATGACCGCAATCACGACCGTTAAGATGATGAGTATCAACCGTCCTCTGACTGTCCGGCGCATGCTCCGCTCCTGAGGCTCTCCGTTCGCGGGACGCGTCGACCCCCCGCGGACCTATCTATAGC
>CAYGBP010000085.1:10880-11561 GCA_964348105.1 uncultured Nitrospirota bacterium
AACTCGGACATCGGACGAGTGTCGCTTGAAGGCGACCCCGTCACGGAGATGCTGGTCGAGAGCCCGGCCGACGAGCTGTATGCCAGGGTCGAGGAGGCGTCGACCGCCCGCGAACCTATCTATAGCAGTTCCACGTCATTCATGATGAGCTTGAAGTCGCAATCCAGAATCTTCGCCGATTTACGGGCCATCGTCATGCGGGAAAGGAAGATCTCGAAATACTCCATGACCTGGGAGATATTCGTATCGATCGTGAGCTCCAGATAGATGATTCGCTTTTCGGGATCGGCACGAAGAGAAGAATCGGTCACGGCGTAATTGACCCGGTCGTGGATGTCGAAGGAGACCATCTTCGGGTTCCTGACCCGTGATCGGTGCACATCCGACTTGTCGCCGAGGATCAGGGCGGCCGCGGTCAGATCCGCGGGATCGCCGACCTCCTCCTCGTGATTTCCGATCGCCCCCATGATGGTGGCGACGTCGCGGGTCTCCATCTTCAACTCGTCCAGGATCTCCTTGGCCAGCATCGCACCGGTGAGGCCATGGTTGACCCGTCCGACCATGTTTCCGATGTCATGCAACAGGCTGGCAATGGCGGCCATCTCGGCCTCTTTCTCGGTATACTCAAGCTGCAGGAGCAGGGCTCTGGCCCTGCGAGCCGAAATCTCGGCGTGGCGGCGG
>CAYGBP010000086.1:0-3773 GCA_964348105.1 uncultured Nitrospirota bacterium
TCCAGGGCACGGGCGGTCGCCGATCGCGGCCGGTTGTCGATCAGCGTCATCTCCATATCGGAGATCCCGTTGTCGCCGTCGTCGCGCTCATCCACCGCCTGCATGATCTCGCGTGCCTTCGCATCGTCCGCCCGGGCCGGTCGGACCTCAACGAGAAGACCGGTCAAGCTGATGCAGGCCAGTCCGAGCATTGCAATCCATAATCTCATCAGGGGCCTCCTTGGCGCATCTGGTCTTGTGCGGAACGGACGGTGTGTGCCGCCGCCCTGCGGGCTGTGAGAAGGGTCATGAGGGCCGGTGCCAGCAGAAAATCGGCAAGTAAGGCCATGACGATGGTAAACCCGGTGAGCAGGCCAAAATTGAAAAGATTGTTCATGGATGAGAACATGAAGATCAAGAATCCAAGCGACAAGACGATGCTGGTGACCAACAAGGCCCGTCCGGTGGTGAGCAGCGTGCGCCGAACGGCCTCCCTTGCGTCCGCCGTTTCGTCATAGTATCGCCGGAAATTATGCATGAAATGCACGGTATCATCCACCGCCAGACCGATGGCGATGCTACCGATCAACATGGTGAACATGTCCATCGGGATGCCGGCCGCGCCCATGATGCCCAAGGTCAGGAAGATCGGCATCAGGTTGGGGATCATCGCGAGCAGTCCCATCCGGAAATCACCGATCAGCAGAATCATCATGAATGTAATCACGATTCCGGCTATCAAATAGCTCTTAGCCGCGCTGACCATCGCGGCATGCAAGGTCCGGCCGAGCAGCGAAATGAGGCCCGTCACTTGGATGTCGGCCGAGCCCCGAAAGGCTTCGGTGAACCGCCGCTCGACATCGTCAACGAATCCCGCATAGGTGTTGGCATCCAGCCAGGGAACCTTGAGCGTGAACCGACCCTTGGAAAACGGGCTGTCGACAAAATCCTCGAGATCGTCCGAACCTGAATTTTCAAACAACAGAAATTCCTGGGCGATCAGCCGGCGGTCGTCAGGGATTGTATAAAACGCCTCGCGGTTCTCGTTCAAGGCCTGATGGATTTCCTTCAGGATGTCGGCCGGCGACAGGGTCTTGCCGACGAAGATCTTGCCTTGTTCCAATTTTCCAAGGGATTGTCCCATGCGATCCATTTGCTTGAGGATGGCGGGCTCGTGCAGACCGTTTTCGTGACGGGTGTCGACGATCACTTCCAGCGTGTTCGTGCCCCGCATGTCGCGGTCGATCAGCTCGGTGGTCTGGCGAATCGGCATCTCCTCCGGCAGCCACATCAGCGGGTTATGGGAAAAACGGATTTGGAGGAGAGCGATGATGGAGAGCGCGAAAATGGCGACGCCGGAGGCGGCAATCCACCTCGGATGGCCGGTCGCAAAGTCGGCGATCGAGCGCAGGAGCTTGTCCACGCTGGCATAGCGGCGCCGGGCCCGATCATCGGAGCGCGGGCTCAGGGGGGTGAGTGCCACCAGCGCGGGCATCAGAATCACCGTGAACAGGAGGGCCATCATGACACCGAAGCTGGCAAAGACGCCCAGATCGGCGATGGGCGCGACTTCGGCATATGCGAATGAACCCAGTCCCGCGGCCGTGGTGAGGCTGGTCATGACGATGGCCAGTCCGGAATGACCCAAGGCGGTCGCCATGGCCTCCGCTTTGTCCCCGAATTTCTCGTAATGCCTGTAGAAAATGGCCAGGAGATGGACCGAGTCCCCTACCCCCACCGCCAGAAGAAAGGAAGGAAGAATCATGGTGGGTAACTTCAGGGGCTTGCCGGCGATGGCCATGAATGCCAATGTGGACAGTAAGGATAGGGTAACGGTCAGGAGCGGAAGAAGCACTCCCGAGATCCGGCGAAACAGAAAAAACAGAACGATGGCGATCATGGCCAGCGACATCAGCATGAATCGCCGCATATCCCCGAGCATGGCCCTTTTCAGGTCCTCGACGACCACCGGGGATCCCGCTAGGTACAGTTCGAAGTCGGGGGCGCGGTGTTTCGCGAGGACGCGACGTACGGCAGTCACCACGGCGCTGTTCTCGGCATCGGTGAGGTAAATCCGCTTTTCCATCTGTGGCGCCTCGAAATCGGCGTCTTCGAAACCGGCCAGGACATCCTCCACGGGTGCGCCCGCCGAATAGGCGTCGGTCTTGATGGCGACGGTGGTCAATGTCCCGTCTTCCGATATAAGCAGGTTGCGGTAAATGGGATTCGACAACGCCCGCGCCTTCAAGGAAGCCAGGGCCGCCTCGTCGTCCGGCCAGTCGGCCAAGAGGTCCTCCACGATGAGCTCATCCCCCTCGCCGCGCGTGTCTCGCGCGTTGATGAGACTGTTGATATCATCGATATGGGGGACCTGGGTTCGCAAATCCTCATGCAGGGCTTTCAGCTTTTCCAGGACCGCGAGGTCGAAGACCTCCCGCGGTTTCACGGCGATGACGATCATCTCATCCCGGCCGAATTGGTCCCGGAAAGCGTTATAGGCGATCAGGGTGGGGTCTTCCTCGTGGAGGAAACCTTCGGTGGAAGTGTCCAGGGTCAGGTGGTTGAGTTGGGACCCCGCCCCGGCGACCAGACCAAGCATCAAGAAGATCGTTTTCAGGCGATGGCGATAGAGGACCCGGCTGAGGGCCTCGAATCCAGACTCGATCTTCTTCCTGATGTCCCGCATGCTTCACGCAATCCCATCGTTAAAGCTGGGGATCTGATGGTGCCGCGTTCCATGGGCTCCGAATTATCCTCCGGGGGCATCGCCGCTTCCCCGGGTGCAATGAACCAGTCACCCCATGGAAAATGTAAAACGGGCGGCTCGCTTTATTGCGCCATGAAGACCGAGGACTTGCCGTCGGTCAGCGCGTACACAATGAACGTCTCGTTTTTCGGGCCCGGCATTCCCGGAGAACCGGAGGGCATGCCGGGCAGTGCGATGCCGTCCACTCGGGGTTTTTCCCGCAGGAGTTTTCGCAGCGTCTCAACGGGCACATGGCCTTCGACGAAATAATTCTGAACGGTTGCGGTATGGCAGCTCTGCATCTCTGGCGGAATCTTGTATTTCTTCTTGATCCTGGCGGGATCTTCGATGTCAACCGTCTCGACCTCAAACCCTTCTTCCTTCAGGTAATCGATGTAAAGGCTGCAGCATCCGCAGAAAGGCGTCTTGAAGACCCTGAACACGACTTTAGCTTCTTCGGTACTGCCTGGGTCCGGGACTGAACCGCTATCCGAAGCATTCTGCTCTGCGACGCAACCCCATGCGAGTGCGGTGAGTAAGAGTACCATTGGCGCGCTGGCGCTTCTCAAGTCCATTGTCCTCCCTTTGATATTTTAACCATTATATGATTAAAAAAGAATGTGATCAAATGTCTCCCGGCGGGTTGCCTGTGATCGACGACCCGCAACAAGGCGGTCAGGGATGAAGACCGGTCATCCTTTTGAAATAAACCGCAGAAGCTTCCTGAGGGGATCAATGGTATTCACGGCCGGGCTTCTGGCGGCGGGGAGGGCCGCGGATTCGAAGGCGCACCAGACCCCGCGGGCAAGCAGGTCCACCGCGCGACACCCGACCAAGGGCGGTCGCATTAGGCTCTTTTTGGGCGGGGATGTGATGACGGGTCGGGGAATCGATCAGATTCTTCCGCACCCGAGCGATGGAACTCCAAAGTGAATCGGGATACTGCGCCAACAATTGCCCGTACGCTTTGACGGCGGCGGCGGGGTTTCGACCGTTGCTTTTGAGACCTTCACCTTTGCCGGTGCCGACACAAACACTACCTCCATCA
>CAYGBP010000086.1:3783-4057 GCA_964348105.1 uncultured Nitrospirota bacterium
TCCGCACCCGAGCGACCCGGTCCTGTATGAGCCGTTTGTGAAATCTGCGCTGACCTATACGGAGTTAGCCGAGGCCGCAAACGGGCCTATCCCGTACCCAGTAGACTTTGCCTATATCTGGGGGGATGCGCTCACGGAGCTCGATCGGGCGGCACCCGACGTGCGGCTTATTAATCTGGAAACCAGCGTGACGAGCAGCGGTGATTACTGGAAAGACAAGGAAATCCACTACCGGATGAATCCCGCGAACCTCCCGTGTCTGACGGCCGCAAGG
>CAYGBP010000086.1:4067-4692 GCA_964348105.1 uncultured Nitrospirota bacterium
AAGGATCGATTGCTGTGCCTTGTCGAATAACCACATCCTCGATTGGGGATACGCCGGTCTGGACGAGACGCTCAACGCCTTGGATGGCACCGGAATTCGGTATGCCGGCGCCGGAGGGCAGATCCGCTCGGCCCAGGCTCCGGCCGTGATACAGGGTCCAGCCGGGGGAAGGGTCGTCGTGTTTTCCCTGGGCTCCGAGACGAGTGGGATCCCGGGGCAATGGGCCGCCTCGCCGAACCGGGCGGGCCTTTACCTGCTGGATGATCTCTCCGAAAAGACGGCTCGACGGGTCGGAACCCTCATTCGGGATATCAAACGGGATGGGGATATCGTTGTCGCCTCCATTCATTGGGGAGGAAACTGGGGATATGACGTTGCGCCCGGTCAAATCAGGTTCGCCCACCATCTCATCGATGAGGCAGGCGTGGATCTGATTCATGGACATTCCTCCCACCACTCCAGGGCAATCGAGGTGTACCGGGATAGGCCGATCCTTTACGGCTGCGGGGACCTCTTAAATGACTATGAGGGGATCACCGGGTACGAGCTGTTTCCCGTCCCACCGCATATGGAAAATTTTCCCCTGGAACGGGGAATCGAATCCCGCATGCTGGCCCACTACCAC
>CAYGBP010000086.1:4702-9288 GCA_964348105.1 uncultured Nitrospirota bacterium
ATTTTGTCCAGATGGACCTGTCCACGGGAAGGCTCCTTGATTGTGAGCTGTTTCCCCTGCAGATCAAGCGGTTTCGGCTTCACTATGCCTCGAAAACCGACATCCAGTGGTTGAAGAATGTATTAAACCGCGAATGTCAAAAGTTCAATAGCCGGCTGGAGTTGAGCGCGAGCCGCACCTTCAGCCTGCGCTGGAGTTGAAGGATCGGCGGTTTTCCACCGGGTTGATCTTCACTCTCTTTCGTCCGGGTGGGTTCTTTTGTTATATTCGTTTGGATTCCATGTTTCGTCCCAACCGGAATAGGGCGGGTCGGCCGATGGCGAAGCGATGTGATTGGTGCCTGGGCAGCAAGTTGATGGTTGACTACCACGATACGGAGAGGGGTGTGCCGCTGCATAACGACCGGAAGCTTTTTGAGTACATGGTCCTGGATGCGTTTCAGGCGGGCTTGAGCTGGTCCACCATCCTGAACAAACGGGAGAACTTCCGGGGGGCCTTCGATCAGTTCAATCCGGAGAAGATCGCCCGTTACGACCGCAAGAAATTAGCCAAGCTGATGGCTGACGCGGGAATCGTTCGAAACCGCTTAAAGATCGAGGCCACGGTACAAAATGCCAGGGCCTTTCTGGACACCAGGGATGAGTTCGGGAGCTTCGACGAATATATCTGGCGGTTTGTCGGCGGCCGTCCGAGGCAGAATGCCTGGAAGGCCATGAGGGAGATTCCGGCAAGAACGGAGGAATCGGACCTGATGAGTAAGGATCTAAAAAAGAGGGGCTTCCGGTTCGTCGGCTCCACGATCTGCTATGCCTTCATGCAGGCGGCCGGCATGGTGAATGACCATGTCGTGACCTGCTATCGCCACGCGTCCCTGCGCCAATCTTCGGCCGCCCATCTGAAGTGAAGGCCCCCGTCGAAGGACAGGAGGAAGAGAAGGCATGGAGGCCCCCTTCCACCCCTTGGCAGCAGCACGGGCATGAAGCCAATGCTTGACATTTCCCCCCACTTTCATGTAGAGTCTGCAATCTTTTTAATTTGTGCTATAATAAGGCTATCGATTGCTCATTAGGGTGAAAGGAAACGGGACGATAGCTAACAAAAATTCGGAAACGGAAACTTATTTGAAGAAATCAAAATCGCAAGCGCTTCGCGTCGACTGGGTCAACGCGGGATTCCTCCTCACCACCGGACTGGTTGCCCTGACGGTACAGCCGCTCTACCTCTACGCCAACGGCGTCTCCAGGGGCGTCGTCGCCGTATTTCTCTTCTATCTCATCGCAACGGGCCTTTCGATCACCGGCGGTTATCATCGGTTATTCCCGCACCGCTCCTACCGGGCCAGCCGGGTGGTCAAGCTGTTCTACCTGATTTTCGGCTCGGCCGCCTGCCAGAACTCGGCCCTCAAATGGTCCTCGGACCATCGCCGGCACCACGCCTATACGGAGCAGGAGCAGGACCCGTACAACATCAACAAAGGCTTTTTCTGGGCCCATATGGGCTGGGTTTTCTTTATTGACCCGGGTGGAAAACCCCTCACCAACGTGAAGGACCTGGCCAAGGACCCGCTGGTCCGGTGGCAGGACCGGCATTACGTGCCCATGGCGATTACCGTCGGGGGCATCATCCCGCTCCTCATAGGGTTTGCCCTGGGCGATGCGCTGGGCTGCTTCCTGCTGGCCGGCGTGACGCGGACCGTGCTGGTGCACCACGCCACCTTCCTGATCAATTCGGTCTGCCATTTATGGGGCGACAGGCCCTTTTCACTGGCCGAAACCGCGAGCAACAATGTCTGGGTGGCTTTTCTGACCCACGGAGAGGGCTATCATAACTTTCACCATCAATTCCCGTATGACTACCGTAACGGCCACCGCTGGTATCACTGGGATCCGACCAAGTGGTTCATCCGCACGCTTCAGGTCTTCGGCCTGACCGGGGACCTGCGACGGGCCAGGGACGAGCAGATCTTCAAGGCCATGGTCCGGGTCCAGCGCCAGCTCGCGCAGCAGCAATTGAGCCGGCACCCGGTGACCGTCCGGCAGGCGATCGAGGACCGGCTTCATGCCGCTTCCGAAAGCCTGATCAGCCTTCGCATCCGATGCGAGCGTTTGAGGACCGAATACTACAGCCTCAAGAAGTCCGGCGACGAGACCTGTCACGCCATCGCGGAGCGGCTCCGGCAGGAGATCCGTCTGGCCCGCGATCAGTTCCGATCGGCCCACGAGGCCTGGAACCTGCTTCTTCAATCCCCCCTTCAGGCCTACGCCTAATAAAGTTCCCTAGACGCATTGCGAGGATGACCTTCACTCGTAATAACAGTTCCCTTTTGTCTAGCCGACTTTCGGCTTGGGTCCCGCAATGGGAATTGAACTACCGTACCAGATGGGGCTTGTCGGCCGGTTCCGGCAGGTGTGGTATATTTAAATGTATGAAGGGGAGTGGGCACTCCCGGGCCCGGCAGGTGTTCTGTTCTTCCTCGTGCCCTGATTTTCATCAGTGATTTAGAGGGGGCGTGATGACCCAAATAACTGTAATAGGTCGGTCGTGGAAATTCGGCGCTTTGATGGTAATTTCGGGCCTGTTGGCTGGATGCCTTTATACGAACACCACGCTGCCCCTTGCCTGGGTTTCGAACACCCGACTGGATGTCCAGGACTTGACCCTGGACGAGCGGGAAATCACGGGCCATTCCACCGCCTATGTCCTGCTCTTCGGCCTGGTGTCCTGGGGAGACGCCGGCCTGGAGGCCGCGCTGCGGGACGCAAAGGAGAAGTCGGGGACCGAGTTCTCCGAGGTGTACGACGTCCGAACGGATCAGAAGGTCTTCAATCTTTTGGGTCTCTATATGAGTCGCAGCATCATCGTAACGGCAAAAGTGGCCCGATAGGGGGGAGGATCGATGACGCCCAGGTTGACGGCTTTGACGCTCTTAGTGGCCTTCCTGTGCGTCGGCACGGCATGTGCGACTGGCCCTCAAGGGGGAGGCCAGATCGGCAATGCAACCGACTGGGTTGAGGTGCCACGGGGCATTCCGGTCTACCAGAACTTTACATCCCCGGTATTTTATCCTTCCCTGACCCGCCGGGATATCATTGGAGTTGGGAAGGGAAGGCAGATTCTTGAAGTCGAGGGCAGAAGCAGTAAAACCCGGTTGTTCGCCCCGATCGGTTATTTCCTGGGTTTGAATCCCACCTCCGGCATTTCGATCGACGTCATGGATCGAAGCGTGCAAAAGGCGATCGAGGACGCGCGCGAGCGGTATGGCGTGGGTCACCTGTACGACGTCAGAATCGACAAACACCAATTTTCGATCCTGGGGATCTATACCAAAACCACCACGGTCATCCATGCCAAGGGCATCAGATAGCGCTTTGTTCGATTTGAAGGCTGATGGAGATCCATTCCGGCGATCGGGAGAGTTTGAGATGACCCGAAGATTTATCGGCCCGCTCCTGGCGGTCATTTTTTGTCTGGCCGCGGGTTCGCTGGGCTGCGAGAAGCAGCCGGCAACCTTGTCGGAACGGGAAAAGGCCCTGGCGGTGCGGACGGGGCTGGAAGAATTTGTCCTGCTGGAGGCGAAGCGTTTCGGCAAAAAACCGGCCCAGCTCAAGGGGATCGATCAGGAGTTCCGGGAGACCGAGAGGCCGGGGATCACCGTCGAGGTGTCCCGCAAAAAGGCCGTCGAGGCCGTCAAGACCCTGCGCGCCGCGATCGGGCCGAACGGTTATCTGGCGTATTATGCCGAACAGCATTTCGGGATCGAGCCGGACAAAATTGCCGTGATCCGGTCGGATGATCCGTTCGAGATGCTGCGGGTCAGACACACCAACGGGATCAACTACGAGATCGAAAACGAGGCCGTGATCGCGAAACTCAAGGAATGGGACGAGCGATTCGGCCTGAACCTGATCGGGGCCGACTTCGACTGGGTGGAGGCTGAATTCAGGACCCGACCGGATGATATGGCTGCTTTCGCCAAGGAGGTCTATGAGTTCTGTCCCGATGTCGTCGACCAGGGCGTGGGGACGGTCGAGGCCCTGGCCGACGAAATGCGGCGGACGAACACCCTGTATCTCTGGTGGGATTGAAACACCAGCCTTTCTCCCGCCTCGTTCTACACCTTCTCCCTCTGAACAAATTCTTTCCGAATTTTTTTAGTGCCCGGACCGATCCGCACCTAGCGCCGTGTTCGATTATTCGCTATGAAAAATAAATAGGAGTGGCAGATGTAAGGCGAAATAAGGCGCATGGCTCCGTTGACACCGCACTTAGCGGGGGTATTATTAGGAGGTAATACCTAGACCCGGGATTGTTCTGTTTAGAAATTGATGGTGCTAATACCCTAGGAAAGCTGTGTGAAACACATGATGTTTGTTAGGGCCATTTTACTGTTCATGATCTTTATGTTCTTGGAAACCAGCGGTTATGCCTTTGACTACGCTTCGTATGTTCCTTCGAGTCTTCCCGAGATTATGGAGCGGCATCATGCCACTTTCTTTTCCCCGGATCTTGTGATCGACTATCACGTGTCGGGAGCACTGTTTAAGTACAGGGTGGATGTAAAATTTACCAGGGAGCTCAGGGAGATT
>CAYGBP010000086.1:9298-11544 GCA_964348105.1 uncultured Nitrospirota bacterium
AACCCGGATGCCAGAGAGTTTATTCGAAGATGGGTAAAGGCTCTCAACCATGACCCCGAATTGATTGAATTGTACAAGCATGAGTTTCTCGTTCGGGAAGGTGGCGAGGATCTTTGGATACCCGTCCAAGAGCAGCTGCTGCCTTATATGGGTACTGAGCTGAAGGTGGGAGAAGAGTTCGCGCTTTATATCGTTCTGGCCGGGACGGTCAAGGGGAAATGGGTCTTCCTGGCGACGGAATTTGCCGCACCGAAATAAAAACATAGGCCAAGGTTATACAGCACTGGACTTAAAGGAGGCCATACGTGGAGGTTGAAAAGCTTAAAATTATCTATAAGGACGGAGAAATTGAAATAATAGGCAATCGAAAAGGATTGAAAGATCTGGCCGATATATGCGTCGCTCTTAGTGAACTTTCTGACGAGGAAGCCAAAACAGCGGCCAACCATTATCATTTGGCCGACTATATGAATAATTTGGAGGAAGGCTCCGTCCCGACAACGGTTCTTTTCAAACCTGATCTATGAGAGATAACCCTCCGCGCAATAACGGTGTGGAGGTGAAGCCGGAGGATTGGCATGTTTGTGAAAAGAGTGGATTGTGATCGTTATTTTTGCGACATGTTAAGCATGCTAAGAGCTATTCCTATTTCAATGTTATCGGTTCTAGTTTTTTCGAGTCTGGCTTATTCCGCTCAACTGTGTGAGGATCAAGAGCGCCTACTTACGGATAGCGCTGATGATCTACGAATGGAGGAGCACTTGTTTGTTTCTGAAAAGGCATTGAACTCGATGATTTTTCTCGAGGAGGGCGTCTGGAAGCTCCTTAAAGAGAAGCGAAGCACGGATGATGTAATCAGGTCAGAGCAGTTCTATGTCGGTTATCCGAATAGCCTACGCATTGTCAAAGGGGCGCTTCTCCGACAGAACGCGATAATCGCGAGGCAAAATGTGGACCTCATGGCTGCCAATAACTCCATCAGCAGCGAGAAACTAAAAATTGCTCAAGAAAACTACCAGGAAGCAAGGGATAGATTTTGTGAATTTCTCGACAATGCAAGCTATGTAGATTGATCAAATCCAAGGATGTATGCACAACCTCAGTTTGACCCCATTTCCCTGTTGAATTGAGTAATCAATCTGACCGGCGCTCGAATCAAAGAAGTAACTCTCCGTAATTCTGTTTTTCCCCTTATTCCCAAATGCCTGCTCTCACCCAAAATTCCGGGTACAGTCGTACAAAGTCCGAGCGGTTCATTGGACGGCAAAATCAACAGCTTCCACCGGCGGGTGGCCGAGGTGGGGCGCCCGGCCGCGCGCAGGAGCGGGGTCCCCATCTATTCAGATGTGGGGTCCGTGCGGCCTATGGCCTCCGATACCCCACGCCCGCGCTCGGCCTGGCAGAGCCAGCCCATTGCTTGGGGCGGGGTGCTCCGAGCACGGCTGGGCTCACCGAGGACAGGACCCGCCGACGGGAGTGGGCTTATGTCTGATGCGCAATTGACTGTCTGCGAAGTCAGCCTTGTATATGAGGGGATGACTCCAGGGGTCCATTATCGATATAATAGGGGGCTTAACCGAGGGATTGATGCCAAAGGACTACATTTATATCCGGGGCGCCCGGCAGAACAACCTCAAGGGGGTGAATCTCAAGCTCCCCCTCAACGAGCTGATCGTGGTGACGGGGGTGAGCGGCTCGGGCAAATCCTCGCTGGCATTCGACACCATCTACGCCGAGGGCCAGCGTCGCTACGTCGAGACCTTCTCGCCCTACGCCCGGCAGTTCCTGGAGCGGATGGACAAGCCGCGCGCCGAC
Organism: uncultured Nitrospirota bacterium; assembly: GCA_964348105.1. Lineage (GTDB taxonomy): Bacteria > Nitrospirota > Nitrospiria > DATECO01 > DATECO01 > CAYGBP01. The sequence goes on from CAYGBP010000086.1 coordinate 11,114, forward strand.
CGCATCGAGGGCATCCCGCCGGCCATCGCGATCGATCAGACCAATCCGGTCCGCACCTCACGCTCCACCGTGGGAACCATGACGGAGCTGTCGGATCATCTCAAGCTGCTGTTCGCCCGGGCCGCGCGGCTCTACTGCCGCGGATGCGGGCGGCTGGTCCGGCGTGACACGCCCGGCAGTATCTTCGGCGAAATGCTTTCCATGGCCGTTGCCCGGGAACAGGGCGCCGCGCTGATTACCTTTCCGGTTCGCGTCCCGGACAACTTTACGATCGAAGAGACCAAGGCCCTTCTGGCCAATCAGGCCTATACCCGCATCCACCGCGAAGAGGGACGGCTGTTGGAGGTGATCGCCGACCGGGTCAAGATCACGTCCGGCGGGCGGGCCGGGAGCATCGAGGCCATCGAGGCGGCTCTGAAGATCGGACGCGG
>CAYGBP010000087.1:0-7578 GCA_964348105.1 uncultured Nitrospirota bacterium
TTTTGGAATCCGCCATGTGCTTCTCGCCGACCTCGTACAGCTTTTCTTTGTCGAAAATAAGATCCCGCTTGTTGGCGGTCGAATACTCGTACATCTTGGTCATCGCCAGGGCGTTGACCGGACAGGCCTCGACGCAATACCCGCAAAAGACGCATTTGGTGATATCGATATAAAACTCCTTCGCCCAGCGCTCGAGCGGCTTCTTCGGATTCTCCTCGCTGACCACCTTGATGCACCGCGAGGGGCAGGCCGCCTCGCACAGATCACATCCGACGCAGCGCTCCTCTCCGTGGGTATAGCGAAGCAGGGCGAGCGCGCCGCGATGCGCATCGGGGATGATTCGCTTCTCACGGGGATACTGAAAGGTGACCGGCTTGAAAAACATATGCCGGAACGTCAGCTTCATGGCGCTGGCGATCTCGGTGAACAACATCCATTTGAGTAATCGTTTCAGCATCGAATCCTCTCGATGGGTCGAATTGGACCTTCGCTAGCCGATTTTCTCCAGCTTGACCGCTCCGGACTTGAAATAGGGCACGGAAGTCTCGGGATCCAGCTCGCACGGCAAAAGATCCTTGACCGCCGGATCGGTGAAATGCTCCGGGAAGAAACAGAGCCCCTCCGGCAGCATCTCCTTGAGCTCGACGGCGGCCTCGGCCGCGCCCAGGGGCGAGCGAAGCTTGACCCGGTCTCCCTCGCCGATCCCCAGTCGCTGCGCATCGGCGGGATTGACATGAAGAGAACGTTTGTCGAAAATCTTGATCAAGCCCTCGGCCCGCGTGGTCAGTTTCCCGGAATGATACAGGATCGGCCCCATCACAAGCCGCAACGGATATTCGGGGGTGACGTCGCCCGACCCCGCTGGGACCCGGGCATACCGCCGCTCCAGGCCCGACGCCAGCGCCTCGGGCGACAGGGAAACGCCGCGTTCCTCCGGCTTGCCGGATCGATCCTTCATCATGTCGGGCATCAAATCCGTCATCTCCTTGCGAATCTCTTCGGCGCTGCCGTAGGAGAGCGGATACCCCATCTCACCGGCCAGCTCGGTAAAGATCTCCCAGTCCGGCTTGCATTCCTCCATCGGCTCCAGGGCTTCCCGGACCGGCAGATGCCTTCCTTCGAAATTGGTGAAGGTGCCTTCCTTCTCGGCGAAGCTGCAGGCCGGCAACACCACGTCGGCCAGTTTTCCGGTCTCGGTCAGGAACAGGTCCTGGCAGATGACGAATCCTCCGTTGGAGGAAACCGCCTGCAGGGCCTCGCGAACCTTCAGGGAGGCCGGCAGGGTTCCAACCGGGTTCTCCCCCACCAGATAAAGCGCCTTGATTTCCCCACTGCGGGCCCGATCCAGGATCCCCATCAATCCCTCACCGGAATCCGAGGGAATCCGGTCGCCCCAGGCGGCCTCGAGTTTCTGTCGCTCGGCGGCGTCCGTCGCCGCGCCCTGGCCGGGCAGGAATTCCGGAACGCCCCCCCAATCCAGCGTTCCCTGCTCGTTGTTCTCCCGGCACATCGCCGTCACGCCGCTTCCCGGCTGGTCCAGCTTTCCCGTAATCGCGGCCAGATCGATCAGAAGCCGCGTATTCTCATAGCCCCCGGCCCTCCGCAGGATTCCCTCCCCGCAGACCAGCACGGCGGTCTCGGCCTTGGCGAACCGCTCGGCCATCTCCTGAATCTTGGCGGGCTCGATCCCGGTCTCGCCCTGGACCCAATCCAGGGTGATCGGGGAAACCGCCTCCCGGATCTTGCTCAGCAGATCGGGGTGCCTCTGCGCGAACTCCTGATCCACCCAGCCCTGCTCGATCACCGCCTTGATCAACCCCTGAATCAATGCCCGCTCGGAACCCGGCCGGTGCTGCAGATGGTGCGTCGCCAGCTTGGCCATGTTCGTTTTCGCCGCATCCGCCACGATCACCGTGCTCTTGTAGTTGCGCATGGCCTCCTTGAGCCGCAGGGCCGCCACCGGATTGGTCTCGGTGATGTCCGAGCCGATCACGAGGCTGACCTTCGCCAGGGTCAGGTCGGCAAACGTGGCCATCCCACGCCCTTTACCGACCGAGCGCTTCATGGCCAGCGCGAAATTGATCAGGCCGTAGCGCGCGCTGGAATCGATATGGTTGGTGCCCAGCACCAGCCGCATGAATTTCTGGAAAAGATAAATCTCCTCGTTGGTGCACCGTCCCGTCATCAGGCCGGCGATGGCCTGGCCGCCATGACGGGCCTTGATCTCCCTGAGCCGCTGCGCCACCTCGTTCATCATGACGAACCAGGGGGTGGGGACCAGGTCGCCGTTGCGGCGCGCCAATGGCTGCCTTAGCCGCTCCGGGCTGTTGACGAACTGGAATCCGAACCGGCTGCGGCCGCAGATTCCCCCATGCCCGTTGACCGTCTGCTCATGCTTCGCGAGTTTGGCTTTGCCATATCGTTTGACAGGACGATCATGCGGTAGAAGAATGCGCCATGACTTCCAGGTCAGGTTCGACCGCACGCGCACCACCTGGTCTTCCTTGGTGTCCATCACCAGGGCGCAGCCGTCCCCGCAGTACGGGCAGGAGGTCTGGGTGGTTCTCAGCTGCCACGGCTTGTAAACGTACTTGGAGAATTTGTTCGTGATCGCCCCGACCGGGCAGACCTCCAGGCAATCTCCGCAGAATTCGCAGTACAGCCCGGTGTCCCCCTTCGCCACCACGTGGGTATGGCCGTCCTTCTTGAGAAACTGCAGGGCATCCACCATCTGGACCTCCTTGCAGATGTTGATGCACTGCCCGCAGAGGATGCAGCGATTCATGTTGAAATCCAGCACGATGCTGCGGGTGTCCTCCGGGATGCCCTTCTGCTTCACCGTCCCGATCTCGCTGATCTTGAAGTTGTAGGACATGTCCTGCAGCTCGCACCGGCCGTCGGCGTCGCAGACCGGGCAGTCCAGCGGATGGGTGGTGAGATGCTTTTCGATCGCCTTCTTCTGCGCGTCGCGAAGCTGGGGCGCTTCGTCCTGGGTGCGGACCACCATGCCGGCCGTGATCGGGGCGGTGCAGGAGCGCACGGGCGCCTTCTTGCCCTCCACCTCCACCAGGCAGATCCCGCAGGAGCCGAAGGGCGAAAAGGTGTAATGGTAGCACATGCTCGGCAGGGTCTTGCCCATCTGGATGACCAGGTCATAGATCGAGGTCCCCTCGGGGGCGCTGATCTTCTGCCCGTCGATGGTTACCTCGACGATCGGCTTCTGGGCCTTTTCCTCTCCTACCGTGAATGTCTGTTTACCCATGCAGTCTCCTCGCGCTTCTTATCGGTCGCATTCTCCCATCACAATGTCGTAGGTCCCGAAGATGGTGATCACGTCCGCGATCATGTATCCCCGGGACATATGATCGAAGGCGCCCATATGGATGAAGGACGGCGCCCGGATTTTCAGCCGGTAGGGCTTCGTGCCCCCCGTGCTCACGATATAAAAGCCCAACTCCCCCTTGTGGGCCTCCGTCCCGCAATAGATGTCGCCCTTGGGGGCCGGGAACCCCTGCGAAAACAGCTTGAACTGGATGATCATGCTCTCCAGGTTGTTGAAGACCCGCTCCTTGCTGGGGAGCACCACCGTGGGCATGTCCTGGGACAGGATGGGCCCGTCGGGCAGGCGATCCAGGCACTGCATGATGATCTTGGTGCTCTCATGCATCTCCATGATGCGGATCCAGTACCGGTCGTAGGTGTCGCCGTTTTTCCCGACCGGGACATCCCACTGCACATCCCCGTATGCCCCGTACGGCTCGTACTTTCGAAGATCATAGTTCACCCCGGAGCCCCGCAAGGTCGGACCGGACAGCCCAAAGCTCAGGGCGTCCTCCCCCGAAATCACCGCGATGCCCTTGGTCCGCGCCAGCCAGATCCGGTTCGTCTCCAGCAGGGCGTTGTATTCGTCGATCTTCCTGTGATAATCCTTGAAAAACGTCCTGATCTGATCGATGAGTCCCTGATCGAAATCCCGCTCCACGCCCCCGATCCGGTACCAGCTGGTGGTCAGGCGGGCGCCGCAGAGCTGATCGAACCAATCAAGCAGCACCTCCCGGTCCCGGAAGGTGTAGAAGAAAACCGTCATCGCGCCGATGTCCAGCGCCTGGGTCCCCAGCCAGAATTGGTGGCCGATGATGCGCTGCACCTCGGCCACGATGGTCCGCAGGTATTCGGCCCGCGGGGGGACCTTCAAATCCATGAGCTTCTCGACGGCCCGCACGTAGGCGAAATTGTTGTACATGGCGCAGACATAATCCAGCCGGTCGGTGTGCGGGATGAACTGGTGGTACGTTCCGTCCTCGGCCAGCTTTTCCACGCCCCGGTGCAGAAAGCCCAGCACCGGCGTGGCCTTCACGATCCTCTCCCCTTCCAGGTCCAGGACTACCTTCAGCACCCCGTGCGTGCTCGGGTGCTGCGGCCCCATGTTGAGCATCATCTCCTCGGTCCGGAGCAGGGGCAGCCGGTTCTTGTCGGCCAGGTGCGCGGCCCGCTGATCCTTCGCCGGGATATCGAACGGATGCTGCTCTTTCGCCTTCAATCGGCCTCCTCGAAACGATACATGTAATTCTGCTAGTATGCCCCCGCCGGATCGAAGTCCGGCCGTCCCGGACGATTCAGCCGCCCGGTTTGTCCAGAAATTCGAAGGTGTCCCGCCATCCCCTGCCCTCCATCGGAAAATCCTTGCGGAGGGGAAACCCCTCGTCATAATCATCAGGCATCAGGATACGCCGAAGATCGGGGTGGCGCTCGAAGCGGATACCCATCATATCATACACTTCCCGCTCCATGAACTCCGCGCCCTTCCAGAATCCACAGAGCGACTCCACGACGCAATCCTCCTCCGGGACGGGCACCTTGATCCGGATGCGGCGGCGGTGGGGGACGGAATAAAACTCATAAACCACTTCGAACCGCCCCTCACGGAGAGGCTGGTCGAGCCAGTCCACCGAGCTGACGTGGACGATATAGTCGTACGCCATTTCCGGGTCATGGCGCAGAAATTCGGCCACCGCCAGAAGGTGCTCCCGCTTGACCCGTACCGAAAGATCGCCGCGGAATTCCTCGACACCGGCCACGGCGTCCGGGAAACGATCCTTGATTTTCTGGGCCATGGGGTTCATGCGATCAGCTCACCATCAGATATTCTTCACGAAGACCCGCTTTTTCATGATCTGGTCCTGTAGCTTGAGGATGCCGTCGAACAGGGCCTCCGGGGTGGGCGGACACCCGGGAACGTACATGTCTACCGGAACGAAACGGTCCACCCCCTGCACCACGGGGTAGCTGTTGTAGATGTTGCCCGATGTGGCGCAGGAGCCCATGGCGATCACGTACTTGGGCTCCGGCATCTGATCATAGACCTTCCGGATGACCGGGGCCATCCGGCGGCAGACCGTTCCCGCCACGATCATCAGGTCGGACTGCCGGGGCGAGCCTCGAAACACCCCCGCGCCGTAGCGATCCATATCATACCGCGAAGACACGGCCGCCATCATCTCGATCGCGCAGCAGGCCAAGCCGAAGGTCATGGGCCACAGCGATCCTTTGCGCGCCCAGTTTACCGCCTTTTCCAGCGAGAGGGTCATAATCCCCAGCCCGGCGTCCTTCGCGCTGCCCTCGCCCGGACTCGGACCGATCTGGATTAATCCCATTCCAACGCTCCTTTCTTCCACGCATAAACGTACCCCGCGAGAAACAGGGCGATGAAGATGATCATCTCAATCAGCCCGAACAGCCCGATCGAGTCGAAGGCCACCGCCCAGGGATACAGGAAAATGATTTCCACGTCGAAGATGACGAACAGCATCGCGATAATGTAATACCGGACCGGGAACGGAATCCGCGCGTCCGAGATCGGCTCGCTCCCGCACTCGTACGGGCTGATCTTCTCGGCGCTGGCCACGCGGGGCTGGACGACATAGCTCAGCAGGAGCGTCGCGATCCCGAAGGCGGCCGCCGCCAGGATGAAGATCGCAACGGGAACGTAGTTCGTCAGGTATTCAGAAAAAAGAATAGCCTTATCCATGCTTGCCCCTTTGGGAAGCGATTCGGCCGGGTTTGAGATCTCAGAAACACCAGATTTTCATTGACAATCTGTACATTTATAACATCCCAGCGGAAAGGGCGTCAAGGGGGTTAAAGGCCCTACGCCCCGGCCGCCCGCATAGGCCGAACGGTCTAGAGCTGCGGCAGAAACGGGCCACAGGAACTGCTCATTTGGGGTGTTTGGCAGATTTTCTCGGGAGAGGCGGTGTGGTCTGCCGCGCTCAGACCTGAAACTGGGCCTCGTAAAGCGTGTTGTAGAGCCCGCCGAGCGCCAGCAGCTCGTCATGCGTCCCGCTCTCCACCACGCGGCCCTGTTGAATCACCAGGATCCGGTCGACATGCTTAAGCGTGGAGAGCCGGTGGGCGATGATCAGGGTGGTCCGGTTCTGAACCAGGAAATCCAGGGCCTCCTGGATCTTGGCCTCCGTTTCGGTATCGATGTTGGAGGTGGCCTCGTCCAGGATGATGATCGGCGGGTCCTTCAACAGCGCGCGGGCGATCGCGATGCGCTGCTTCTGCCCCACCGACAGCTTGACGCCCCGCTCCCCGATCCAGGTCTGGTACCCCTCGGGGAGCTGCGAGATGAATTCGTGGGCCCGGGCCGCCTTGGCGGCCGAGAGGACCCGATCGTGATCGGCCTTCAGATCGCCATACAGGATATTCTCCTTGACCGTTCCGTTGAAGAGAAACGGCTCCTGCTGGACCAGGCCGATCTGATCCCGCAGGTATCCAATTCGCAGGCGCCGTACGTCCTTGCCGTCGATCAGGACGCTGCCCTGATCCACATCGTAAAACCGCATCAACAGCTTGATGAGCGTGCTCTTTCCGCTGCCGCTCGGGCCCACCAGCGCGATCTTCTCCCCCGGCAGCACCTCGAAGCTGACCTCGCGCAGCACATCGACGTCCTGGCGGTAATTGAAGCTCACGTCCCGGAAGCTGACATAACCCTTCACCTTGGGGGCCGAGGACTCGCCCGCGGGCGGCCAGGCGTCGGGCGCCTCGGCCACCTCCGGCTTGGCGTCGATGATCTCGAACACCCGCTCGCCCGCCGCCAGGGCGTGCTGCAGCATATGATTGACGGAATGAATCTGGTTGATAGGCGTGTAGAACAGGGCCAGGTAGGACAGGAAGGCCACCAGCTCGCCGATCGTCATGTTTCCGCCCACCACCTGATGCGCCCCGAAGCCCAGGATCAGGACGGTCCCCATCGAGCCCAGGAAGATCATGCCCGGCGAATAGACGGACCACAGCCAGGCCACCCGCAGCTGCGTGGCGGCGTAGTCCTGGCTCTTCTCATTGAAGCGTTCCCGCTCGAAGTTCTGCCGGTTGAAGGCCATGATCTCCCGGATGCCGGACAGGTTGTCCTGCAGCAGGGCGTTGAGCATCGCCAGCTTTTGCCGGAGCCGGTGATACAGCCGGTGAACCTTTCGGGTGAAGATCAGGGCGCCCAAGGACAGGAACGACGCGCTGAGCCACCTGATCGCCATCTCCATGGACAAGTACGGGCTGCCCATCCGGCTGTTCAGCACC
>CAYGBP010000087.1:7588-10283 GCA_964348105.1 uncultured Nitrospirota bacterium
CCCCGTCGATGATCACCCGCTCCAGGTTGTTCACGTCGTTGCTGACCCGGGACATGATCTCGCCCGTGGAGCGGTTGTCGAAGTAGCTGATCGAGAGGTTTTGAAGCGCCCGGTAAACCTCGTCGCGCATGTGGTAGAGGACCTTCTGCTCCAGCATGTTGTTGCACCGGATGCGCACCGCGTTCAGGATATTCTTCATTAAATAGGCGCCGACCAGGCCCGCGATCACCCAGGTGAGCAGGGATAGGTTCTCGGCCTTGATCACATCATCGATCACCACCTTGATCAGCCAGGGGGGGATCAGGTCCATCAGGGTGGTGAGGATTGCGGCCGTGAGGGTGGCCACGGCCCAGCCGCGGTAAGGGCGGATATATCGGATGACACGGAACAATGAATTCATAGACGGATTAGCCTGGCGGCCATATATATTAGGGTTGCGGGGTCATTCCTCCTGCCGGGCCCAGTGACGGTAGAATTCGCGCATGTGCGTCAGGGTCGAAAGATCCGGCATCCGGTCCAGATAGACATGCCCCATCAAATGATCGATCTCGTGCTGGATGATCACGGCCAGAAACCCGGCCGCCTCCAGCTTGATGTCCCGGCCCTCGCGGTCCAGGGCCCGCACCGCCACCTCCGCGAATCGCGGAACCTTCCCGCGCAGGTTGTCCACGCTCAGGCAGCCCTCCCATCCCTCCCGCTGCTCCTCCGAGGTGGAGATGATGCTGGGGTTGATCAGCACCAGGAGCGGGATCTCGGGCGTTCCGGGATACCGTGGATTCGCGGCGGCCTCGATGACGGCAATCTGCTTGGGGACATGAACCTGGGGACCCGCCAGGCCCACGCCGTCATACTCGTGCATCGTCTCGATCATGTCGTCGATCAGCCGGCCGAATTCCGGGCGCCGGATCTCGGCCGGGTCCACCGGATCCGATTTTCTGCGCAGCAGCGGATTGCCGAGCTTGGAAACCTTCAGGATGGGCATGCATCGGCCGCCTCCCGCGGCCTCATCGCGCTCAGATCATAACATAACCGGCCGGATCCCGGCCAGGGACGCCTCGGCGCCCGGTCCTTCTCAGGCCTTCAACCCCCGACTCTCGCGGATCCGGAGAATCTCGGAGGCCACCTCCTCCACCGCCCGGATGGTCACATCCACCACCGGCCACTCCGGATGCTGCCGGTAGAGCGCGCGGGCGTACTCCAGCTCGCTCAACACCGCCGAGCGGTCCCCGTAATCCCCGCCGGGCTGATAGGCCTGCAGACGCGCCAGCCGTGCTTTGCGCACCTGGATCAGCTTCTCATGGGCGATGATCAGTCCCACCACCCTGTCCTGGGATATCGCGAACAGCTGGCGGGGCAGCTCCGCCCCCGGGAGAATCGGGATGTTGGCCACCATGAGGCCGTACTGGGCCAGATACATCGCGAGCGGGGTCTTCCCGGTCCTGGAAACACCCACGAGGACCAGATCGGCCTCGCTGAGCGTGTTCGGACTCTGGCCGTCATCATGCTTGACCGCGAACTGAATCGCCTCGATCCGCTTGAAGTAGGCCTGATCCACCCGGTGCAGCAGGCCGGGCTCGGCCTCGGGCTTGGCGTGAAACACCCCCGACATCGCGTTGAGCAGCGGGCCGAGCAGATCCACCGCCGGGATGTTTCGCTTGGCCGTCTGCTCCTGCATCCACTGGCGCATCGGGCCGGTCACCAGCGTGTAGATCACCAGCGATTTCCCCTTTTCCGCCAGCTCCAGGACGCCCGCCATCTCGGCCTGCACCCGGATGTTGGGGTGCCGGGTGATGCGCACCGTCTGGCCCTTGAACTGGGACAGAACGGCGCGCGTCATCTTCTCGGCCGTCTCCCCGGTCGAGTCGGATACCACGAAAATTTGCATGTGCCGGTCGGCCATGAATGAAATCCTCTTCTCCTATTTTACATGAATCCCAGCAGCGGGCAAAGGATCCGCAGGGCCACCCAGATCAGGACGAAGCCGAGCAGGTCGAACAGCAGTCCCGCCCGGACCATCCGGGTGATCGGCACGAGGCCGGAGCCGTAAACGATGGCGTTCGGCGGCGTCGAAACCGGCAGCATGAAGCCGAAGCTGGCGCCCAGGCAGGCTCCCAAGGCCGGCGGAATCGGGCTGACACCGGCCGACGCCGCGATGGCCATCATGACCGGCACCACCATCGTGGCCGAGGCGGTGTTGGAAGTCAGCTCGCTCGTGAAGATGCCGACCAGGATGGCCATCGCGGTGATCCCCCAGAGGGTGTGCACCTCGAACAGCTCGACGAACCCCTCCCCGATCGCCTCGGACAGTCCCGTCTGAAACATCTGGGCGCCCAGGGCCAGGCCGCCGCCGAACAGCAGGATGGTCCCCCAATCGATTCTTGCGGCATCCCGCCATCCCAGGGTCAGATCCCCCCGCCGAAGGTCCACGGGAAGCACGAACAGCAGGCCCGCCGCCAGCAGGGCCGCGACCCCCTCCGGCAGGTGATCGTCGAACCATACCGCCAGGGAATGATCGGCGCCCAGGACCAGGGTCAGCATCCCGGGGAAGGTCCAGAGGAAGACGGCCGTCATGAAGGCGATCCCGGCATTGATCTGCCCGGCCGTCCAGGGCCCCATCTCCGCCCGGCGGGCGCGGACCACGTCGCCGATCCCCTCGATTCGCCGGATGCCGGGGGGATGAAGCCGCAGGATCAGG
>CAYGBP010000087.1:10293-11367 GCA_964348105.1 uncultured Nitrospirota bacterium
CACCCCCAGCCTCATCCAGTCGAAAAACGAGATCTTCAGGCCGAGATTCTGCTCGATGAGCCCCACGCCGATCAAATTCGGCGGCGTCCCGATCACCGTTCCGATCCCGCCCACCGAGGCCGCATAGGCCACCATCAACATGAACCCGGTGCTGTAGAGCGGCATCCGCTCGGCGGGAATCCCGCGCAGGGCGCCCAGGATTCCCAGGGCGATCGGAAACATCATGGCGGTGCTGGCCGTGTTGGAAAGCCACATCGAAAGAAAGGCGGCGATGGCGCCGAAGACGAACAGGATCCGGGCCGGGCTGTCCCCCACGGCCGGCAGCGAAAGCAAAGACAGGGCGAAACGCCGGTCGAGGCGGTGCACCTGCATCGCCCGGGCGATGAAGAAGCTGCCGATAAACAGAAAGATGATGGGATTGCCGAAGGGCGCGAAGGCCGCCTTGGGGGCGGCCACCCCCGCCAGGACGCACAGGGCGGGTCCCAGGAGGGCCGTGATCGGAATCGGGATCGGCTCGGTGATCCAGAACACGACGACGAAGCCCAGGATCGCCGCCAGGCGGTGCGCCTCCGGCGTGAGCCCCGGAAACGGCATCAGGATGAGAATCAGGGCCGCCAGCGGACCGAGAAAGAGTCCGACCCGCTTTCTCCAGTATTCAAACCGCTCCTCGGCCTCTGACAGGACTTCGCGCGGCTGCGGCTCCCCTTCCGACTCCTTTCCGGTCACCCCTTCTCCCTTGTCAAGTTTGGCGCGGGCCGCATTATACCGCATCACCCGGGGTCCCGCAACCAAAGCCGCCCCGGTCCGGTTGACTTCAATCCGCATCTTTGCTATCTTCTAGCTCGAATCCGAGGGGCCCGGGCAATCCCGCCCTGATCATTCACCCTTTAATCCGTCTTTGCCTATCACCCAAATCGATGGCCAGCAAGGCTGAACTTGAAGAGCTCAAGCGGACCGCCATGATCCTCCGCAAGGATATTGTGGAGATGACGACGGCGGCCGGCTCGGGGCATCCCAGCACTTCGCTCTCGACCGTGGAGGTCATCACCTCCCTTTTTTTTCGCGTCCTCAAGC
>CAYGBP010000088.1:0-6191 GCA_964348105.1 uncultured Nitrospirota bacterium
TCCCCAAGAAAAACCCGCGAGGCGCCGGTCATGCCGCCTCCTTTGACTTCCCTATCGCCGTATGATACCTGCTAGGAGAGGGCATGCCCTGGGTTTCCAGGGGGGAGTTTACCGTTCGCCGGGTGGGGCAGTATCGATGGAGCGAGGGGGCGGATTACGCAAGGCGCCCGAGTTGATGCGGGTGTTAAGGCGCCGGGGGCTCGAGGCGGTGGGGATGAACGAGCCGAAAGACTTGGCCCTGATTCAAGGCCTCACGGCCGCGAGGCGACAAAAAATCTACGAGCAGCTCAAGAGCTATTCTTTCCGGCTGGTCCTGCGGGATATCATTCGCCATCAGCCGGCGTTTCAGGCGGCCGACCTGATCCGGTTCTGCTCATTGGAGAAGGTCCGTCAATATTTGATCCTTCTTTCACGGTTGGGTTTAATCCGGCGGCGAGGTCAGTCGTATCGACTCGCCCGGGAGCCCGTCCGGAGTTTCGGGGATACGCTGGAATGGTTTGTGGCGAGGATTTTTGAGCTGGAGTTTCATAGCGAAGTGCTCTGGGGGATCCGGTTCCGGAAAAGCGCGTCGGGCGGGGATTATGACGTGGTTGCCTTGATGGAGGGCGAGCTGGTCTATGTGGAGGTGAAATCCTCGCCCCCGAAGCATATCGAGGGCAGGGATGTGAGGGGATTTATCAGTCGCATCGGGGATCTGCTGCCCCACGTCGCGGTTTTTTTCGTAGATACCGAGCTGCGGATGAAGGATAAACTGGTGGTCCTGTTCGAAGAGGAACTCGCCTCCCGATACGGAAGGTCGGCCAGGAAAGACTTTCCCGTGGCCAGGCTCCGGGATGAGCTGTTTCAGATCAACCACCAGGTCTTCATCGTGAACAGCAAACGGGACATCATCACCAATTTCCGGGATTGCTTGCGGGACTACTGGCGAAGCCGCATCAGGATCTGAAGGTCGCGATCGTCCGGGTATAAGTCCGGGGACCCCATGCTTATTTACGCCGGTCTCCGCGCCAACGCTACCATGATTGTCAGAGGACGTCGATCTTATTAGGGATGTGAGAGGTGGCGGAAGGGAAACGGATAACGATTTAAGACCGTATCCACCGGGCAGGGGTGGGGAAGGGTTGAGAAAGCTAAAATTCTTAGACCCATGCCGGTTTATAAGGGATTGAAGGATTCTATCTGGATCGGAAAGAGGGGGGGGTAGCTCAGAACGTCCCTTTTTTTTTAGAGGAGGGCTTTGAGCGCCTTCAGAAGGTTTCCGATCACCTTAACGACGACGGTCAATCGTAAATTGAGCCAAGAGAGACGAAGACGAGGACATCTGCTATACTTACAGTGTCAGACTTGCATCACTGGCGTACTCTCTTTACGGAGGCCAGGCGGCGCGCGCGACTTCCTTTAATTCCGGTTACACCTGATACTGCAATGAATACAATCTGACACCGCATACGACGTATAACATTCGCGAAATGGGCCGGCTTTTCGAGGAGGAGATTATGTAATGCAAAAACCTCTATTGCCCCCGAATGAAAATGAACGCCTTGCGGCGCTTAGAAGACTGAATATATTAGATACCCTCCCGGAGCAGGCATTCGATGATTTAACCTCCCTCGCTTCGTATATCTGTAAAACCCCCATTGCGCTGGTCACCCTAGTCGACAGCAACCGCCAGTGGTTTAAGTCTAAGGTCGGATTAGATGCCAATGAAACAGCCCGGGATATCTCTTTCTGCGGACATGCAATTCTTGAAGAGGATGTTTTTATCGTCCCGAATGCTTTAAAGGACAAACGATTTGCTACGAACCCACTGGTCACAGGCGAACCCAAGATCCGTTTTTACGCCGGGGCACCGCTGGTAACGCCGGAGGGATTTGCCCTTGGAACCCTTTGCATCATCGACCGCAAACCGCGGAAGATGACGAAGCAACAGTTGGAAGCCTTGAAGGCCTTATCCAGGCAGGTGGTTCGACAAATAACCCTGGGACAAGAAGTTACAAAACGCGATCAGGCACTTGCACAGCAAAAGCAGGCTGAAACCCGACTCCGCCTGGTTCTGGAATCCTCCCCTACCGCTATGGTCATGGTGAAAAAAAACGGTGAAATTGTGATGGTAAACGCCTCCATGGAGAACCTGTTCGGCTATTCCCGTGAGGAGCTATCGGGTCAGCCTATTGAGATCCTCGTTCCGGAACGTTTTCGGAAGAATCACCCTGCACATCGCGTGGAATTCCTTAAGAATCCCCGTTCCCGATCTATGGGGGCGGGCCGCGACCTTTACGGACTCCACAGAGACGGTACTGAAATCCCCATTGAAATAGGCCTGAACCCGATTGGAACCATGGAGGGGATGTTTGTTTTAAGCGCGATCATCGATATTAGCGAGAGGAAAAAGTCTGAAGAAAGCGCAGCGCAAAGAGCGAGAGAGGCGCGGCTGCTCGATCGAGCAACCGCCTTGGCACTGGAAACGGATTCTTTCGAAACGGCGTTGCAAAAGTGTATCGACCTTGTGTGCGAAACCACCGGCTATCCGGTAGGCCACGCCTATTTATTTTCGAACGATCACCCGCATGAATTGCAGCCATCATCACTCTGGCATCTTCAGGAGCCCGAGATACACAACGATTTCCGTGAGGTCACTGAAAAAACGTGTTTCGGGCGAGGCGTAGGCCTTCCGGGCCGTATTTGGTCAACGGGAAAATCCGCCTGGATCGAGGATGTACAGAAGGATTCCAATTTTCCCCGTAATAAATTATGCAAGGAGCTTCGTCTAAGAAGCGCGTTTGGTTTCCCGATCATTGTCAATGGTCTGGTTGAAGCCGTATTAGAGTTCTTTGGTTACGAGGCCCTGCAACCTGATGAGGACCTGTTGCGTGTTTTACAGGTCCTCGGTGAGCAGGTCGGCCGTGTGCTCGAACGCTGGCGCGCAGCGCAATCCCTGGCTCAAGCTGAAAGCCAATTTCGCTTAATCGTCGAATCTTCACCGAATGCGATGGTCATGGTCGATAAAAACGGCAAGATGGTCATGGTCAATACCGCAAGCGAAAAACTTTTTGGCTATGATCGGAGCGAGCTGCTGGGGCAAGCGGTTGAAATGCTCGTTCCGGAACGTTTCCGGAAGAATCACCATGCACATCGCGCGGGATTCTATCAAAATCCACACGCTCGCTCGATGGGGGCCGGCCGCGACCTTTACGGACTCCACAAAGACGGTACGGAAATCCCCATTGAGATTGGCCTGAATCCGATTGAAACCGAGGAGGGGATGTTTGTTTTAAGCGCGATCATCGATATCAGCGAGAGGAAAAAGATCGACCGCATGAAAAACGAATTTATCTCCACCGTTAGCCATGAGCTGCGGACCCCCTTGACATCGATTCTTGGCTCGCTGGGCCTCATCACCGGTGGAATCGCCGGGGAAATCCCGAAGCAAGCCAAAACCATGTTGGATATCGCTAAAAAAAACAGTGAAAGACTGGTTCGCTTGATCAATGACATCTTAGACAGCGAGAAGATTGAATCCGGAAAGGTGGTATTTAACAAAAAGCCAGTGGAACTCATGCCGATCATTGAAAACGCCATCGAATTCAACCGAGGCTTTGGAAAAAAGTTGAACGTCAGTTTTGCGCTCAAAGAATCTACGCCGGGGATTATCGTCAATGTTGACAGCGACCGCCTGATACAGGTGCTGACCAATCTCCTTTCCAATGCGGCTAAATTTTCACCTTCCGGAGAAGTTGTTACCGTAACGATTGCCCGGGACAATGGCCGAGTGCGAGTTTCGGTTCGCGATCAAGGAGGAGGGATTCCCGAAGAATTTCAGCATCGTATATTCAATAAATTCGCGCAGGCGGATTCATCCGACTCCAGGCAAAAAGGGGGTACGGGACTGGGATTGAATATATCA
This sequence comes from uncultured Nitrospirota bacterium, assembly GCA_964348105.1. Taxonomy (GTDB): domain Bacteria; phylum Nitrospirota; class Nitrospiria; order DATECO01; family DATECO01; genus CAYGBP01. The sequence continues at coordinate 3,905 of CAYGBP010000088.1, forward strand.
AAAGCCATTATCGAGAGAATGGATGGAGAGATCGGCTTTACAACGAAAGAAGATATGGGAACGACCTTTTATTTTGAGCTTCCGGAATGGTTGACATCCGACCCTGTATCCGAAGAAGAAACCGACCAGGAACGCGGACCCCGCATACTGATCTGCGAGGATGATCGCACTATCGCAACACTGCTGCGCAGGATCCTCAGTCAATCCGGTTTTAACACGGATATCGCCTTTGACGCGGAGAGTGCCAAGAAATTATTGGCCCAAAGGGATTACCGCGCGATAACACTTGACCTGAGACTTCCGGGTCAGGATGGGATCTCATTCTTCCGTGAATTGCGTGAAGAAGAAAGCACTCGCAACCTGCCAGTCATCGTGGTTTCGGCCAAGGCAAAGGAGGGTCAAAAGGAAATCAATGGAGATGCCATTTCGGTTATCGACTGGCTAGAAAAACCGATCCAGAAGGATCGCCTTATCGAAGCGGTCAGAAAAGCTCTCGCTTCAAGAGAAGGCGCCAGGCCGCACATCTTACATGTGGAGGATGACCCCGATAACCGTCAGGTGGTTCAGACCCTATTGGGCACGGAGGTTAGGCTCTCAGCTGTTACAACGCTTCAGGCCGCCAGAGAGAAACTCTCGCAGGAAGCGTATGATCTCGTATTACTCGACGTGGGGCTTCCGGATGGCTCCGGGCTGGATTTGCTTCCCATGCTCAAACACCCAGGGCATCGTTCCACCCCGGTTATTGTCTTTTCCGCGCAGGACCTTGACCTCAACATGGCTCAGAAAGTAGACGCGGCGCTCGTGAAATCCCGCACCTCGAATGAGGAGTTACTCAAAACGATTAAGTCAGTCATTGAAGGGAGCGGTTAAGCCACGACGGGAAATCCCTTTGACGGACCCCTCACCTGTTCAGATCCTTTCCGTGGAAGATGAGCCCGGCATTCAGTTGATCGCGAAGACGGAACTGAAGGCCACCGGTGAATTCGCCGTGGCGCTTTGCAGCTCCGGACGGGAGGCGGTCTCGGAATTACGGGGACGCCATCCATACCTCTTACCCGAAATGTTCTCTGATCCCATTTATTCAGAGGCCAAGCTAGGTGGCCTGCTTAGCCACTAAAAGCCAGGGCCCAGGCATGTAAGCGTGGGAAATTATGTAGGTTGTCCCAAGAACTTCGGCATGTCCGAGCCTCCTTTCCGAGCGCTCCGGAAGGCCCGTGAGAGAGGACGGGGAGGGCGAGACCTGTTTTTTTAAGGGGCAATGGTCTTGTAGGGTGTGGTGGCGGACAGATACAGTTCCCGCCATGGTTTAAGCAATTCCAGGGCGGCGTTTCTTCCCCGTTCCAGCAATGAATCGTTGTGATTGAAGGCAAATTCGCGAAGGCCGGTGACGTCCGTCTGAATGATCAGGTCGCCAGCCAGACAGTCGTCGTGCACCTTATGGAACAGGGCGATGTCAAATGCGCGGTTGATCACCTCGAAGATGTTGGTGGGCGGTTTCAATTTCTCGGTCGAGTGGAACTGCACGCCAATGACAACATCCGCCCCGGCCTCCCGCAGCACTTTGCACGGTATCTTGTTCAGGATGCCGCCGTCACAATACAGCTCGCCGTCAATTTCGACGGGCGCGAAGATTCCGGGGATCGCGCAGCTGGCCCGGACGGCCGGAATGACCGGACCCTGATGAAAGAATCTGAGCTGTGCCGTGGACAGGTTGGTCGCGGCCAGGAACAGGGGAATGCGCAGGTCTTCAAAGCGCGGCTCGCCGATTCTTTTCTGAAGGTAGGAGACCATCCGGTCGTTGGTGGCGAGGCCCATTCGCGGCAGGTAATTGATCCGGCCTGCGTCCCTCCAGCGGTACTCTCGCCCGCAGGCGAGTAATTCTTCCCCTTCGATCCCGCCTGCGTAGAGGGCGCCCACGAAGCTTCCGGAGCTGCTCCCGGACAGATAGGAAATCGGGATGCCCAGTTCTTGAAAAGCCGAAAGGACACCGATATGTGCCACGCCCCAGCTGGCTCCGCTACCGAGGGCGAGTCCGATTCTGGGGGACCGGCCGGCACGGTCCATCCACTCCCGGAGCCAGGGCCAAAATCGGGCTGCGTCCCGCCCGATGGGGCGGACCGGTTCCGGGCCCGGACCCCCTTTTGGGGTGTCATCCTGCATCGATTCTGCCGCCTTCCGTGACCGCTATTGATCTTACCCTACGCCATCCATGATTGTTTATCAATAAGAAAAACCAGCCGGCCGCTTTCGTCGACCTGAAGTCCGCCGAGGACGGTGAGGTCAAGAT
>CAYGBP010000088.1:6201-7913 GCA_964348105.1 uncultured Nitrospirota bacterium
GGCCGCTTTCGTCGAAAATGGGACAAAAGGGCTGAAAGCCCCCACCCGACGGGCCTTTGGGGGAACGGCACAGCCCGTGTCGGCGAGGGGCATCCGTTTCGTTCATTAGAATATAAGGTGTTTTGAGCGCAGTCAGTGATGCCTTTTAAATCGATGAGCACATTCTGAGCACATTTCCCATCCTTTTCGATCGGTATCGGCCAGGGTTAGAGAAAAGAACATCACGCAAGCCGGATTCTGGCAATGATGGAGGCCATAGGTATGGCCCAGCTCATGGATCGCTTCGGTAAGGACCCTTCTGCAAAAGAGCCGACTGTCCTCCGGCAAGCCATAATATTCTTGCCTCAATCGGGTCAGGGAGATGACGGCTGCTTTATCGGCCGCCAGCCCGAAGACAAAGTTTAAACCCGGTTCATATAGGTCTCGATCCACGATTCCCAGGATTCGCTCATGCCGGGTGTACGCTTTCTGGTCCAAGATGGCCTCCAGGATGGGAGCTCCCCGCCACTGGTTTCGGCGGGGATTGAATGCAAAGTCAGGATCCGGCATTGATTTTCCAGGGAAAATCCTTTTTCCCAAGGCCTCGGACAGATCCCGGATGAGCGCATCAAGATTCTTAAAACCCACCTGGCCGACTGTCATGACAACGATGCTCATCGTGCGATCGCTCAGCCTTCCGCATATTTCCCGCGCAGGCATAGATAAAGGACCTCGCAAATCATCCTGCTTCGGATGCCCCCGGGGCGCTTCTCGAACAACGTTAGATTCTGGATTTCGCGCTCGATCATGGGCGCAATCAGTCGACCGTTCATTGCGAGCTGCTCGATGAGGGGTGGAGGGACCTGCTGGCACGCTGCCGTGATACATATTCTGTCGTAAGGAGCCTCTTGGGGGTAGCCCAGGCCCCCATCTCCCAACACAAGGATGGCTTTTTCGTAACCCGTCTTTTTCAGGTTGTTCTTTCCATATTCAAAGGTTAAGGGGTCGATTTCCACGGAAACGACCAATCCTTTCGGCCCGACAATTTCCTGGGCAAGGGCCGTGCCGTATCCTGATCCCAGGCCCACTTCGAGGAAACGGTGTCCTTCGTCCAACCCCAGCGGTTCGTAAAAGAGGGGATAACTATGGGGACAGGATATTGTTGAATGTGTTCCGGGGATGGGAAAAGGCACTTCCCTATACGCATAGTCCCGATACATGAACGGGATGAAATCCTCACGCGGGATTTTTAATACGGCCTTCTTGATTCTTTCCGAGTGCAGCAGCTCCTGGTGTTCAAGCCAACGAACCTTTTCTTTCCGTTCATGGACAAAATCGTCCCGTGATTTGGAAGGTTCGCGGGGGGGTGGGATGCTCCAGCCTTGCATTTTTTTGCCTCATCGGCGAGGAGACATTTCCCCGGGAGGTCGTTGTCAGATCCAGGGGATGGAGCGGAGTGGGGGATCCCGTAGACGCTAGCAGGTAAGGTGAAGCACAGCAATGATGTTCACATCGGGCCTCTGTACCGGTTCATTACTTCAACCGCCTCCCGAGTCAAGCTGACACGCGCCCTAACACCCTTCGATTCATTCCGGTCAGATCGGAATTTTCAGGTTTAGGCCCTCTTTTGGCCACCAGTGGTCGCCGATCTCCGACTTCCACCCTCAGCATTATATCATTGCCGCCGAGCCTTTTTCATGGGCCGATTCCATGCATTTATTCAAAGCCGCCAC
>CAYGBP010000088.1:7923-8640 GCA_964348105.1 uncultured Nitrospirota bacterium
GATCGGCTCATCAACCCGGGGACGGCATACTGAATCAGGCCCGGCGTTTTTCCAAAACGAAAAGGAGTTTCAGACGGTATCGCTGTTGGAGGGGTAGGAAGGGTGGCGAAAAGTCAGCGGGTGACAGTCTGGAGTTTGTATGCTCTACCTTTGTTGGCGTTTTTTTCTTTTGTCCCAAAACTTCCTGGCTTGCTTTTGGCCATTTTTTGCCTTGACAAGAGGGAGAAAAGGCGTTTATTGTGAAAATCCTTTTGATGAGCAAGGATCGCTTCGTGGGGTGTTGGGTCCGCCGCCCCAAAAGCCATTCCTACCAACAATCCACCATTCTTATCATCTGGAGATGGTGTGGCTGAGCAACGCGCTTCGGGAGCTTGTCCGCTTCTGGAGGGTGCACGGGGTGGCGCCCGTAAGGGAGCGTTGATCAGCCGGTTGAGCGAAGAACTTGGGCAGAGACCTGCACGCGCGCTGCTTTGACGCGAAGGAGGGAAGTCATGAGAATTCCCGGATCGGCCATTTATCTCTGGGTTGTCGCCATCTCAACCCTACTGACTCTCGGGGCTGTTCATGCCCGGCCACTCGGAAGTCCCGGCGGAGAAGCGCCGGGAAATTACGCGCGTTTTAACGCAGCCATCGACGCCACCAACAAACAGACCCCGGGCCTGATGGCGACTCCCGGTGTCGTGGAAGCCGACGAGTCGATCATCTTCCTCATGGCCA
>CAYGBP010000088.1:8650-10657 GCA_964348105.1 uncultured Nitrospirota bacterium
CCGCGGTCGTGTGGACCGCCTCGGGACTCGGTGGCGACGGCGAGCCGGTGGTCATGGTCTTTACCTCGGAGGCCGGAATCTCAGGGATCCCGGGGCGCGTGGATGGCTTCTCCGTGAAGGTCAGCGTCACGGGCAGGTTCTACGCACGATCTCATATTCCGCCCGATACCAGTCCCGCCGGGCCGTGGACCCGGCCCGTCCCCATCGGCGTATCGACCGGTCATCCCAACATTACCGCCGGAACGATCGGCCTGCGCGTGAAGGACGGAACCAATGTGTTCGCCCTGAGCAACAACCACGTGTATGCCGACACCAACAGTGCGTCTATCGGAGACAACGTGCTGCAACCCGGACCTTTCGACGAGGGCGTGAACCCGACCGATGCCATCGGCACCCTGTTCGCCTTTGAGCCGATCCGCTTTTGCACGATCTTCTTTTTCTGGTATGTCTGTCCGGAGCTCAATCAGATCGACGCTGCCATCGCGATCACATCAACGGATCAGGTCGGCGTCTCGACGCCGGCCGACGGGTATGGGGTGCCGAATTCGGTCCTGCACCCCGCCTACGGAAGTCCCGCGGTCATCGGCGACGAATCCCCCAGCTTGTTGCTAGGGGAGCCCGTCTTCAAATACGGGCGCACGACGGGATCAACCTCCGGTACGGTTGATGCCGTCAACGCAACCGTGGATGTCTGCTATGATAGCGCATGCACTCTCATCGCCCGATTCGCCGATCAGATCATTATCGCGCCCGGGACCTTCAGCGCCGGCGGGGACTCCGGCTCCCTGGTCGTGAGTCAGAACGGCAATCATCCGGTCGGACTCCTGTTCGCCGGCAGCAGTGCGAACACGATTGCCAACCGGATTGATTTGGTCCTCAACAGGTTTAACGTGGCCGTCGACGACGGCAGCGGCGTGCAGCCGATCATGGACGTCGCCACGCAGGATATCAGCATTCCGGGCATGGCGGTGGTCGGCCAGCCCACCAATGTCGTGGTCACGGTCCGCAACGTGGGCAACGAGGGCACAGGAAGCTTTGAAGTCGTCCTCACGGACGAAACGCAGACATTCGAGATCGGCAGGCAGACCGTGCCCGGTCTTAACCCGGGCGAATCCAGCGCGCCTTCCTTCACCTGGATTCCGGATACGTCCGGCCTGCACACCCTCAGGGCCTCCCATCTCCTCGGCGGGGATGCCAACCCGGACAACGATGCGTTCACCACGAGTGTTTCGGTGCTCGGGGAGTCTCCCGGTGGCCCCGGCCTGCGGCAGTGGCAGGGCTGGATTGGCACGGATGCCTGGACCACAGTGACCTTGGACCAGGACTACGGCGACGGGATGGTCGTCGTCTGCACGCCCAATTATGACCTTTCAGGCGTCGGACCGGCCATGGCGCGAGTGAGGAATGCTCAGGGCAGCAGCTTTGAGGTTGGGCTTGCCCGGCCTTGGTTCGGCGCATTCCCCGGAGACCACTGGTCTGCGTACGTCCACTGCATGGTCGTGCGGGAAGGCACCTACACCGACGGCGTAGACGGCGTGAAGATGGAAGCGGTCCGGCTCGAGAACTTCGTCGCAACGGACTATTCGGGTTCCTGGGAAGGGCAGCCGCAGGCCTACGCGAACACCTACGCCAGCCCGGTCGTGCTTGGTCAGGTGATCAGCGCCTCCACGGGGATTCCCGGCGAGGTCACTGCGTGGTCGGTCTTCTGGTCCCGGGGCGCGGCTTCCGGCCAGCCACCCTCTTCGAACGCGCTGTATGTCGGCCGCCACACGGGGCAGGATCCTAATGCGCGGCCACCCGAGACGCTCGCCTACATTGTGATCGAGGCGGGGATCGGGATGATGGACGGCATCCGCTACGCCGCGGGCCTGGGTTCCGACACGGTCAAAGGGGTCGGGGATCGCCCGCCATACCGATATGTCCTCAATGGCCTGTCGTCGGCCTCCACGGCAATTCTCAGCCAAGCCGGGATGGACGGCAGGGACGGCGGCTGGCCAATCCTGTACG
>CAYGBP010000088.1:10715-11321 GCA_964348105.1 uncultured Nitrospirota bacterium
AAACGCTGTGACGGCGAGCCAGCTATCCCTTGCGATCGAGGAGGACTGGTATTGGGACAGCGAGCGAAGACACACCACGGAGCAGGTCAATTACATCGTCTTCGAATGAGCCGTCGGCCGAACGCTCTTTCGGGCTGAGAGGCGTGGCACGGCCGCACAGGCCACGCCACACCCGAGGCGCGGGTGAGAGACAGAGACGAATCGTCCTTCGCGTCGCTGCGGCGGTCTTGGGCTGCAGTCTCATGGCTTGCGCCGGCGAGAGGGAGAACGCTCGCGCCGGAGAACCCAAGATGTCGCCCGAGACGATCGAAAGGGCCCTGAAGTCTCGCACCCCGGAGCTCATGTCGCTGCCCGGCGTGGTCGGCACGGCTCAAAGCATCTGCGAGGGTCGGCCATGCATCAAAGTTTTGGTCCTCACAAACACACCGGAGCTGGAAGAGGACATTCACGCGATCCTGGAAAGCTACCCAGTCGTCATCGAAGAGACCGACAGAATTCGAGCGCGCCCCGAAAAGCCGGATATCCCGTAAATACCCCCGGGCGATACGATCCGCCTGCCGGCCACAATACCGCATAAATCAGGTATTTCCGGGCACATCATACATA
>CAYGBP010000089.1:0-10867 GCA_964348105.1 uncultured Nitrospirota bacterium
GAGGTCCTGCTCCACCGCCACACGAATGGACTCTCCGGCCATCACGCCAAACGGACTCGGTAGCGCCTGAAACGAAACGACGAGGAATATCATGAAGAAAGGCGGGAAGTTCCAGGAGGCAGATGGAGAACGAATTGCAAACCGAGATCGAGTCGGCATGCCCTTCATCTTCGGGTGTAAAGCCACAGGAAAAAAGTCACGACGATGCTGATCAGGATGCTGGTGGTCAGGGGAAAGTAAAAGGTGAAGTTCTCGCGGCGAATATAGATGTCCCCCGGCAGCTTCCCGATCCACGGAATTCGGTCCGCATAGTGGATGAGCATGCCGATCAGCGAAAGGATAATTCCCGCGATCAGGAGCAACCGCCCGATGTCCTGCGTTACCGGCATCCCTCCTCCTGCCGCCCGTTCATCCCGCCAGGCTCATCATGCGCTCGACGGCGCGGCGGGCGGGCTTGTGGATCTCCTCCGGCACATGCACGACATGCTGCATGTCCTCTAGAGACCACAGAACCTTTTCCAGTGTGTTTACCTTCATATGGGCGCAGTCACACCACTGGCAGGCCGCGTAAATCTCCTTATCCGGATTCTCCTTTCGAATTCGATGCAAAATGCCGATCTCGGTGCCGATGATGAGCTCTTTGGCCGAGGAACGCTTGGCGGCCTGGCATATTCCGCTGGTGCTGAGCACCTGGCGCGACCACGTCGTCGGTGCACTCGGGATGGACAAGGACCTCGGCCTCGGGATGAGTGACTCTCTGTTTCTGCAAGTCTCCAGCCATGATCCGATAATGGGTCGGACAGTAGCCGTTATACAGGATCAAGCGTCGACCGGTCTGGCGGGCCACATGGCTTCCGAGATACTGATCCGGAATGAAAATAATCTCACGGTCCTCCGGGATCGATGACACCACCTGGGCCGCATTCGAAGAGGTGCAGCAGATATCAGACTCGGCCTTAACTGCCGCCGAGGTATTCACGTAGCAGACGACGACGGCCCCCGGATGCCGCTCCTTGAGCGCCCTGACCTCATCTGCGGTGATCATGTCGGACATGGAGCAGCCCGCCGTCAGGTCGGGGATCAAGACAACTTTCTCCGGATTCAACAATGCCGCCGTCTCGGCCATGAAGTGAACGCCGCAGAAAACGATCACCTCCGCGTCCGTCCGCGTGGCTTGACGCGATAATTCGAGGGAATCACCGGTAAAATCGGCGATATCCTGTATTTCACCTTCCTGATAGTTATGGGACAGGATAAGGGCCTTGCGCTCTTTCTTGAGGCGGTGAATCCGCTGTGTTAAGCGATCCGTCGTGTTCATGATGGCTTTCCCGTCGGTTCAAGCATCGAACCGTCCATCCGAAAGCAGGTTTCGTCGGCCTCCAAGCCCGCCGGCGGCTGCCCTAAACGATGGTAACATAGGCCCATCCGCGGATTCAAGAAAGCCGGTCCGGGGGCCTGGTTTGCGAGACCAAGTGTTCCGCGATTTGAACGGCGTTCAGGGCGGCCCCTTTTCTCAGATTATCCGCGACGATCCAGAGATTGAGGCCGTTCTCAACCGAAAGATCCTGCCGGATCCGGCCGACATACACCGCATCCTTCCCGGCCGCGTCAATGGGCATCGGATAGAGCTTGCGCTCCGGGTCGTCGAAGACGATGATTCCCGGCGCGGCCGACAGGATGGCCCGGACCTCGTTCGGCGTCAGCCTGCTCTCTGTCTGGATGTTCACCGACTCGGCATGGCTGTGGAAAACGGGCACCCGAACGGTCGTGGCCGTAATCTGGATGGCATCATCTTCCATGATCTTCCTGGTCTCCTGGATCATCTTGATTTCCTCGCTGCAATTTCCAGCCGAATCAAAGGAACCGATTTGGGGCAGACAGTTAAAGGCAATCTGATACGGATAGGCCCGGGCCTGCACCTCCTTGAAGCTCAAAAGGGCGCGGACCTGTTCCAACAACTCATCCATCGCATCTTTGCCGGTTCCCGATACGGATTGATAGGTCGACACCACGATCCGCCTGATTTGTGCCGCCCGGTGCAGCGGATGGAGCACCATGACCATCTGGATGGTTGAGCAGTTCGGATTTGCAATGATGCCGCGATGAACCCCCAGGCGTCCCGGATTCACCTCGGGAATAACCAACGGGACGTCCGGATCCATCCTCCAGGCGGCACTGTTATCGATCACCACCGCGCCTTCGGATACGGCAGCCGGCGCAAACTCGCGGCTCACATCCTCTCCGGCCGAGAACAGTGCGATGTCCACACCCTTGAACGCCTTGGGCTCCAAAATCGAAACCGCGACGCTCTGAAAATCGAATTGGGCGGTCGATCCTGCCGTCCTGCCCGATGCAAAAGGACGAAGCTCTGCGACGGGGAACTTTCGCTCCTCCAGGATGGAAATCATCTCGGCCCCCACCGCGCCCGTCGCGCCCACGACCGCCACTACGTATTGATCTTTTTTCTTCAGCATTTGTCCGATCGGCCTGGATCCGCCGCCTACGACGCGCGGGCCTGTATCTCATCGCAAATCAACCGTCCCATCGCCCGAGTGCCGACGGTTTCGGCACCCGCAGACGACAGATCGGAAGTGCGATAACCCTTTCCGAGGACCCGTTCGACCGCCGCCTCGATCTCCCCGGCCGCCTTATCCTCCCCGAAAGAATATTTGAGCATCATCGCGGCCGAAAGGATCGTGGCAATGGGATTAGCCAAATCCCTTCCGGCGATATCCGGGGCGCTTCCATGGATCGGCTCATACATGCCGGCTCGACGCCCCTCCCGATCACCCGCACTTCCCAGGCTGGCGGAAGGAAGCATTCCGATCGATCCCGTCAGCTGAGCGGCTTCGTCGCTAAGAATGTCCCCGAACATGTTCGTGGTCAGGATCACATCAAATTGCCTGGGATTGCGGATCAACTGCATCGCGCAATTATCCACGTAAAGGTGATTGAGCTCGACACCCGGATACTGACGGTGCACTTCCACCACGACCCGCCTCCATAATTCGGAGGATTCGAGCACGTTCGCCTTGTCCACCGAGGTGACCCTCCCTCTCCTCCCGGCCGCCGTCTCAAAGGCCACGCGGGCGATCCGCTCGATCTCCGATGTCGTGTAAACCTCGGTGTTGTAGCCCTTGTGCCCGCCGCGATGCTCCTTAATCCCTTTCGGCTTGCCGAAGTAGATCCCGCCGGTCAACTCACGAACCACCAGCAGGTCGATATCCTCCACCACCTCCCGCTTGAGGGTCGAGGCATCCGCCAGAACCCGAAAGACGCGGGCCGGCCGAAGATTGGCATACAGGCCTAAAGCCCCTCGCAACCCCAGCAACGCGCGCTCCGGGCGAAGGGCATACTCCAGCCCCTCCCACTGCGGTCCCCCGACCGCCCCCAACAGGACCGCGTCGCTCTCCTTGGCAATGCGAAGGGATTCTTTGGGGAGAGGCGTGCCGAACCGGTCGATGGCTGATCCGCCGACGTCGGCTTCTTTAAACAAAAAATGCAGGCCGTGCTTTTCGGCGATCCGCTCGAGCACCATCACTGCCTGAGGAATCACCTCCCGGCCGATTCCGTCACCCGGGAGCAAGGCGATATGATAGGGCTGGCTCACGAGGCCCCCTCCCTCCCGGTCGTCCCCCAGGCACAACCCGCCCAGGCGCCCCGCGAGGCTCCCGAATAAACCATGCAAAACGAGACCAGGGCCAGAACCAGGTAGGTAAACATTTGGTACAATTGAAACTCCAGCTGCGGCGTGTCCATCGAGATCCTGCCTACGGTTAACAGCGGCGAATATCCTTCACCCAGCCAGGTGGTGATCATCCAGGCCAGATAGGCGGCCGTGACCGTCCCGCCTCCCCAGCGGCCCATGCCGGCCCCGCCGAAGCGGCCCAGGAGGTAACCCAGCAGGAATGGAACCACGTAAAAGAAAAAAAACAGAACCAGAAGAAAGGAGATGAGGACCGGGATCATCGATTCATCAATCCCTTCCGCCGGGCATATTCGAATACGTCTCCGGCCTTCAAGATCTCCAGGACATCTCCCAGAGACTTCAAGGAATACTCCTTCCCGCTGGCCACATTCTTCAACAGCCCCCGATTGACGTCGATTTCGACCTGATCCCCGGTTTGAATCTCCTGGTTCAGGCGCGCGGCGGCTTCGAAAGGAACGAAAAACCCACCATCCACGACGTTTCGGTAGAAAATACGGGCGTAGGACTCGGCCACCACCGCCTGGATCCCGGCAATCCGCAGGCATACGGCCGCATGCTCGCGGGATGACCCGCAGCCAAAATTTCTACCCCCGATCACCACCTTGAATCGGGATTGATGCTGTCCGTCTTCGACGAACGGGTGGCCCCCATCCGGCAGGCCCGCCTGCCGCTCCGGTATGCCGGCCATGGCGAAGCGACCGTACAGCTTTCGCTCTTCCGGATCGCTCAGACTGTAGACCAGATGCTGAGCCGGGATGATCTGATCGGTATCAATATCGCTTCCCACCACATAGGCGGGACCAGAAATAAACTCTTCCATGCCGCGCTATCCTTAGTGAATAGACGATCTTCGCCTTGTTTTTGGTTACAGGAATTCTCTGGGATCGGTGATTTTCCCGGTAACAGCCGACGCGGCAACCGTATAGGGAGATGCCAGGTAGACCTGCGACGCCTTGGATCCCATGCGCCCGGGGAAGTTTCGATTCGTCGTGGAAATGCAGACCTCGCTCTGGTTGAGCCGCCCGAAGGTGTCGGAAGGCCCGCCCAGGCAGGCCGCGCAGGACGCCCCCTGCGCGATCCGGGCCCCGGCCCACATTTCCGTCTCCAGCCCCTTCATCACCTCGGTCGTGGCGGGAACCACGAAGGTATCGACCTTGACCGAATTTCCTTTCAAGATCCTCGCGGCCGCATGGAAGTCCGTCAATTTCCCACCCGTGCACGAGCCGATATAGGCGCGATCCAACCGGGTCCCCTGCACCTCTCTCACGCGCGCCCGGTTGTCCGGCGAATGGGGCTTGGCCACCACGGGCTCCAGGTCCGACGAGCGATAAACCCTCACGCTGTGGAATTGGGCGTCCTGATCGCTATAGACCGGCTCAAAAGGCTTTCGGGTCCTGGACCTGACAAAATCCTCCGTCACCGGATCCGGGGCAATGACGCCGTTTTTCCCTCCGGCCTCGATCACCATGTTGCACAGGGTCATCCTCTCCTCCATGGAAAGGGAATAGACCCCGTCGCCCGCAAATTCCATGGCCCGATAGGTCGCGCCATCCACGCCGATGTCCCCGATGATCCAGAGAATGATATCCTTGGCCATCAGATAGGAGGGCAAGGGCCCCTCCAGGACGAAACGCATGGTGGGCGGCACCTTCACCCACAATTTCCCGATTCCCATGATGAGAGCGGCATCGGTATTGCCGATTCCCGTGGCGAATTCGCCGAAGGCCCCCGCCGTGCAGGTGTGCGAATCGGTTCCGAACAGGACCTCGCCCGGGCGGGTATGGCCCTCTTCGGGCAGGGCGATGTGACAAACCCCCTTGTAGCGCTCCGAGCCGACATCGTAGAAATAGGGCAGCTGCTGCTCCTTCGCAAAATCCCTCAAGATGTCCACATTGCGATTGGCATGCGCGTCCGCCGTGAATATATAATGATCCGGGATGACCACGACCTTTTCCCGGTCCCATACCTTCGCCTGTTGGCCAAACTGTTTTTTGAAAATTCCGATGGTCCCCGGGCCGCAAACGTCATGCGTCATCAGCACGTCGACATCCACCCAGATGTTGTCTCCCGGTGCCACCCGGGCCCGGCCCGAATGCTTGCCGAGGATCTTTTCGGTAATGGTCATGCCCATTGCATTCTCTCCGTCTCGGTTGTTCCTGTCCCGCGTTATACCATGCCCTGTCCCTGCGGAGCCTTTCCTTTGAATCGGGCCCAATAGGACAATTTGTTCAAGGCGTTGAGATAAGCCTTGGCGCTGGCCACGATGATGTCGGTATCGGCACCCTGCCCGATCACCCTGCGCCCTTCCTCCTCCACTCTGACGGTGACCTCCCCCAGGGCGTCCGTTCCTCCCGTAATCGCCTTCACGGCATAGGACTGCAGCCGGCTCTTCGTCTTCGTAATCACGGCGATCGTCCGGTAGGCGGCATCCACGGGGCCATCGCCCTCTCCCGTGTCCTTAACGGTTTCTCCTTCGATCTGCAACTCGATCGTGGCGCGGGGGGTGACGTCGCTCCCGCTCTCCACGTGTAGCGATCGCAGGCTGTAGGTTTCCGGAATCCGGTAGACTTCTTCTGCAATAATGGCGTGAAGGTCCTCTTCGAAGACTTCCTTCTTCTGATCCGCCACGCGCTTGAAACGCTCGAAGGCCTTGTCCAGCTCCTCATCCCCCAGATCGTAGCCCATCTCCTCCAGCTTGCTCCGAAAGGCATGCCGACCGGAGTGCTTGCCCAATACCAGCTTGTGCTGCGCGAGCCCGATCGATTCCGGGGTCATGATCGCATAAGTCCGCTTATCCTTCAGGATTCCGTCCTGATGGATCCCCGATTCGTGCGCAAAGGCATTGGCCCCCACGATGGCCTTGTTCGGCTGAACCATCATGCCGGTAATACCGCTGACCAGGCGGCTAGCCCTGTAAATTTCCTGGGTGTCCACCCCCGTATCGGCCTGAAAATAATTTTGACGGACCTTCAGCGACATGACGATTTCCTCCAAGGCGGCATTACCGCCCCGCTCCCCCAACCCGTTGACGGTGCATTCCACCTGGCCAGCGCCGTTGGCGATGGCGGCCAAGGAGTTGGAGGCGGCCAGACCCAGATCGTTGTGGCAATGCACGCTGATCACGGCCCGATCGATATTCGCCACCCGGTTTCGGATCATGGCGATTAAATCGCCGAATTCCGAAGGAATCGCATAGCCGACCGTATCCGGGATGTTGACCGTCGTGGCACCGGCCTCGATGACCGATTCCAAGACCTTACATAGAAAATCATAATCGCTCCGGGTGGCATCTTCCGGGGAAAACTCCACATCCTGCGTAAGATTCCTGGCGTGCCGGACCGCCGCCACGGCGGCCTCGAGCACCTGTTCGCGGGTCATCTTCAGCTTATGCTGAATATGAAGATCCGAAGTGGCCAAAAAGGTATGGATCCTTGCCCGCTCCGCTCCTTTAAGGGCCTCCCAGGCCCGGTCGATATCGGCGGGTCTTGCCCGGGAAAGCGCGGCGATGACGGGCCCCCGCACCTCCGTGGCGATGGTCTGGACCGCCAGAAAGTCATCCTCGGAAGCCATGGGAAATCCGGCCTCGATGATATCCACCTTCAGCTTGGCGAGCTGCCGCGCCACCGACAGCTTTTCCTCCCGGTTCATGCTGGCACCCGGGCACTGCTCCCCGTCGCGAAGCGTCGTATCAAAGATGGTAATCATCCGGCTCATGGTCCCAATCTCCCCAAAGGCACTGATTTTGCTTACATCTTAACAGAAAACTCTTGCGCTGCGCAACCGAATCGAATTCACGGAGACCCTCGGGTAAACCCTGGACACGGCCTGATCGACACGATCCCTGTGTGCCTTCAATCTGTCACGGCTGGGGAAAAGAGGCGCAGACGGCCTATTTGACGACGATCTCGGGGTCTTCGACATCGCGGGCCTGATGAGTCTCGCTCACGCCGGCCCGGCCCCGGATCCTGTGCGCCAGGACGGCCACAGGTCGTTCCAGGACGCCTGACAGGACGTACAGCGCGAAAACAGCGAACAGCATGGGCTGCGGCGCCGCCAGGAAGAGGATCAGGATCAATACCATCGTGACCAGAAAATGGAAGGGCTTACGGCCCCACAGATGGAAGTTCTTGAGGCTACGGTACCGCAGGTTGCTGACCATCAAAAAAGCCAGGATATAGGTCATTGCGAGGATCAATACGGGCTTGAGCTCCTTACCCATCCCGATGACGTAATAATCCAGCAGTACGGTGGTGGAGATCATGCTCGCCGCGGCCGGAATCGGAAGCCCTGTAAAATCGGCATTCTCCCTTCCCCCGCTCTGGACGTTGTACCGAGCCAGGCGAAGGGCGCCGCACACGACAAAGAGAAAGGCGGCCACCCAGCCGATACGCCCGTACGCGCTCAATGCCCAGGAATAGATCAATAACCCGGGCGCCACCCCAAAAGACACCAGGTCGGCCAGTGAGTCATACTCCACGCCGAACCGGCTCGTGGTCCCGGTCGTCCGGGCGGCCTTTCCGTCCAGGGCATCGAATACCAGCGCGATCATCACGGCGATGGCGGCCACGACGTACTCGGCATTGAATACCGCCACAATGGCGTAGAATCCGCTGAACAGGTTTCCCGTCGTAAAAAGGTTGGGAATCAGATAGATGCCTTTACGCGCTGATTTTCTCATTGAATCGTCCCGATCAGAGTTTCGCCGGCCTTCACCCGCTGATTGAGTCTGACATGAACCATGCTGCTGGTCGGAAGATACAGGTCGACCCGCGATCCGAATTTGATCAGCCCGAACCGCTGTCCCTTCCTGACCGACTCGCCTTCGTGGATCCAGTACACGATCCGACGGGCCAGCATTCCCGCGATCTGGATGAAAAGAATTCTCTTGCCACCGGGAACCTCCATCATCACCGCGTTCTGCTCATTCTCGATTGAGGCCTTGGGTTTAAACGCCGAAAGGAATTTTCCGGGCCGGTGGCGAATCGAAAGAATCTTACCGTCGAACGGGATCCGGTTGACATGCACGTCCAATGGGCTCATAAATATCCCGATCCTGATGGCCTCGTCCTGAAGGTGCTGGTCTTCGAAAACCTTTTACACCTCCACCACGCGGCCATCCGCGGGAGATACCAGATCATGCATCCCCGCGGGGGGAACCCTATCCGGATCTCGAAAGAACCAAAAAATAAAAGCGGCTGCCAGCCCTGCGGCCGCCGTCAGCCACCCAGCATCCGCCGCCACCCCGACCGCCGCAACGATGGAGCACAGGACCAGTAAAGCCAATGCCTCCCTCATCACGGGGCGCGGCGCCCTTCTTCGGAGAATCACCTTCGCTCACCCATGGCTCAGTTCTTGCTCCGATCCACCAGCTTTCCCTGTTTGAGCCAGGGCATCATGGCACGCAGCCTTGCGCCGACCTCCTCGATGGGATGAGACTCCGCTTGACGGGTCAGGGCTTTGAACACGGGCCGCCCCGCGCGGTTCTCCAGGACCCATTCCCTCGCGAACTTGCCATCCTGAATTTCCCCCAGGATTTTCTTCATTTCGCGGCGGGTCTCCTCGGTCACCACCCGGGGGCCGCGGGTGAGATCGCCAAATTTCGCGGTATTGCTGATGGAATATCTCATGTTGGCGATCCCGCCTTCATAAATCAGGTCCACAATCAGCTTCACCTCGTGCAGGCATTCGAAATAAGCCAATTCGGGCGTGTAGCCCGCCTCGATCAGCGTTTCGTATCCGGCCGTGATCAAGGCCGTCAGTCCACCGCACAGGACAACCTGCTCTCCGAATAAATCCGTTTCGGTTTCCTCCCGGAATGAGGTCTGCAACACGCCTGCCTTACCGCCCCCGATCGCGACGGCGTAGGCCAATGCCACATCCCTGGCGTTTCCCGAGGGATCCTGATGGATCGCCATCAGCATGGGCACGCCGCTGCCCTTTGCAAACTCGGAGCGGACCAGGTGGCCCGGACCTTTGGGGGCCACCATAAAAACGTTCAGGCTCTCATCGGGCGTGATCTGGCCGAAGTGAATGTTGAACCCGTGGGCGAAGGCCAGATAGGCGCCCTTCTTGAGATTTGGACCGATATCACGAGCGTAAAGCTCCGGTTGCTGCTCATCCGGCGCCAGGATCATCACCACGTCCGAGGCCTTTACGGCCTCGGCAACTGTCAGCGGCGGGAGTCCAGCCGAGCGGGCCTTTTCCCATGAGCTCCCCGGACGCAATCCCACCGCCACCTGGATCCCGGAATCCCGGAGGTTATTGGCGTGCGCGTGGCCCTGGCTTCCGTAGCCGATGACGGCCACCTTCTTGTCCTTCAGGTGCTTCAGATCCGCATCCGAATCATAATAAAGCTTCATTCCAGACTCCCTAGACTCCACGTTCTCCGGTTTCCTCACGATCATCAGAAAAATGAGTTGATCAATCCGCTTACGACCGCCGGGCCCGGCCGTAAATCCCTGCCGCCCGGTCAGGCAGTTCGCCGCTTTTTCTCGCTGGCCGATGAGGGTTTAAAATCCTCCCGGGCGATTGCAATCCTTCCCGTCCGAACCAGCTCCTTGATGCCCAGGGGCCTGAGCAGGTTGATAATGGCGCTAATCTTCTTTACATCCCCGGTGATCTCGATGGTGTAGCTGTGAGGGGTGGAGTCCACCACCTTGGCCCTGAAGATATCCGCGATGCGAAGCGCCTCGGGGCGGTCCTCGGCCCGGGTATGGACTTTGATGAGCGCCGTCTCGCGCTCCACATTGATCACATCGATCACTTTATTGAGCTGCTTGGTGATCTGCTCCAGCACCCGGTCATCGCCATGCGTGACGATCGTGATCAGGGAAACAGAAGGGTCGAGGGTCGGCCCGACCGAAAGGCTGTCAATATTGAAACCCCTCGCGCTAAAAAGGCCGGCGACCCTGGTTAGGACGCCGAATTTGTTTTCGACCATCAGCGAGATAATGTGCTGCATAATCCGATTTCACCCCTCGACTCGATCCCCACGCACCGCTCGACGCGCAGGCGCCTCATCATGCTTCACAATCCGGGAAAAAAGCGGGAGTTAGGCGGGCAGGATCGATTCCCTTTCCTTTGGGAGCGGTTCGCGCGTCACCGCGAGTCGGCGGCGACAGCGTCTTCGCATCAACCAGAAGATACCCGGCGCCAACG
>CAYGBP010000089.1:10877-11307 GCA_964348105.1 uncultured Nitrospirota bacterium
ATCGATTCCCTTTCCTTCTCGACTCTCTTCTGCTCCGCCGTCTGGTCCGGCTTCGGATCTTCCAGAAGCATCTGATGGATCGCCCCACCCGCGGGCACCATCGGATAACAGTTTTCGTAGGGATCCACCTGAAAATCCATCAGGACGGGGCGCTGGATTTGCACGGCCTCCTTGAGGACCTCTTCCACTTCGGAAGGCTTGGTGGCGCGAAGACCGACGATCCCGTAAGCCTCGGCAAGCTTCACATAATCAGGCCCCCCCGCCAGGCAGCTGGAGGAGTAGCGGCTGCTGTAGAAGAGCTGCTGCCATTGCCTGACCATGCCGTGATACTGATTATTGATGATGGCCACCTTGAGGGGCAGCTTGTAGAAGGAGGCTGTGGCCAATTCCTGAAGGTTCATCTGGAAGCTGCCGTCTCCGGCAATGCAGA